>DATGIA010000035.1:0-8214 GCA_035307465.1 Steroidobacteraceae bacterium
GCGTCGCTTGAGCTCCTCCTCGAGAAGCGCACGGCCGCCCTCGCCCTTCACCAGCAAAAAGCGCTTCCCGGCCGCACTGCGCAGGCGCGGATGGCGCAGCAGCGCCTCGCTGTCGATACCCTCCTCGGGCTGCACGGCCACCCGATACCCCGCTTGATTGAGCGCACGGGCGGTGGCGGGACCCAGGGCGGCCAGCGCCACGTCGCGCCGCTGCTCGAGCAGCTCGGCGCCGAAGCGCACGGCGTTGGCGCTCACGAAGATGACCAGGTCGAAGGTGGCGAGCGGGCCGGCCCGCGCGGCGAGCGCGCGCCGCTCGCCCATGGGCTCGATCACCAGGGTCGGGAAGCAGATCGCCCGAGCGCCTTCGAGCTCGAGCCGATGACACAGGGGCGAGGACTGCGGCCGGGGCCGTGTGACCAGGACTCCGAGGCCCTCGAGAGCGGGCACCGCCGCTACCCGTCGCGCAAGCGCTCGAGGAGCGGTGCGGCTCCGGCGGCGAGCACGCGCTCCGCAAGCCGGATACCGAGCTCGCGCGCAGCCTGCGGCCGATCGCTCAGGCGGTCGCGAAAAATGCGTGAGCCGTCGGGCTCGGCCACCAGACCCTCGAGGGTCAGGGCATCGCCCTCGAGCCGCGCGTGCGCGGCAACCGGCGACTGGCAGCTGCCGCCGAGTCTTCGGGCGAAGGCACGCTCGGCTTCGAGCGCATCGCGCGTGGGGCCATCCTCGAGCACCTGGACGAGCGCGCGCGAGCGCGCGTCGTCCGCCCGGCACTCGACCCCGATCACGCCCTGACCGACCGCGGGCAGGGAGATCTCGGGCTCGAGGCGCGCCGTGATGCGCCCCTCGAGCCCGAGGCGCATGAGTCCCGCGCAGGCAAGCACGATGGCATCGAGCTCGCCCGACTCGAGCCTGCGCAAGCGCGTGTCGACGTTGCCGCGCAGCGGCTCGATGCGCAGGTCGCCGCGCGCCGCGAGCAGCTGCGCCTGGCGGCGCAGACTTGAGGTGCCGAGGCGCGCGCCGCGCGGGAGCTGCGCGAGCGAGGGCGCGCGAGCCGTGATGAGCGCATCGCGCGCATCGGCGCGCGGCAGCACCGCGGCGATCAGGAGCCCCTGCGGCATCTCGCTCGGCACATCCTTCATCGAGTGCACCGCTACGTCCGCGCGGTTCTCCTCGAGCGCGCTCTCGAGCTCCTTGATGAACAGGCCCTTGCCGCCGATGGCGGCGAGGCTGCGATCCTGAATTCGGTCGCCCTTGGTCGTGAGCGGCACCAGCTCGACGGTGAGCGCCGGGTGCCGGGCGCGCAGCGCGGCGGCGACGTGCTCGGCCTGCCACAGGGCGAGCGCGCTCTTGCGCGTCGCGATCCGCAGCACGCCGGCGGGCGCGGAGCTCACGACTTCTCGTGCCCGAGCGACGGAAACAACTCGGCTTTGAGCCGGTAGATCGCGGAGATGTCCTCGTCGCCGAATCCCTCGACGATGAGACGGCCGTACTGCTGCAGCGTCGATTCGATCACCGGCAGCGTTGCACCCTTCTCCGCGGCCATCTCGCGGCAGATGCGCAGGTCCTTCGCATGCAGGCGCACGCGAAAGCCCGCGGGATAGGACTGATGCGCCATGAAGGGCGCGCGATTGACGAAGTACCAGGAGGATCCGGCGCCCTTGCCCAGGGTGTCGATGAGGCGCTCGAGCGGCAAGCCTTCGGCGCGCGCGAAAGCCATCGCTTCGCCGACCGCCTGGATGATGCCGGCACACATGATTTGATTGGTCGCCTTGGCCGCCTGCCCGGCGCCGCTCGGACCGAGCCAGGCAATGGTCTTGCCGAGCGCCTCGAGCACGGGTCGCGCCCGGTTGAACTCGGCTTCCTCACCGCCCGCCATGATTGCGAGCGAGGCGGTGCGCGCACCTTCCACACCGCCGCTCACGGGGCAGTCAAGAAAGGCGACGCCCAGGGGCGCGAGCCGCTCGGACAGCTCGCGCGCGGTGCGCGCGGCAATCGTCGAGCAATCCATCACGATCATGCGCGGGCTCAAGCCCTGCTCGAGTCCCGCCACCACCGACTTCACGTCCTCGTCGGCCGAGACGCAGATGACGACCGCCTCGCTGTGCGCGGCGAGCTCGGCGAGGCTCGGGAAGGCATGGCACTTGAGCTCTTCGCTCAGCGCTTGAGCCTTCTCGGGCGTGCGATTCCAGACGCCGAGCAGCAGCTTCGCGGCGGCGAGATTGCGCGCCATGTGGGATCCCATCGCACCCAAGCCCACGAAGCCGGTCTGCATAGCGTTCTCGAGGAGGCGCGTCATGCGACGCAAACGCCAAGCCTAAAGCTTCGCACCGCGTGCGGCAAAGGAGGGTGGTGGGCTCGCGCCGGCCGGCTCGCCGCCCGCCCCGCGAGGGGGCAGCCGCTAGGTCGGGCTGTTGCAGATCTCTTCGATATCGCGCTTGGCGTTCAAGCGCTCGGAGTCGATCTCTTCGGAGGAGAGGTACTGGCGCTCGCCGTTCTCGCCCGTCTTGTAGAGCCGGCGCCCCTCGATGAGCTTGCGATAACGCTCCTGCGCATCGGCGCATTGCTTTTGCTTGGTCGCCGCGACATCGTCGGCCACGGCCTTGGTCGGATCCTTCACCGAAGGATCGAGCGGCGGAGCCTTCGGGCTCGGCGCCTCGGACTTGCTGCTCGCGTGCTGCTGCTGACCCGGGTGCGTGCCGAGGAGCTCAACGACCTCGGCCTTCACGCCGTCGGGAGGCCGATCGCCGTACTGCACGTCGCCCTTGGCGTCCACCCACTTGTAGACGACCGCCGAGGCGACCCCCGACCAGATCAACAAAGCCGCGCACACCAGAACGCGTTTCATCACCTTGTCTCCCAACCTACAATGCACGCGAACCCGATTCGCCGGTGCGGATGCGCACCGCCTGCCCGAGCTCGGAGACGAAGATCTTGCCGTCGCCGATCTTGCCGGTGCGAGCGGTCTCGATGATCGCCTCGACCACTCGCTCGACCTGCTCGTCGTCGACCGCGAGCTCGAGCTTCACCTTGGGCAGAAAATCGACGACGTACTCTGCGCCACGATAAAGCTCAGTGTGGCCCTTTTGCCGCCCGAAACCTTTGACCTCGGTCACGGTAATGCCCTGAATGCCGATCTCGGCCAGGGCCGAACGGACGTCGTCGAGCTTGAAGGGTTTGATGATCGCAACGACCAGTTTCATGCGGATTCCTCCTGCCCCCTAAGGATGCCGGCAACCCGGCGGAAATGCACCCGGATGCTGCAACACAGCATGACAGTCCGGGGGCGTGATGCAGCTCCCCCCTGTTCGCGGCGGCCGTTTTTAAAAAATCGGCACGGGTCCGTGAGGACCCGCGCCGCGGGATATCGCACCGACGGGGGAGTTGGCTGGCTTGCCGGCGCGAGATGCTCCTAATCGATTTCTCGGTCGTGCTCGCTCGAGGCGAGAGCCGACCCGTTGACTAAATCGCCTCCGATCCTGTCTCCCCCGTTCGCACACGCAGCGCCTGCTCGAGCTCGAGCACCCAGATCTTGCCGTCGCCCGTTTTGCCCGTGCGCGCCACGTTGCACACCGCCTCCATGACCTGCTCGGCAATCGAATCATCCACCGCGAGCTCGATCTTGGCCTTCGGCAAGAAATCCACCCGGTACTCGGCGCCGCGGTAGATCTCTGCGTGCCCTCGCTGACGTCCGTAGCCCATCACCTCGGTGACCGTCACTCCCTGGATGCCGATGTCGGCGACCGCCTTGCGCACCTCGTCCACCTTGAAGGGCTTGATGATCGCCGTGATGAGCTTCATTTATCGCTGCATGCGCCTGAATTAGACCTCTGTTGCAAGCCCGCGGCCGGGTACCATGCACACCATGTTCTGCACCTTCCGTGCCAGTGCGGCCGGGCGGGGTGAGCGTGGAGAATCAGCGGTTTGGCGCCACGGTCCGTGCAGGCGCGCACCGCGATGGCGCGTGCGGCGCGAGGCGTGCGCGCCGGGAGTGCGGTCACGAGCAAGAGCCGGGGAGCGATGTGATGGATGCGAATATGCTGGATGATCTTGCGCGGCGGCTCGCGGATGCCGTACCGCCGTCGCTGCGCAATCTCGGGCGCGATCTCGAGAGCAACTTCAAAGCCGTGTTGCAGGCGCAGCTCGCCAAGCTCGATCTGGTGCCGCGTAGCGAGTTCGACGTGCAGGCGGCGGTGCTGGCTCGCACACAAACTGCTCTCGGCCGCCTGGAGGAGCGCCTGCAAGCGCTCGAGGCGAAGCTGGCCGCGGCGGCTGCCGCGAGCGAAGCGGGGCCGCCCGACGCGGGGGCGCCGCGCACCTGACGTCGGGGCGGCGGCGGGGGCGGGCGGCGAGCGCAGCGGCGGAAAAGCGTGACCCTGCCCGTCAGCACGGCATTGAGTCGCGCGCCGACGGGCCTCGCGGCGCCGCCGGTGCGCGTCGAGGTGCATCTCGGACCGGGCTTGCCTGCCTTTGCTCTCGTCGGCCTGCCCGAGGCCGTGGTGCGCGAGAGCCGGGAGCGGGTGCGATCGGCGATCCTGAGCTCGCGCTTCGAGTTCCCCGCAGGGCGCCTCACCGTCAATCTCGCTCCCGCCGATCTGCCGAAGGAGGGCGGGCGCTTCGACCTGCCGATTGCGATCGGCATTCTGGCGGCGAGCGGCCAGCTGTCGCCCGAGCCGCTGAGGCGCCACGAGCTATATGGCGAGCTCGCGCTCGGCGGTGAGCTGCGGGCGACGGCGAAGCTGCTGCCGGCGTTGCGGGCCGCGCTGCGCACCGATCGCGAGATCATCGTGCCGCGCGCGAACGAGGGCGAGGCTCGCTGGGTGGCGAGCTGCCGCATCAAGCTAGCGAGCAATCTGCTCGAAGTCGCGCAGGCCCTGCGCGGGTCGCTCGAGCTCCCATCGCCCGTGCTGGCCGACCGCGGCGCCGGCGCCGGCGCCGGCGCCAGCGCTGGCGGCGGCGGCGGCTCGAGGGCGCCCGATCTGGCGGACGTGCGCGGCCAGTTCGCGGCGAAGCGCGCACTCGAGATTGCGGCGGCAGGCGGACACGGTCTTCTGCTGGTGGGCGCTCCAGGGACCGGAAAGACGCTCCTCGCGCAGTGCCTGCCGGCTTTGCTGCCCCCGCTCTCGCCGGAGGAAGCGCTCGAGGTCGCCTGCCTCGAGTCAGCCGCCGGGGTCCTCGCGCCGACACAGGTCTTGCAACGCCCGTTTCGCTCGCCGCAGCACACGGCCTCGGTGGGGGCGCTCATCGGACACGCGGACTTTCGCCCCGGTGAGATCGCGCGCGCGCACCACGGCGTGCTGTTCCTCGACGAGCTGCCCGAGTTTCCGCGCAATGCGCTCGAGGCGCTGCGCGAGCCGCTCGAGAGCGGGCGCATCTTGCTCGCCCGCGCGCGGCGCACCTGTGAGTTTCCAGCCTCCTTTCAGCTGGTGGCGGCGATGAATCCGTGCCCCTGCGGGTTCGTGGGAGAGGCGCGGGGCCGCTGCCGGTGCACGCGTGCTCAGATCGAGCGCTATCGCGGCCGCGTCTCCGGACCGCTCCTCGATCGGATCGATCTGCACGTCGAGCTTGCGCTGCTCTCGGAGGAGCATCTCACGCAGCGCGCTCCCGGGAGCGAGTCCTCGGGCGTGGTCGCGGCGCGCGTCGCGCAGGCGCAGCGGCGCCAGCAAGCCCGACAGGGCAAGCTCAATGCACGCCTCGATGCGAGCGAGCTCGAGTGCCTATGCCGGCTCGATCCCGGCTCGACCTTGCTCGCGCGCACGGCGATCCGGCGCCTCGGGCTCTCGGCGCGCGCCTATCATCGGGTGCTGCGGGTCGCGCGCAGCTGCGCGGACCTCGCCGGGGTGCCGCAGATCCGCAGCTGCGATTTGTCGGAAGCGGTGCGGCTGCGAACCAGCCACCATGCGCCCCTCGAGGGCGATTCGGCCGCGTAGCGGCTGTGGGGAAGCCCGCGGGGGTGCGGGCTCGGGCGCTCGGGCTTACTTCGCCTGGCTCACCATGTAGTCGACCGCCATTTTGACGGTCGCATCCGGCCACGTGGTGCCGCCGCGCGCGGGCATCCCCTTGTAGCCGTTGATGGCATGACCATAGAGCGTGTCCTTGCCCTGTGCGATGCGTGGAGCCCAAGCGGCGTGATCGCCGAACTTGGGTGCGCCGTTGATGCCGGCCCCGTGGCATGCCGAGCAAACCTGCTTGAAGGCATCCTCACCGGTGGTCGGTACGGCGGCGGCCGCACCCGCCGCGCCCGTGGGTGGTGTCGCCGCGATGGCGAGCGCGCTGTTGTCCTGGCCGGCGATCGCCTCGTGCGCAAACGGGGCAATGTTCTGCTCGACCGCCTTGACGTGCAACGGATCCTCGAGGATGTCGCGACCTTGCTGGTCGCGTCCGACGGCGCGCGCAAAGGCGAACAGCACGATCGCGAAGGCAATCAGAAGCCCCAGCACCACGCTGAAGGAGTTAAAGAAATGGGTATCGGAGGCTTCTGGCTGGGACACGGTAACTCGCTGAAAATGGCAGGAATTCGGGGGCGGAGTATAGCGAGCCGCCATGTTCACGAACAGATGGGGCGGCGGGAGCGCACCGCGGCCGTCGCCGGCGTCTCGATTTGCTAGCATCGGGCCCTGTATGTGAGGAGGGGGGCGGACAGCAGCTCCTCATTGGAGGGACCATGGGAAATGCCGCAGCCCCGCTCGAGGGCGGATGCGATTGTCGATTCGTGCGCTATCGCCTTCAGGATGCGCCGATGTTCGTGCACTGCTGTCACTGTCGCTGGTGCCAGCGGGAGAGCGGCAGCGCATTCGCACTCAATGGCCTGATCGAGGCGGAGCACGTCGTGCTCCTGGGCGGCGAGGTCGAGATCATTGCCACGCCGAGTGCGAGCGGCAAGGGACAGAAAATTGCGCGCTGCCCGCGCTGTCGCCTGGCGCTCTGGAGCAATTACGCCGGTTCGGGCGATGCGGTGCGCTTCGTGCGGATCGGAACGCTCGATGATCCGGACCGCTTTCCGCCCGACATCCACATATACACCTCCACGAAGCAGCCCTGGGTCACGCTGCCGCCCCACATACCCGCGGTGCCTGAGTATTACCGCGCTGCGGATTTCTGGCCGCAGGCAAGTCTCGAGCGCCGTGCGCGACTCAGGGCCAAGGCGGGTTAACATACCGCGATGAGATTCTTCATGTGGTCGGTCATCCTCTGGTGGGTCTTGTTGTTCGCATGCTGGCCGCTCGCCCTCGCGGCCCTCGCGCTCTTTCCGCTTTTGTGGCTGCTGTGGTTCGTGGTGCTGCCTTTCCGCGTGCTCAGCATCCTCGTCGAGGCGGTGTTGTTGTTCCTGCGGGCATTGCTGTTCCTGCCGGCACGCCTGCTCGGTGAGGGCCGTTCGGACGGCCGTCGCCTCTAGAGGCCGCCGCAGATGATCAAGGCGCGGGAAGCGCTCGAGCTGCTGCGCGAGGGCAATAGCCGCTTCGTCGCGGACGTGCGCAGCCGCGCCACTCTGCCGAGCCGCGCCCTGCGCACGGAGCTTGCCAGCGGGCAGGCGCCGTTCGCCGCGATCCTCGGCTGCTCCGATTCGCGCGTCCCCGTCGAGATCGTGTTCGATCAGGGGCTGGGGGATCTCTTCGTGATCCGGGTCGCCGGCAACATCGTGGCGCCCTCGCAGATCGGCAGCGTCGAGTTCGCCGCGGAACAGTTCGGCACCCGGCTCGTGGTGGTGCTCGGCCACTCGAACTGCGGCGCCGTGCAGGCAACGCTCGAGCAGCTCAAGCGTCCGCGCGAGAACCAGTCGCGCAACCTGCGCTCGATCGTCGATCTCGTGCGCCCCGCCGTCGAAGGACTCATCGCGCGCGGCGTGGGAAGCGATCCGCAGGCGCTGGTGAACGAAGCCGTGCGCGCCAACATCAAAGCTTCGGTCGATCGCCTGCGCCATGGCTCGGAGATCATCGAGCATCTCATCCAGAATGACGGGCTGCTCGTGGTGGGCGCGGAGTACTCGCTCGCCACGGGGGTGGTGGAGTTCCTCGAATGAGCACGGTCGATCTGCAGGCATTGAATCGGCGAGGCGAGGGCAAATTTCCCGGATTGATCGGAATTCGCTTCACTCATCTGGGCGAGCGCGAGGTTGCGGCCGAGCTGACCTTGCGAGAGGAACTGCTCGCGCCCAACGGCTATTTACACGCGGGTGTCGTGGTCACGCTGGCCGATACGTGCTGCGGCTATGGCTGC
>DATGIA010000036.1:0-39311 GCA_035307465.1 Steroidobacteraceae bacterium
CTCCGCGTTGTACGTCTCGGCTCCCCGCGCGCGCCGCACGAGGGGCTGAGACTCGGCACCGTGCGGCGTCCGCCGCGCGGGGTGCCCCGCACCCAGTATGCCGAACGGAATTTTTTCGATGTCTGGCTGCCGATTCTTGCTCCGAGCGCGGCCGCCGTCGCGCTGGCTCTGAAGGCGCGCTCCGAGGGCGACTGGCGAAGCTTCACCCGCCGTTACCGGCGTGAGATGGCGCAGCCCGGCCCGCGCGAGGTCCTCGCGCTCATCGCTGCGCTTTCGCGAAGCGTCGATCTGTCCGTGGGCTGCTACTGCGCCGATGAGGGCCGCTGCCATCGCTCGATTCTGCGCGCGCTGTTGCTCGAGCAGGGCGCCGTGCTCGAGGGGCTGGACTCGGCTCCTAGAGAAGAGCCCCGAGCATTTGTAGAACCGCCCAGAACGCGGCCGCCCAAACGAGCGTCCTCACGTAAGGGATCCCGATGAGGTAGATCGGCAGATAGGCGGCGCGCGCCCACAAGTAGAGCTGCGCGGCAAAGGCGGTGTGGGCGCTGCTCCTCTGGGCAAGCACGACCGCAAGCGTCGCTGCGGCGAAGAACGGGAAGGTCTCGAGAAAATTGTGGTTGGCCCGCGCGGCCCGAGCGGCGGCTCCGGAGAGCGGTTTCACCTCGCCGTCGCGATTGCCGGCATTCCAGCGCAAACCGCGCTGCTGCGTGGCAAAGGCAGCGGCCGTGAGGACATAGGCAAGTCCCAGGATCGTCGCCCAGCCGAGCGTGCGCAGTTCCGGGGCCATGTTCACTCCTCGAGGCGGCGCGATGGGGCGGCGAGCACGATTGTAGGCACAGCGGCACGCCGCCGCCAGCGGCTGCGGCGCTTCAGGAGCGCCGGTAGGCGGCGAGCTTGCTGTGGGTGCGCATCGCCTCGTCCTGCGTGAGCGTCGCGTTGGGCACGGCGGCGGCGCGCACCAACCGCTCGAACTCGGACGCCGGCACCGGACGGCTGAAGTGGTAGCCCTGATACTCATCACAGCCGACGGCCCTGAGGAAGTCGAGCTGAGCGGGCGTCTCCACGCCCTCGGCGACCACCTTGAGGCGCAAGCTGTGGGCGAGCGAGACGATCGCGCGCACGATCGAGGCGTCCTCCGGACGGCTCACGATCTCATTGATGAAGACCCGGTCAATCTTGAGCTTATCGATGGGCAGTCGCCTGAGGTAGCTCATACTCGAGTAGCCCGTTCCGAAGTCGTCCACCGAGACGAGCACGCCCATCTGCGAGAGCTCCTCGAGAATCGCGATCGACTCCTCGGGATCGCTCATGACTGCGCTCTCCGTGAGCTCGATCTCGAGATACTGAGCCTCGAGGCCCATGTCATCGAGCGCCCGCCGGATGGTATCGGTAAGTCCACCGCCGCGGAACTGCGAGGGCGAGAGATTGACCGAGATGCGCATGGGCGGCAGCTTCGCATCCTGCCACGCCCGCGCCTGTCGACACGCTTCGCGCACCACCCACTCGCCGATCGCACCGATCAGCCCGCATTCCTCGGCCAGCGGAATGAACCCATCGGGGGGGATGAGCCCGCGGCTCGGATGACGCCACCGAATGAGTGCCTCGGCGCTGCGCACCGCCCCGCTCGAGGTGTTCACCTTCGGCTGGTAATAGAGCTCGAACTGCTTCTGCGCAATGGCCTGGTGCAAATCGCTCTCGAGTTGCACACGCTCCTCGGACCCGGCGTCCATCCCGCGCGCGAAGCACTGCACATTGCCGCGACCACGCTGCTTGGCGCAGTACATGGCCGCATCGGCGTGCGCGGTCAGAGTCTCGATGGTCGTACCATCGGTCGGATAGAATGCGATGCCGATGCTCGGCGAGGTGTGCACGTCGAGCCCCGCGATGCGCACCGGCGCCTGCAGCGCCTCGATGGCCTTGGCGGCGATCCGCTTGGCGTCCTCGACGTCGTGGATCGAGGTCACGAGCAGCACGAACTCATCGCCCCCGAGACGCGCCACCGTGTCGACCGGACGCATGAGCGCGGTCAGACGGCGCGCCACCTCCTGCAGCAACTCATCGCCCGCATGGTGACCGAGTGAATCGTTGACGGTCTTGAAGCGATCGAGATCGCAGACCATGAGCGCGAAGGAGCGCCCATCGCCATCGGCGTGCGCGACGACTTGCGTGAGCCGGTCCTCGAGCAAGACCCGATTGGGCAGGCCGGTGAGCGCATCGTGTGTCGCGAGATGACGCAGCTGTCGATTGGCCGCCTCGAGGCCCCGCGTGCGCTGCGTGATGACCTGCTCGAGGCGATCCATCTGCTCGCGCACCAGGCGCTCGTTCTGCCACTTGCGCGTCAGCGCCGTCGCGCATTGCAAGACTTCGATGGGCTCGGCGGGCTTGCGCAACACCAGAAGCTTGTCGGGGTGCTTGAGCCGATCCACCACCTCCGACCAGTCGTAGTCGGTATGCGCCGAGCAGATGACGATCTGCACGTCAGGATCCACCGCCCAGAGGTGCTCGATGGTCTCGAGTCCGTCCCAACCGGGCGGCATGCGCATGTCGACGAACGCCATCGCATAAGGACGCCGATCCAGGAGCGCCTGGCGCACCATGGCGACCGCCTCCTGTCCCTGATAGGCGGAATCGATGTCGAAGTTCGGACGCGAGGCATTGCTCTTGGCGTCACCGAACAAGTCCGCTTCGAGCAGCGCGAGCGCCGCCTGGCTCTCCCCGGCTTCGTCGTAGCCCAAGACCTTGCGAAAGTCACCGTGGATCGCGACGTTGTCGTCGACCAGCAGGATGCGATGCACGAGCATCGTCGACCTAGCCATGAGGTGATTCCATGCAAACGCCGCCGCGGCGGGCGCGCCCGGCAAGGGCGACCGCAAAGATCGCGCGGCATGTGGTATCCCTACCGGCGGCTGGGGCATTCATTCGCCCGAGGATATCGGCGTATCGCTCGGAAAACTGAAGGCCGGTTCACACTTGGCGGACGATATGTGGCCTAAGTTCGTGAAATTGCGACGCCCCGTCCAATAGGGCGCCCCGCCTTCCCGAGGGGGGCCGACGGACCGCCGCCGGCTCAGGATCCGCCCGACAGCGTCCGGTCGAGCTCATGCGCGGCGGCCTCGATCCCCGAGGCCACGCGCACGATCACCTCGGCCACCCCCGGCACCTGCGCGTCGGCCTCGCGCCACTTCTCCTGATCCATGTACTCCCGAACCGCGGCAATGGGCCGCGCGTCATACCCCGTATAAGCCCCGGGCGCATAGATCTGATTTTTGAACCAGGATCGCTCGGGAAGGCCCTGCTCGTTCAGGAAAAGTCGCGACACGCGCAGCAGCGCCGCATTCACCCGCTCGCGGGCGGCGAGGGGCAGCGCCTCGGAGTCGTGGGCTGCCAGGTGCGCGAGAGCGCTTGAATAGTGATCGGCGCTTTTCTTCAACGTCGCAATCGCATTTTTCATCGGCGCGAAGTTCATGAAGGGCGGCATGGCCTTCACCGGAGGCGGACCGACCGGTCGCCGCGGATCGAGCAACGCCTTGTAGACCCCCTCATCGATCTCGAGGTTGCGCTCGGTGTACTCGTCCTGCTTGTCCTTCAGAAGCTTCTCGAGCTCGGCCTCGTATTTGGCAATGGCATCGGCCTGCGGTGCATAGTCGAGTGGAATGATCTCGGCATCGGCGAGCCGCATGATGGCGGTACCCGCGGTCTGCGCGAGCGCCCGACCGTAGAGGAAATCCGTATCCACGAAGTGGGTGTACCAGTAGAAGTCGTCGTAGATCGAGTGATACTGATCGCCATCGTTTTCCTCGCCAAATTCGAGGTCGAGCGTCGGTATGCCCGCGTAGTCCTGGAAGGCCGTGAAATCCGAGCCATCGCCGAGCGCCGTCACCTCGAGATCTGAGCGCTTGCGCACCTCGGCGCGCTCGTCCGCATCCTTGGCAGTGCCGATGCTGTAGAGGTGGGAGCGCTCGAACACCGACAGATGTGTCTCGGGATCCTCGATGTCGCGCGCCACTTCGCTGATCAGGGTCTCGAGATCCTGCGTGCCGCCCGGCAACAGAAAGCCCCGCTCGTTGGTGTCGGAATTGATGTACGCCACCGCGTGCCGCTGGAGATCCGCACGATGTGTCTCCACCCATTCGACCGAGCCCAGAAGCCCCGGCTCCTCACCGTCCCAGGAGCAATAAATGATGGTGCGAGCCGGCATCCAGCCCGCCTTGTGCAGCATGCCCAGCATGCGCGCTTCCTCGAGCAGCGCGACCTGTCCGGCGAGAGGGTCCTCGGCGCCGTTCACCCAGGCATCGTGGTGATTGCCCCGCAGCACCCATTGATCGGCATGAGTCGCGCCCTTGAGGGTTGCGATCACGTCGTAGACGGGCTTGAGGTCCCAGTTCGATTGCATCACCAGGTGCACCACCGCGGGCCCCGGGCCGATGTGATAAGTGATGTTGAGGCCCCCGCGCCAGGCCTCAGGCACGTCCGGCCCGCCGAGTGCAGAGAGCAGCGGCAGCGCATCCCCGTAGGAGACGGGCAACACCGGGATCTTCTGGATCGTCGGGGCGTCCTTGAGTGCAAGGCGCTTTGCGTGAGCGGTCGCGCCCACCCCCGGGGTCAGCGGATCACCGGGATAGTCGGTGTCCATGACGCTGCCCCGCTGCACGCCCTCGCGCGGACGCCAGCCGCCCTTGGGATACGCATCACCCTGCGTGAAGCCGTCCTGCTGCGGATCGCTGTAGATGATGCAGCCGATCGCGCCGTGCTCGGCGGCCACCTTGGGCTTCACTCCCCGCCAGCCATGACCGTAGCGCGCAATGACGATGGCCCCCTTCACGGAGATCCCGCGACGATCGAGCTCCTCGTAATCGTCGCGGTTGCCGTAGTTCACGTACACCAGCCGTCCGGTGACATCGCCATCCGCCGAATAGGCATTATAGGTGGGCAGCTGCTCGGCGCTCTGGTCGGAGGTCGGGTCTTCGGGGATGGGAGGTTCGGCCAGGGTCGCCCGATAGACGGTCGGCTCGCGCATCTCGAGCAGGCGCACTTTGGGGGTGGGGAACAGAACGTCGAAAGACTCGATGTGCGCATCGAACCCCCACTCCTTGTAGCGCGCCAATATCCATTCCGCATTGTCCTTGTCGTAGGGCGAGCCCACATGATGCGGGTGGGCACTCAGCCGGCGCAGGTTCTCACGCAGGTTTGCCGGATTGATTCCCTCCCTGAAGCGCCGCTCCCACGCGCGTTGCTGCTCGCTCGCCGGCACGCTGTAGCCGAGCAGCGCTCGCGCCGAGGAGGCCTCCGATGCCGAATGCCCCTCGAGCACCGGCAGCGCCAGAAGACCCACGAGCGTGAAAAGCGCCGCGCCCGAGCGGCGGCGGCGCGCCGATGGCGTGCTAACCGAAGACGAAGACATTGAGCTTGTTGCCATCGAGGTCACGGAAGTAGCCGGCGTAGAAGCCCTCGCCCCGGGGCCCGGGTGCGCCCTCGTCCCGGCCGCCCAGCTCGATGGCCTTACGATGGAGTGCATTGACCTTCTCCGTGGAATCCACGGCGAGCGCGACCATGACCCCATTACCCACGCTCGCCGGTTTCTTGTCGAAGGGATAGGTGATGCCGAGTCCGGGCGAGGTCATATCCCTGCCCCAAGCGATGAACCGCTCGTTCTCCATGATGCGCTTCGCGCCGAGGTCGCTCAGCAAGGCATCGTAGAAGCGCGCCGCACGCGCCAGATCGTTGGTTCCCAGTGTCACATAGCCGATCATGTTGAGTGCCCTCGTTGTCTGTCTGATGGGTGATCGAGTGCGCGCTTCCGCCTCGGCAGCGGCGCGCACGGTATTCTTTCTCATAAGCGCGCACCCGTCCATCGGGTAGGATGGGTCCCGCGCAGCCGCGCGAGGTGCTGCTCGCATGCAGCGTGGCGGGCAAAGGGGGCCTTCATGAAGTCGATGATTCTCACGGCGCTCGCTGCGCTCGGCAGCCTCGCACCCATGTTCCAGGCGCGCGCCGCGCAACCTGACTCGCGCGTGTATCAAGAAGTCGAGCAAAGTCGAGCGGCGGCGCTCGACTTGCTGCGCGAGCTCGTCGATATCGATTCGGGCACCGGCGATACGGAGGGAGGCAAGCGGGTACTGGCGGTGCTCGAGCCGAAGCTCATTGCGCTCGGCGCCGAGGTGCACCACGAGTCCGCGGAGAGCGCGGAGCTGCCCGACAATCTCGTCGCCACCGTTCATGGCAGCGGCCGCGCCCGCATCCTCATCATTGCGCACATCGATACCGTGTTCGGACCCGGCACCGCGGCGCGGCGTCCGTTTCGCATCGAAGGCTCACGCGCCCTGGGCCCGGGCGTGGGAGATGAGAAAGGCGGAATCGTGACCGCGCTGACGGCGCTCTCGATCCTCAAGCACATGGGCTTCGAGCAGTACGCCAGCATCACGCTGCTCCTCGATGACAGCGAGGAGCGCGGCTCGCCGGGCTCGAGTCACCTCATCCGCTCACTCTCACGCGCCAGCGACGTCGAGCTGAACATGGAGCCGGGCGATCCGCCCGACGCACTCACCGTATGGCGCAAGGGATCGGCGAATATCGTGCTCACGGTGCGCGGACGCGCCGCGCATGCCGGCATTGCGCCCCAGAACGGCCGCAATGCCGCCGTCGAGCTCGTGCATCAGCTCGGGATGCTCGAGTCGCTCCTCCCGCATGTCGGTGATGGCACCACCGTCAACCTCACATTGCTCGCGGCGGGTGAGCGCCCGAACATCATTCCGGATCATGCCGAGGCGACGCTCAACGTGCGCTTTCGCCGGCCTGAAGACTTCACGAGCGTCCTCAACCGCATCCAGGCGCTCGCACGAGCGACGGTCGTTCCCGACACGCTCGTGAGCGTCTCGAGCGAGCGAGCGTATCCGCCGCTCATCGAGAACCCGAGCATCGATGCGCTGGCGCACCGCGCGCAGGCGATCTACCGCGAGCTCGATCGCTCACTCGCGCTCTCAGGAAACGGGGGGGCCAGCGAGTCGGCGCTCGCAATGGCCGAGGGGACGCCCGCACTCGATGGACTCGGCATCGTCGGCGGGGATTTTCACAGCGAGCAGGAATGGATAGATCTTGACAGCGTGGTGCCGCGAATCTACCTGCTCAGCCGCCTGCTGATGGACCTTGCCACGGCGCCGCCGCCCGCGCGTGCCCCATGAAAGGGGGCGCGAGCGGGGGCGCCTGATCATTAGGGGGCGGCGCTTACGGGCGACGCACCTCGTCGTCCCGCGTCTCGTCCTTGAGATTCTCGGCGGCGTCGCCCAGCTTCCCCTGAGCCTTGCCGACGTTCTTTTTGACCTTCCCCTTGATCTCCTGCGTGGGATTGCCGACGACCCGACCGGCGACTTCTTGCACCTTGCCGGTGGCCTCTTTGACTCGACCCTGGACTTGATCCTTGTTCATCGATGGACCTCCGATACGCATCGGCGGGCGCCGACCCCGGCACTATCGCATCGTGCGCTGCGGCTACCTGTCGGCCAGGTCTGGATTTGGCTGTGAGATCCGACGAAGCGCTGTGCGTCGCATCACGAGGGTTCCTTGCATCTATCGCCGGGTCGGGCCCGCTGCACATTGCGAGCGAACTCGAGCACTTCGGCCGCAATCAGCTCGAGAGTTTGGGCAATGCGCGGCAACACGCACAGACCGCCCTCGTCGAAGACCCGCTCGTTCGAGTTGATCGCCGCGCCGAGCGGGGTCGGCCAGCCGCGCAGTGCGTGCACGATCTCACGCAGGGCCCCGAGGGTGTTCACCGCCGCAGGCCAGCCCCCCGCCGTGGCGATGCAACCGACGGCGCGGCCGCTCAAGTACGGACGCGGATCGTTGCGCAGGTCCTCGGCGTAGTCGAGCGCATTCTTCACCAGGCCGGAGATGCTGCCGTGATAGCCCGGTGATCCGAGGATGAGACCGTCGGCCGCTGCCAGCTCCTTGACCAAAGCGAGCGCCGCCGGCGTGCGCTGCGGATTGTCCGGCTGATACATCGGCAAGTCGAGCGCGCTGGCGCTGATGAGCCGGGTGCGGGCGCCCGAGCGTGTCGCAGCCTCGAGCGTGATCCGCAGCGCTTTCTCGGTGGAGGAGTTGGGCCGCAACGTGCCGCCGAGCGCGACGACGTAAATCGGGGGAGTCGATCGTCGAGCGCCCATGGCGATCTTCAGTGATCGAGACCGAGATTGCGCTTCACGATGCCATCGGCCTCCGCATTGGCCGTCGCCAGGTCCGCACCGTATACCCGGGTCTCACCGACGGCCCGCTCATTGGGCCGAGCCGCGAGCACGGGGCCGCTGCGATCGCTCGTATCGACGGTGACGGTCGCCGAGAGCCCGACGCGCAGCGGCGCTTGCTTGAGATCCTGCTCGTCGAGTTGAATGCGTACCGGCACGCGCTGCACCACCTTGATCCAGTTGCCCGTCGCATTTTGCGGTGGCAGCAGCGCGAATGCAGCCCCCGTTCCAGCCGACATGCCCGTCACGTGGCCGTGAAACACGTGCATTCCCCCGTAGAGGTCGCTGCGCACGGTGGCCGGCTGGCCGAGGCGCAGGTTACGCAGCTGGACTTCCTTGAAGTTTGCATCCACCCACAGCTCATTCAAGGGGACGATCGTCATCAGCGCCTCCCCAGGCTGAATGCGCTCGCCGAGCTGTACGCTGCGCTCGGCGACATAACCCGCCACCGGCGCGATGACGGCATTGCGCTGCGCGGCCAGCCACGCGTCACGATAAGCCGCCTTCGCTTCGAGCACGGCCGGATTGCTCGGCACCTCGGTGCCATCGACGAGCGCATGGGAGGCATTCGCTTGTCGGATCGCCTCGGTGAGCGCCGCCTGGGCGAGTGCCACGGCCTCGCGCGCGTGGCGCACCTCCTCGGGTGCGATCGCGTGGGCTGCGAGCAGAGGCTCGCGCTTCGCAAGATCGGCCCGGGCCCGCTCGAGCTCGATGCGTCGTGTGGCAATCAACGAGTCGTACTGGCCCGCGGTCGCCTTCTGCTGACGCACGCGCCGCACGGTCTCGCCGAGTGCGCTCGCGGCTCGCGCGAGCGCCACTTGTGCGTCCGTGGGATCGAGGCGCACGAGCACCTGGCCCGCCCGCACGAGCTGCGTGTCATCGGTCAGCACCGCGACCACGGTGCCCGCCACCTGCGCGGAGACCACGACCTTGTTGCCGTTGACGTAGGCATCGTCGGTGCGCTCGCGACGCTCGAGCACGAGCACCCAGTAGAGCGCCCAGAGCACACCGAGGACTGCGAGAGCGCCCGTGATCAGCAACAGCACGCGCCGCCGCCGTCCATTGGCCGGCCCCATCTCCTGCGACTCGGGTGTCGCGCTCATGGCTGCGCGCTGCGCTCGAAACCGCCGCCCAGCGCCTGGGTGAGGCCGATGTTCGCCGCGAGCACGGCCGCATCGAGCTCGACGAGCGCGTCGCGCTCGCCGAGCCAGGACTCGGTCGCCGAGAGCTCGGTGCGCGGATCGACCACACCCTGGGCGACGCGGGCCGCGGCACTTGCTTTGAGCGCCGCCGCCGCCTCGAGGGCTCGCAGGTGCTGCGCGCGCTCGGCGGCGAGACGATTGAGCGTGGTGGCCTCATTCGCCACCTCGCGCGCAGCAGCCACCAGCGTGTCACGATAGCTCGCGACCGCGGCGTTCACCGCCGCATCGCTCGCCCCATAGCGCGCCTTGAGCCGACCCGCATCGAAGATCGGCAGGTGCAGCGCCGCACCCGCCCCCGGAACACGACTCGAGTATTCGAGCAGCTTTCCCGCATCGATGCTCTGGACGCCGATGAGCGCATTGATGCTCACGTTCGGAAAGAAATCGGCGCGCGCCGACCGCCGATCTTCCTCCGCCGCCTCGACACGCCAGCGGCTCGCGGTAATGTCGGCGCGCCTTGCAATCAGGTCGATACGCACATCATCGGGCAGCGCCGCATCGATGGCCGGCAGCGACCGCGCGTGCAAGGGCGGGAGCTCGGCGGTGCTGCAGCCAAGCAGGCCCGCGAGCGCGACCACCCGCAACGCCGCCGAGCCCTCGAGCTCGGCCAGCTGCTCGCGGGCGCTGGCGAGCGATTGCTCGGTCCGATCGAGCTCGTCGGGCGGCGCCACGCCGGCCTCGACCCGCGCGGCGGCAATCTCCCGCTCGCGTCCGATCGTCTGCTCGCGGGCACGCGCGAGCTCGATGCGCGCCTGATCCGCCTGCCATGCAAAGTAGGTGTCCGCGATGGAGCTTGCAAGCAGCAGAGCCGCCGCGCTGCGTTCGGCCTGCGCCGCGTGCGCCTCATCGAGAGAGGCCTCGACGGTGGCGCGTTGCTTGCCCCACCAGTCGAAGGTGTAGCTCACCGAGAGGCCGAGATCATGCTGGTTGTACCAATCGAAGCCGAGCAATGAGGGCGAGAAGAGCCCATTGCTCGAGAGACGCTGGCGCGAAACGTCGGCGTTCGCCTGCACCTGTGCGCCGCTCGCAGCGCTCGCCACGGACACCGCCTGCCGTGCATTCAGATACCGTGCGTGAGCCGTGGCGATCGAGGGTGCGTCGCGCAGCGCCTGGTCGATGAGCGCATCGAGAGTCGAATCAGCATACCGCGTCCACCAGCGCGTCATGGGCCAGTGTCCGCCGATCGAGGACTCGGGGGGTGGCGACAGCGGCACCTCACGCGGCAGCTGCGCCGCGGGCGGCTTGGGCGGCAGCCCCGCGCAGCCGCTCAGGAGCACGAGCGCGATCCAGGCCGCGCGTTTGCCTCGCGCGCCGCTCATTGCGGGCCGTGCTGGGCCGTCGCCGTCGCCGTCGTCTCGAGCTGTTTGCCCACATGCTTGAGCAGATCGAGCAATCGCCGCCGCTCCAGCTCCGGGAGACCCTCGAACAGCCGGCCGAGCGAGCTGAACAGCGTGGGCAAGAGTTGACCCACGAGCTCTTCACCGCGCGGCGTGATCCGCAATACCATGCGACGGCGATCATCACAGCTCGAGATGCGGGTGATGAGACCGCGCGTGACCAGCGCATCGCAGATGCGCGACATGTTCGCGGGACGTTGCGCAGTGCGCGCGCACAGCTCGCTCGGGTGGCCAATGCACTCAGGCTGCGAGTAGAGCGTCACGAGCACGCGAAACTCCCCCTCGGACACGCCGAAGGGGCGCAACCGTTGCTCGAGCATCTCCCCCAACTCGCGTGCGACTTGCTGTAACACACGCACGATGAGAATGCAGAGCTCGGGGGTCTCGGGCAGCCGGACGCTCAGGCGCTTGACGCTCGCCTCCAGCAGCTCGAGCTGGGAAGCCGGGAGATTCATTCGATAGCTGATTCTTTCACAATGAACATTTTAGTCATAGAATGTGAGTATCACAAACGAATTAACTAAGAGAATGGGCATGAAGGGCCGTCATGAGGGTTCAGTGCGCCCAGGCCGCACGCCGATGAAACGATCGCGGTGCCTGGCTTTCGCGGTGCTCGGGCTGTTCGCGCTCTCGAGCTGCGCGGTCGGTCCCAATTACAGGGCTCCGCCGCCGCCTCCGGGCCCGGGGTTCGTGCCCGAAGGCACCCTCGCAGCTCCAACCACCGCCTCCTCGGGGGTGGGCGGGGAGGCCCAGCACTTCGTCGAAACCCTCGACATCCCCGGGCAATGGTGGACGTTGTTCCAATCGAGCGACCTCAATGATCTGATCGCGCAGGCGCTTGCCCACAATCCGACGCTCGAGGCCGCCCAGGCCTCACTTCGCCAGGCGAACGAGACCGCTTTGGCAGGGCGCGGCGCCCTGAGCCCGAGCGTCTCGGCGGGCTATCAGGTGACGCGCGAGAAGGCCTCGGGCGAACAGTTCGGTCTCCCGCAGCTCGGCTCCTTCCTCTACACCCTGAACAGTGCCTCGGTGAATGTGAGCTATACGATCGATGCCTTCGGTGGCGTTCGCCGTCAGGTCGAGTCGCTGCGCGCACAGGCCGACTACCAGCGCTATGCGCTCGAGGCGAGCTATCTCGCGCTCACCGCCAATGTCGTGACGGCGGCGATCACCGAGGCCTCGCTGCGGGAGCAGATCGCGGCCACGGAGCGCATTGCGCAAGATCAGCGCCAGCAACTCGACATCAGCCAGAAGCGTTTCGATGCCGGCGGCACCTCGCGCGCCGACGTCCTGCAGCAGCAGGCTGCGCTTCAGTCGACGCTCGCCTCGCTCCCGCCGCTGCGCACCCAGCTCGCTCAGCAGCGCACCCTGCTGGCGACCTACGTGGGAAAGCTGCCCGCCGATTACGCCGGCGCCGAGTTCAAGCTCGAGACGCTCACGCTGCCCACGGATCTGCCGGTAAGCGTGCCCTCGAAGTTCATCGAGCAGCGTCCCGACGTGCAGCAGTACGAGGCTCTGTTGCACCAGTCGGTCGCGCAGATCGGTGTCGCCACCGCGAACATGCTGCCGCAACTCACCCTGCAGGCGAGCGGCGGTGCGGACTCGCTCGCCTTCAGTGACCTCTTCGGTCCGGGCACGGTGATCTGGAGCTTGATCGGCGGTGCCACGCAGCCCGTGTTCAAGGGCGGCCAGCTCCTGCACCAGCGCCGCGCCGCCGTCGCCGCGGCGCAGGCCGCCGCTGCGAACTACAAGGCCACCGTGCTCAGCGCCTTTCAGGATGTCGCCAACACGCTCTATGCCCTGCAGGGTGATGCCGATACGCTCGCGGCGAATGTGTTGGCCGAGCGCTCGGCGGCGGACAGCCTGGCGCTCGTCGAGCTGCAATACAAGGCCGGCGGCGCAAGCTTCCTGCAGGTGCTCACGGCCGAGCAAAATCATCAGACCGCGGCGATCTCCCTCGTGAAGGCTCGCGCACAGCGCTTCGCCGACACCGCCGCTCTGTTTCAGGCCCTGGGCGGTGGTTGGTGGAATCGCAGCGATCCCGGCGCGCGACCGCAGAATGCGATTCCTGCGCCGAGCTTCGGTGACTCGAGCTTCTCGAGCCCTGCGCCCGGCCTCTCGAGACCCGCCCCGGCCGCTGCTCTTCAGGACGTCGGGACCGCCTCCTCCCGCTCATCGACAGGATCCTAAGTGAACACCATCGAACCCACCCACGACGGCGATGCCGTCGCTCGCCGCTCGTTGCTCGTACCGCTCATCATCGTGGTCTTCGCGATGGTCTTCGTGGTCGGCGGCATCCTTGGGGTCAAGATCTATTTTGGCGGCAAGTTTGCCAAGATCATGGCCGCGGCTGCGCAAATGCCCCAGACGGTCTCGACCGTGACGGCTGCCAAGAGCACCTGGCAAACGCAGATCGAGGCAGTCGGCTCGACCCGTGCCGTGCGCGGCGCGGATCTTTCCGCGCAGACCTCGGGCATCGTCGAGGATCTCGAGTTCGACTCCGGCAACGATGTGGCAGCGGGCAAGCCGCTGCTCACGCTGCGCCCGTACGATGATCCGGCCAAGCTCAGCCAGCTCGAGGCGGCCGCCGAGCTCGCCGAGCAGACGCTGAAGCGCGATCAGGTGCAGTTCGCCGCACAGGCGGTCAGCCAGGCGCAGATCGATACGGATGTCTCCACGCTCAAGGCCGCGCGCGCCCAGGTCGCCGCACAACAGCAGCTGATCAAGGAGAAGGTCATCTATGCCCCGTTCGCCGGCCGTCTCGGCATTCGCCAGGTCGACGTGGGCCAGTATCTCAACGCGGGCACGACGATCGTCACGCTGCAGGCGCTCGATCCGATCCTCATCGATTTCTACGTGCCCCAGCAGGCGCTTGCGACCTTGAAGATCGGCGAGCGCGCCACGGCCAGAGTGGACACCTACCCGGGCGTGAGCTTCAGCGGAACGCTCGAGGCCATCAATTCGAAGGTCGATGCCGCGAGCCGCAACGTGCAGGTCCGTGCCTCATTCCGCAATGCCGACAAGCGGCTCGTTCCGGGCATGTTTGCAACCGTCTCGATCCAGGCGGGCGAGCCGCACGACGAGGTCACCCTGCCGCAGACCTGCATCACCTACAACCCCTACGGCGACACGGTCTACGTGATTCAGCACGGCGCCGGACACGGCCCCGACGGCAAGCCGACCGATACGGTGCAGCAGCGCTTCGTCAAGCTCGGTGCGACCCGGGGCGACCAGGTCGCCGTGCTCTCGGGCGTGGAGGTCGGCGATGAGGTGGTCTCGGCCGGCCAGATGAAGCTGCGCAACGGCTCGCCCGTCGTGATCAACAACTCGGTCGAGCCGAGCAACGACGTGCATCCGAACCCGCCCAACGAGTAGCGCATGAACTTCACCGAAATCTTCATTCGCCGGCCGGTGCTCGCCTCGGTCGTCAGCCTCATGATCCTGGTCGTTGGCCTGCGCTCCTTCGGCGCACTGCAGGTGCTGCAGTACCCGAAGACGGAAAACGGGGTGGTTACCATCTCGACGAGCTTTCCGGGAGCCGACCCCGACGCGATTGCGGGCTTCATCACGACCCCGATCGAGACCGCCGTCGCCCAGGCGAACGGCATCGATTACATGACCTCGACCAGCCAGGGCAGCACCAGCACGATCACCATCTACCTGCGCCAGAACTACGACACCTCCAAGGCGGCGGCCGAGATCAACATCAAGGTCAACTCGGTGCTCAATGAGCTGCCGAGCGGCACGTTGCAACCCGTGATCACCGTGCGGGTGGGCCAGACCATCGATGCGATGTACATGGGCTTTGCGAGCAAGACGCTGGCCGCGAACCAGATCACGGATTACCTGATTCGCGTCGTGCAGCCGAAGCTGCAGGCGGTCGAGGGCGTGCAAACCGCCGAGATTCTCGGCGGTCAGACCTTCTCGCTGCGCGCCTGGCTCGACCCGCACAAGCTCGAGGCCTACGGCATGACCGCTGCCGAGGTCTCGAGCGCGCTCGCCGCGAACGATTACATCTCGGCCGTCGGCACGACCAAGGGACAGATGGTGCAGGTGACCCTCACCTCCAACACCAATCTGCACACGCTCGAGGAGTTCCGCAATCTCATCGTCAAGTCGGTGAACGGCACCAACATCCGGCTGCGCGATGTCGCCCAGGTGGTCCTCGGCTCCGACGACTACGAATCGCGCGTCCTGGTCGATGGCAAGATCGGCGTGTTCATCGGTGTGCAGATCGCTCCGACCGCAAACCTCTTGTCCGTGATCCAGGGGGTGCGCCAGGCATTCCCTGAGATCCAGTCGCAGTTGCCGCAGGGTCTGGTCGGTCAGATCGTGTACGACTCGACCGACTTCGTGAACGCCTCGATCCACGAGGTCGTCCTCACGCTGGTCGAGGCTCTGATCATCGTGATGCTGGTGATCTTCGCATTCCTCGGCTCGGTGCGCTCGGTGCTGATCCCGGTGATCGCGATCCCGCTGTCCCTGATCGGCACGCTCGCGATCATGCTGGCGCTGCACTTCTCCATCAATCTGCTCACCTTGCTCGCCCTCGTGCTGGCGATCGGCCTCGTGGTGGATGACGCCATCATCGTCGTCGAGAACGTGAACCGCCATCTCGAGCAGGGCGACCCGCCGCTCGCGGCGGCGATGCACGCCGCGCGCGAGCTCTCGCTGCCGATCATCGCGATGACGGTGGTGCTGCTCGCCGTGTACATCCCGATCGGGTTTCAGGGCGGCCTCACCGGCGCGCTCTTCACCGAATTCGTCTTCACCCTGGCCGGCGCGGTGACGGTATCGGCGATCATTGCGCTTACGCTCTCACCGATGATGTGCTCGAAGCTCCTCAAGCCGCATCGCGCGGACCGCGAGAGCTGGGAAGATCGACTGGTGCGCTGGATCGACGTGCGCTTCGATCGTTTACGCAGCGGCTATCAACGACGCCTCGAGCGCAGCCTGCGCTACCTTCCGGTCACCACGGTGTTCATCGTGCTGGTGCTCGTGAGCATTGCGCTGCTCTATCGCAGCTCGAGGAGCGAGCTCGCACCGCAGGAAGACCAGAGCTTCGTGCTGGCAATCTCGACCTACGCGCCCGACGCGACCCTGCAGCGCAAGCTCCTCTATGGCGCACAGGCCTTTGGCATCCTGCATGCCATCCACGGGATCAGCCAGGTATTCCAGATCGAGGCGCCGGGAACCTCGTTCACGGGCCTGCTTCTCGGTCCCATCAAGCAGCGACCGACCGCCACCCAGATACAGAACAAGGCCCAGCAGGATCTCAACCACGTCGCGGGCGCGAAGATCGCCGTGTTCCAGCAGCCCTCTCTTCCGGGCGCACAGGGCTACCCGGTTCAATTCGCCATCAAGACCACCGAGCCGGCGCTCAGGCTGAACGAGGTGTCGCGCGCCTTCCTCGCCGAGGCGCAAAAAAGCGGCATGTTCATGTTCCTCGACTCCGATCTCAAGTACGACCTGCCGCAGTCGGTCGTCGAGATCGACCGCGACAAGGCCGCGCAGCTCGGTTTGAACATGAGTGAGGTGGGGTCCTCGCTCGGCAGCCTCCTCGGCGGCGGCTATGTGAATTACTTCAGCATGCAAACGCGCTCCTACAAGGTCATCCCGCAGGTCGAGCGGGTCTCGCGCCTTTCCCCCGCGCAGCTGCTCGATTACCCGATCGCGAACATCGGCTCGGTGCCGGTGCCGCTGTCGACGATTGCGCGGGTGCGCACCGAAACCGTGCCCGAAACCCTGAATCATTTCCAGCAGCTCAATTCCGCAACCATGTCGGGAGTCCAGGCGATCGGCGTAGCGCAAGCCGACGCCCTCAACTATCTGCGCGACCTCGCCGCACGCACGCTGCCTTCGGGCTATACGGTCGACTATGGCGGTCCGTCGCGGCAGTTCGTGACTGAGTCGAGCGGCGTCATCGGCACCTTCGGTTTCGCCATTGTCATTGCCTTCCTCACCCTCGCCGCCCTCTACGAGAGCTTCCGCGACCCGCTCGTCATCTTGATCTCCGTGCCGCTCTCCATCCTCGGCGCACTGATCTTCATCTCGCTCGGCATCGGCGGCGCCACGCTCAACATCTACACCCAGGTCGGACTCGTCACACTCATCGGCCTCATCAGCAAGCACGGCATCCTCATCGTCGAGGTCGCCAACGAAGAGCAGAAGAGCGGCAAGAGCAAGCGCGCGGCGATCGTCGCCGCCGCCGGCATCCGCTTGCGGCCGATCCTGATGACGACCGCCGCCATGGTGCTCGGGGTGCTGCCGCTCGTGTTCGCGCGGGGCGCCGGCGGCGCATCGCGCTACGCGATCGGCCTCGTGATCTCGACGGGCCTGGGGATCGGCACCCTCTTCACGCTCTTCGTGGTGCCGGCCGTGTACGTGATGATCGGCGCGACCCACTCGAGCGCCGAGGAGCCGGCGACCGCAACTCCAGCAGACCTCTAGCGGCCCGGCCCCCGGCGCAGCGCGCGCAGCAGACCGCCCCCGGGGCGCGCTCGCAGGACCGCAGCGGCGTTGCGCCGATCCTGCTTTCGTTGCTCCTCCGTTCACCGCTTGGCGAGGCAGGGCGCCCCCGGCGCGGGGTCGGCGCACCCGGCCGCCAGACCCCTGCGGCGAAGCATTGATCTTTCAATCAATGGCTTACGCACATCATGCAATGAGAATTCAAGTATGCGAGGCGAAGCGGCAGACCTCGCGCCGGCTGTCCCGTGAACAAAGACGCGGCGCAATGCGCATTTGCTGTTCCGAAAAACGCTACGAATTTCGCGTTGCGTTCTATCGATCCTCTTGTATATTCCGAACGCAGAGCTTTGATTTGACAAGATCTCGAGAGCGGCTACATCCTCGAAATCACTTTAGGTATTGGGTCTTCGATATAATGGGGCTTACATGATGAGCGCGTGGGAACACTTGCACTTTGCCACCCTGGAGCTGGTTCGCTCGACCCCCATCAAGCAGCGACTCATCACCGCATACCGACGACACCTCGCCTCGCTCGCCGAGGATCAGCTGCCGAGCGAAGCGCGCGCCTCGTTCTCGCAAGTGGTCAAGAGCTTCTCCGGCGTGCAGCCATTGCGCGGGGAGGACGCGGTGGTCGCCTCGGTGCGCAAGATGTCCAACCAGGAAGCGGACGACTGTGCCGCCCTCATCGTCGAGATCTTCGGTCTGTTGTGCCGGGCCGCCGAGGCCCCGCGTCAGAGCGCAGCGGTCGTGCAATTGCGCAGCGTCGAGGCGCCGCCGCCGCCCTTCGAGGTGAGCTCGCTGATCGCGAGCAACTGAGCTGCGGCGCGCCCCCGAAGGGCGCGCATTCAATCGAGCTTGAACTCGATCGTGTCCCAGCGCGTGGTCTCCTGGTGGCGCGCCTGCCTGCGCAGCGCGTCAATCAGATGACGCTCGTTCCACGCCGCCACTTCATCCGCGAGATCGCGAATGGCCTTCGGCAGCGGCTCGGTCGAGCCGAAATTCTCCATCGCCACGATCGGACGATCCGCCGCTTTCGCAAAGTTCATCTGAAACTGCACGAGATCCGGCGCAGCGCGATACGCCGCGGGCACCACGATGACGACCTCGCAGGGCGCGATTTCGCGACGCAGCTCCTCGCGTTGACTTTCCTTGTCGATCGGCCGCTTCGAGTGCGGCTGGCTCGTCGTCACGTAATGGAACTTGCCCGACGCCTCGAGGTACTCAAATACCCGCGAGTAATCGTCGTTCTCCTCCCAGAAGTGGCTCACGAACAGGCGAATTGGATTCTCGCGGGTCGACATGCTTGAAAGCCCGTCCCTAGCTGCCGATATGGCTCTAGTCTAGCCGTACGATGTCATGCGCGAAACATGCACCGTCGATACAATGCCTGCCGTGCGATTGCTCATATATAACATACGCTACGCCACGGGGACCGGGCCTGCGTTCCATCTACCCGTACCCGGTGCCGGGTACCTGCGATCGAGCCGCCAGGTCCTCGCGCGCATCACCGAGTTCATCAAGCGGCAGGATCCGGACGTCGTCGGGCTGATCGAGGTCGATACCGGCTCGATTCGCACCGGCATGGTGAACCAGGCGGACTTCATCGCGCGCTCGCTCGGTCACTACTCGACCTTCGAGTGCAAGTATGGTGTCGCCTCGGTCAATCAGCTCGTGCCCATCGTGCGCAAGCAGGCGAACGCCTTCCTCGCCGCGCCGCGTGTGCGCGGCGAGCGCTTCCATTACTTCGACACCGGTATCAAGCGTCTGATCATCGAGCTGGAGCTCGACGATATTGCAATCTTCCTGGTGCACCTGTCGCTGAAGTTCCGCCATCGCCAGTACCAGCTGCGCTATCTCTACGATCTGGTGCGCAAGACGCGCAAGCCCGTCATCGTCGCGGGAGACTTCAACACTTACTGGGGCGATCACGAGATCTATCTGTTCATGCAAGCCGCAGGCCTCGCGAACGCGAACGCTCATGGCCTGCCTTCCTATCCGAGCTCGAGCCCGCGCAAGGAGCTCGACTTCATCCTGCACAGCTCGCAGATCCAGGTAAACCGCTTCGAGATCCCCGACGTCCAGCTATCCGACCATCTGCCGCTCGTCTGCGACTTCACCATCCTCGAACGCGCCCGACAGGCCGCCTGATGAGCGAGCCCGGCAACTGGGGTCTCGAGCTCGATGCCGAGCGGGTGGCATGGCTCAGCTGCGATGCGCGCAATGCATCGACCAACGTGCTCTCCCGGCCGGTGCTCGAGGACCTCGATCGCGCGCTCGCTCAGATCGAGCGTGAGGCCCCGGTCGCCCTCATCGTCTGCTCGGCGAAGTCGAACGGCTTCATTGCCGGCGCGGACATCAAGGAGTTTCTCAGGCTTCGTACCCCCGAGGATGCCTATGCGCTCGTGCGGGCCGGCCAGAAGGTGCTCGATCGCCTCGAGGCCCTGCCCTGTCCGAGCGTTGCGGCGATCCACGGCTTTGCCCTCGGCGGCGGTCTCGAGCTCGCCCTCGCCTGCCGTTATCGCATCGGCGCGGACGAGGCGCGCCTTGCGCTCGGCACGCCTGAAGTGTTGCTCGGCATCCACCCGGGCTTCGGTGGGACGGTGCGATCGGTGCGCCTGCTCGGCATGCGCGTCGCCATGGACCTCATGCTCAAGGGCAAGCCGCTGCGGGGCCGGCGCGCTCTCGAGGTCGGGCTCATCGATTCGCTGGTACCGCTGGCGCAGCTGCGGGCGCGCGCCCGTGAGCTCGTGCTCGAGCACCGCGCAGCACGACGCGCTCCGCCGCTCGACCGCATCCTGAACCTGCAGGCGATCCGACCCTTCATTGCACGGCGCCTGGTCGCCTCACTGCGCGCCAAGATCCGTCCCGAGCACTATCCCGCACCTTTCGCCATCGTCGATCTGTGGCGTGAGCATGGCGCCCAGGGTGCCGCGAGCTACGAGGCGGAGGCGCGCTCGATCAGCAACCTCATGTGCACGCCCACCTCGCGCAACCTCGTGCGGGTCTTCATGCTGCAGGATCGCTTGAAGAGCCTGGCCGGTAAAGCGAGCTCCGAGCTCAAGCGCTTGCATGTCGTCGGCGCCGGCGTGATGGGCGGCGACATCGCGGCCTGGGCGGCTCTGCGCGGCCTCGAGGTGACTCTCGAGGACCGCTCACAGCAGCTCATCGAGCCCGCCCTCGTTCGGGCCCGAGGCCTGTTCGAGAAGCGCTTGCACGAGCCGGGCGCGCGCGCGGCGGCGCGCGAACGCCTGCGCGCCGATCCCGCGGGCACAGGCCTCGGCGAGGCCGACATCGTCATCGAGGCGATCTTCGAGAACGTCGAGGCCAAGCACTCGCTCCTCGCCCGTCTCGAGTCCGGCTGCAAGCCGCAGGCCATCCTTGCGAGCAACACCTCGAGCATCCGCATCGAGACGCTCGCACAGGCGCTCACCGAGCCCTCGCGCCTCGTCGGGATTCATTTCTTCAACCCCGTGGCGCAGATGCAGCTGATCGAGGTGGTGCGCGGCGCCTCGACCGACGAGCACGTCGTGCAGCGCGCGCTTGAGTTCACTCGTGCGCTCGACAAGCTGCCTCTGCCGTGCCGGAGCGCGCCGGGGTTCGTCGTCAACCGTGTGCTCATGCCCTACATCAACGAGGCCCTGTTCGCGCTCGCCGAAGGCATCCCCGCTGCGGTCATCGACCGGGCGGGCGTGCGTTTCGGCATGCCGATGGGCCCCGTCGAGCTCGCCGACGTCGTCGGTCTCGATGTGGCGCTGAGCGTCGGCGAGGTGCTCGCGCAGGCGCTCGGGCGAACCGGGCCGGATGTGCTCGCCGAGCGCGTACGGGCGCAGAAGCTCGGCCGCAAGAGCGGCGAGGGATTCTACGTCTGGAAAGACGGCGCGCCGGTACGCTCCGCGGCGCGCGATGCCGACATCCCGGCCGACCTCGAGGATCGCTTGATTCTGCCCATGGTGAACGAGGCGGCGGCCTGTCTGCGAGAGCGCGTGGTCGAGGATGCCGACCTGCTCGATGCAGGTGCGATTTTCGGCACGGGCTTCGCGCCGTTTCGCGGCGGTCCGCTCACCTATGCGAAAGCGCGGGGCCTGTCCGAGGTCGGCGCTCGCCTCGAGCAACTCGCGACGCGCTACGGCGAGCGCTTTCGGCCCGATCCCGGCCTTGCCGAGCTCGCCGCGGTGCGCCCGGCCGTGTGAATCAGAGCGTGGCGGGCCGTCGGGTGCAGTATGTTAGGATTCGTCGGATAAATCAGCGGGTTGTGGTCGAAAATTAGATGGATGAGAGACCGATCGATCTGTCGCTGCTGCGCGCCTTCTCACCGCTGGACGGTCTGAAGCCGGAGAATCTGCACGCACTTGCACGCAAGACACAGCTGCGGGAGCTCGATTCGGGTCGCGTGCTCTTCAAGGAGGGTGACACCGACAAGCGCACCTTCTACCTCGTGAGCGGCAACATCGAGCTGCGCAACGATGAGCGCATCGTCGGTATCGTGCGCGGCGGCAGCCCCGAGGCGCGTGCACCGCTCGCTCCCGGCCTGCCGCGCAAGTTCACGGCGCGGGCCGCGGGCACCATCGAGTACGTGGTGATCGACAGCGATCTGCTCGACGTGCTGCTCACCTGGGACCAGACCGGACAGTACGAGGTCACGGAGCTGCACGGCGACGGCCTGGACGTCACCGGCGATTGGATGACGACGCTTCTGCAGACGAAGGCGTTCCACCGCATTCCGCCGGCGAACATCCAGGCGATCTTCATGCGGATGCAACGCATCAATTACCGGGCGAAAGACGTCGTCATCAAGCAGGGCACGGAGGGCGACTACTTCTACGTGGTCGTCTCCGGGAAATGCCTGGTCACGCGTGAGACGCCGCTCAACAAGGAGGGAATCAAGCTCGCCGAGCTTGGGCCCGGCGACAGCTTCGGCGAGGAGGCGCTCATCGCCGAGGCGAAGCGCAATGCCACGGTCACCATGGCGACCGACGGCACGCTGATGCGGCTCGGCAAGAACGATTTTCAGACCTTGCTGAACGAGCCGCTCCTGCAATGGGTCACCCCGGACAAGGCACGCGAGATCGTCGCCCGAGGCGGCAAGTGGCTCGACGTGCGCCTGCCGAGCGAGTTTCAGAATTTTCGCATCGATGAGGCCGTGAACATTCCGCTGTATTTCATCCGGCTGAAGCTCAATGCGCTCGACAAGAACACGCCTTATGTGGTGTGTTGCGACACCGGTCGCCGCAGCTCCGCCGCGGCGTACATCCTGAGCGAGCGCGGCTTCGACGCCTACGTCCTCAAGGGTGGGCTCGCCGCAGCAGACAAGGCGAAGCGCTCGGGCCGCAGCTGACTCGATGTTGCCGCGATTGCTGCGCGGGGCGCCCGGGCCGAAGCCCCTCAAGATCGATCCCAACAAGGTGGTGCCGCTGCGCGGGTTTCGCGGCGAGGGAGCGCCGCCCGACCCGGTCGCCCGCCAGGCGCTCGAGTACAAGCCCCCCTCGCTCCTCAAGCGGCATGGCCTCCTGGCGACGCTGTTCCTGCTCGCCTGCCTCGGAGTGATCGTGCTGCTGCTCAAGATCCCGCAGGGCGCACCGCGCGTCGTCGCTCCCCGGGAGGCTCCGATCTACGTCGAGCCGGTGGCACCAGCGACGCCGCAGCAGCCGGCTCCGCAGACACCGGCGACGCCGCCCTGATCAGACTCAAATCACTCGCAGAAGGAAACTCGCAATGAAACTCTCCGATGATCGACTGGAAGAGATCCGCGCGTGGGCCAGCGGCGAGCGCACGCAGGACCCCTCGATGCAGCCGCAGGAGCTCGCGGCGATCGTCAATGAGCTCAAGCAGCTGCGCCTGCGGGTGCTGTCGAAGAGCCGATCCGCGCCCGCTTACTCCGCAGCAACCGGCCACTGACGCGGCCGGCAGGCGCCGGCGACTCAGGTCTTGGCGCCCAGCATTTTTCCGATCTGCCAGGCGATGTCATCGAAGGTATAGGGCTTCGCCACGAAACGGCGCAACGAGCCCTTGAGGAACCCGGGCACCGCGGCGGTGAGCCCGGACGTGAGAATGAGCGGAATCGTCGGATGACGCATCTCGAGCCAGTCCGACAGCATGTAGCCCGTCGGCCCCCCGGGCAGCTTGAAATCCGCGACGACGAGATCGATGGCGGAACCCGAATCGAAGAGCGCCATCGCATCGGACGCGTTCGAGGCCTCGATCACCTGATAGCCCGCATCGCGCAGGTACTGGGCGAGTGGAAATCGCACCAGGACCTCGTCCTCAACGATGAGCACCGTGCGTCGTGGGCCCGCGCGCGTGCCCGAGGTCGGATCGTCACCGGCGGGAGCCGTCACGGCACGCACCCCTCCGCCCTTCTCCTCAGGCACGATCGCGACCGGTCCCGACCCACTGACCGTTCGACTCACTGCTCATGTCGACACTCCCCTCGACACGCCCCGACGCCGGGCTCCGACGGAGTCTACCGGAGGGGGCGCGACCGATCTGTCAGCGCTTGGGCGCGGGACGGTGGGATCTGGCCTACGGAGGAGCCTGCGCAGCGCAGGCGATCTACATGGTGTGTGTGGGCTTATCGCCGCCGAGCGCGCCGGCGAGGTAGTTCTCGATCTTCTTCTGAGTATTGCCGCGGTCCTGATCGCTGAACTGCACGCCGATCCCCGCGGTGCGCTTGCCCTGAGCGCCTTTGGGCGTCATCCAGATGACCCGCCCCGCCACCGGCAGCTTCTCCTCCTCGCCCATGAGGTTCAGAAGCATGAAGACCTCGTCTCCCAGGCGATAGTTGCTGTTGGTGGGAATGAACAGACCGCCATTCTTCACGAACGGCATGTACGCGAGATAGAGCGCGCTTTTATCCTTGATCGTGAGGGTGAGAAGACCCGGCTTGTTACTGGGACTACGCAATGTCGAGGATTCCGTCACTTCAACGCACCAATGCCGCTCGACCTTCGAGTAGCAGCGCCTCGAGCGCAAGCTGCTGATTCAGCCCGGTCGAGGCAAGACGCCGCAACTCCCGGGCCGCATCGAGCAGCTCGAACAGGCGCCTTATCTTGGGCTTAAGTAAAGCGGCAGGCAAGCGGACGGGTTCCGCAGTTTGCGCCGAGTCATCACCGCCGAGGTGCGTTCGTACGCGCGTTGTGATCCAGTTCTCAAGCCACGTGAGGCGCAGCGCCGGATCGGAGCGCGCCCAGCGATCGGCGAGCGTGGTGACATCGAGGGCACCGCTCACCAGGCCCTTCAGGCTCTCGCGCATGTCCCGATCGAGCGCCTCGATGCCCGCCGCCTCGAGCTCGAGAGCGGCGAGCGGTGCACCGCCGGCGAGCGCCAGCGCCGCATCCCAACGTTTCACCGCCGGTCGCTGCGCCGCGAGCCAGGCGCGCGCGCTCGCAAGCTCCGGTGCGCGCAACGTGAGCCGCTGGCAGCGGCTCGCAATGGTCGCCGGCAGCCGATGAGCCGGTGTGGCCACGAGCATCAGCAGGGTCGACTGTGTGGGCTCCTCGAGCGTCTTGAGGAATGCGTTGGCGCCATTGATGTTGAGCGCCTCGGCCGATTCCACGATGCCGACCTTGAAACCCGAGCGATAGCTCGACAACGACAGCGACTCGATCAGCGCGCGAATCTGATCGACCTTGAGCTGCTGCGCGTCCTCCTCGAGCGCGACCCGCTTGAGATCGGGATGACTGTCGGCGAGGAGCAGCCGGCAGGAGGCGCAGTGCCCGCAGGGCGCGCGGGCCTCATCGCACAGCACAAGCGCCGCGCTCCAGTGCGCGAGCGCCTGGGCGCCGAGGCCGGGGGGCGAGACGATGAGCAGTGAGTGCGGCAGCCGGCCACCCTTCCACGCCTGCTCGAGCTGCGTGCGCGCGCCCTCGAGCCAGGGAAGCGAGGCGGCGGTCAGGATATCCATGCTTTCGCCCGCAGCACCTCGGCGATCTCCGCGCTCACTTCCTCGGCACTTGCACGGCCGTCGATCAGCGCGATGCGCTCGGGCTCGGCGGCCGCGCGCGCAAGATACGCGGCGCGCACCCGCTCGAAGAAATCCGCGCGCTGCGCATCGAAGCGATCCGCCGACTCGCCGGTCGCGCCGGCGCGGCGCCGGGCGGCACGCGCAAGGCCGAGCTCCACGGGCACATCGATGAGGAACGTGAGATCCGGCCGGCGCGTCTCTTGCACCAGCTGCTCGAGCATGCGAATCGCCTGCTCGTCGAGGCCGCGTCCGCCCCCCTGATAGGCGTAGGTCGAGTCGGTGAACCGGTCGCACAGCACCCAGCGGCCGGCGGCGAGATTGGGCTCGATGAGGTTTTGCAGATGCACGGAGCGGGCGGCGAACACGAGCAGGAGCTCTGCCGCGTCGGGAACCACTTCCTCGCGCGAGCTCAGCACGAGCGACCTGATCTGCTCGGCGAGCGGCGTGCCGCCCGGCTCACGCGTCACGGCGTGCGCGATGTCGTGGCGCATGAGAAGCCCCGCGAGCCGCTCGAGCTGCGTCGTCTTGCCGACACCCTCGATGCCCTCGAGCGTAACGAAACGGCCCGGTCCCCGCAGGGTGCTCACGGCCTGCTCCTGCGGCGATCCCGCGCGATCTCAGTGCGGCGTCTCGGAGGCCTTGTGCCGTTGACGCGCGAGGTATTGGGCGACGGCGAGGTTGTGCTGCTCGAGAGTGTGGGAGAAGACATGGCTGCCGTCGCTCTTGCCGGAGGCGACAAAGTATAGCGCGTCGGTCTTCTCCGGATGCGCCGTCGCGTGCAGCGCCGCCGCGCCCGGCAGCGCGATCGGCGTCGGCGGCAAACCGGCGCGCGTGTAGGTGTTGTAGGGACCGTCGGTGCGCAGGTCCATCGTGTGCAGCTCGCCGTCATAGCGATCACCGAGCCCGTAAATCACGGTGGGATCGGCCTGCAGGCGCATGCCGATGCTCAGGCGGTTGAGGTACAGCCCCGCAATGCGCCCAAGCTCCTCGGGTACGCCGCTTTCCTTCTCGACGATCGAGGCCATGATGAGCAGCTCTTCTCGAGTGTGCAGAGGAATCGAAGGATCACGGGCCGCCCATTCGGCGTCGAGCGTCTTCACGAGCAGCTCGTGAGCTTCGCGCAGCAGCTCGACGTCGCGAGTGTGCAGGGCGAAGCGATAGGTCTCGGGCAGGAACTGTCCCTCGGCCTCGCCCTCCGGATAACCCAGGCTCTGCATGAGATGCTCGGGCGCCGCGGGCACCGTCACCAGAAGATCAGCGTCGTGTCGCAGCGCTGCGAGCAGATCCTCGACGCGCCATCCATCGACGATCGTGAAGGAATGCAGCAGCACTTGACCGCTGACGAGCTTCTCGAGAAGCGCACGCGGCGTCGTTTGCGGCTCGATCTCGTACTCGCCCGCCTTGATGCTGCCGGCCTTCTTCTCGAAGCGGGCGTACAGCACCCAGACCCGCGGCTGCTCGAGCACGCCGCGCTGCGCGAGGTCCTTCGCGACCTGCGAGAGCCGCTCGCCCGGGGCAATCTCGAAGCGCAGCGGCGCCTTGCGCGCAATCGGCGCATCGAGATTGCGCAGCGCGCGCAACACCTCATAGCCTGCCACGGCGCCGCCGATGAGGATCAGGGCGACGAGCGACAGCGCAATCCGGCCGCGTCTCATGAGCGGGACAGCCGCGATCGCAGGCGACGGGCGGCCTCGGTCGAAGCGAAGCGCAGAAGCTGCGCGCCGTGCTCGAGGCGCGCGACACTCACCACGCCCGCCACCGCGTTGCTCAGGAACATCTCCTCGGCGCGATCGAAGTGGGCAAAGCGCAGACGCTGCTCGCGCACCGTGAGCTCGAGCCTCGCCGCCTCCTCGATGATCCAGCGGCGCATCACACCGGCCACGCCGCAGCGATCAAGGCGCGGCGTTCTGAGAAGCGGGCCCTCCCGCAGGAAGAGGTTCGAGGAGGTTCCACACACCCAGTACCCCGCCGCGTCGCACATCAACCCTTCCCAGATCTTGTGGTCGCGCCATTCGGCGCGCGCAAGGACCGATTCCAGCCGGTTGAGCGTCTTCAGACCGGCCAGCGCCGGATTGCTGCCGAGGCGCGTCGTGCACAGACGCACACGCGCCCCCCGCGGCGGCGGGGGCGGCGGCGGATGCCGCGAGAGCACGCGCGTCGGCTGCTCCGTGCCGCTCGGCCGATAGCCGCGCGCGCCCACCCCGCGGGTGACGATGAGCTTGAGCACGCCCTCCTCGAGAGAGGCGGCGTGCCGCGCGAGCTCGTCGCGCAACTGCGCGCGCGCCGGTGCGCGGATCCCAAGACGCGTGCACCCCTGCTGCAGGCGATCCAGATGCAGCTCGAGCAACCGGACACGTCCGCCGAGCACCCGCATCGTCTCGAATACGCCGTCCCCGTACTGCAAGCCGCGGTCACGCGCATCGATGCGTGATGAACGGCGCCCGTTGACCCAGAGCGCGCTCAAGGAGCGTCCTAGGATCCCGGGGTCCGGCGGTCGGGTGACGGCCCGCGCGTGTCGATGGCCCGCAGCAGCCCTTCCGCTTTCGCGCGCGTCTCGGCAAGCTCCTGCGCCGGCTTCGAGTCGGCGACGATGCCGGCGCCCGCGCGAAAGGCGAGCGTATCGGCCCGCGCCGTGATGGTGCGGATCAAGATGTTGAGATCGCAGCTGCCGTCGCGGTTGAGATAGCCGATCGCACCCGTATAGGCGCCCCGACCGGTCGCCTCGAGCTCTGCGATGAGCTGCATGCAGCGCACCTTGGGACAGCCCGTGATGGTGCCCCCGGGAAACAGCGCGCGAATGACCTCCATGGGCGAGACTCCCTCGCGCAGCGTGCCGCTCACGTTCGATACGATGTGATGCACGTGCGCGTAGGTCTCGACGACCATGTACTCATCGACGCGCACCGAGCCGCCCCGGCAGACCCGCCCGAGGTCGTTGCGCTCGAGGTCGATGAGCATCACGTGCTCCGCCCGCTCCTTCTCGTTGTTGAGGAGCGCGGCAATCAACGCCTGGTCGCGGTCCGGGGAAAGCCCTCGCGGGCGCGTGCCCGCGATCGGGCGGGTCGAGATGCGTCCCTCGAGGATCGCGAGCAGCCGCTCCGGCGAGGAGCTGATGATCGAGAAGTCTCCGTCGCGCAGCAACGCGCCGAAGGGACTCGGGTTGGCCGCCCGCAGTCTGCGGTACACGGCCGTCGGCTCGATCACGCTCGCCGCACGGGCGCGCCACTGACGCGAGAGGTTGGCTTGATAGACATCACCCGCCGCGATGTGCTCTTGCGCGCGGATGACGGCGTTGAGAAAGAGCGCCGGGTCCTCCTCCTCGAGCTCGAGCCGGGGCACCCGTCGCTCCGGCGGCCCACGCACCTGCTCGATGTCCACGGCGAGGCGCTCGAGGAGCGGCTCGGCTCCGGGCTCGGCCACGAGCCAGGCCTCCGACGTGGTGCGGTCGCGGACCCAGGCCGCGGGCGTGCGCAGCGCGAGCGCACGCACCGGATCGGCGCTTGCCGGCAGCGCGAGGCTCGGCTCCGCCTCCTCCGCCATCTCGTAGCCGAGATAGAGCAACCAGCCGCCGCGAAACGGCGATGCCGCCGGCTCCTCGCCGGGTGCGCCGAGCGCACGCCACCAGCGCTCCAGCGCATCGAGAAAGCCGCGTGCCCCGCCCGCATGCGGACCGCTCAGACGGCGCTCGGCATCGAGTCTCAGCGCCTCGCCCGAGCGGATCGGCAGCACATCGAAGCGACCGACGCCGTGCGCCGCAGTCGAGGGGGCGCTGCTCTCGAGCAGGCCCGGATAACGGTCGGGAAATCGCTCGATCAGCGCGAGCGGATCAAACGCGGCGGAAAATGAGCGTTCCGTTGGTGCCACCGAAGCCGAAGGAGTTGGAGAGCGCATGCTCGATGCGCATGGGTCGGGCCTGCTTGGGCACGTAATCCAGATCGCAGCCCTCCCCCGGGCTCTCGAGGTTGATGGTCGGTGGAGCGACCTGATCCTTGAGCGCGAGCACCGAGAAGATCGCTTCGACGACGCCCGCGGCACCGAGTAGATGCCCGGTCATCGACTTCGTCGAGCTCACGGCGAGGCGCGCCGCGCTCTCACCGAAAGCGCGATGTATCGCGGTGGTCTCGGCCCGATCGCCGAGCGGAGTGGAGGTGGCGTGCGCATTGACGTACTGCACCTGCGAGGGATCGAGGCGCGCATCGAGCAGCGCATTCACCATGGAGCGGCGCGCGCCATCCCCGTCATCGGGCGGCGCCGTGACGTGGAAGGCATCGCCGCTCATGCCGAAGCCGAGGAGCTCGGCATAGATCTTCGCACCGCGCGCCCTCGCCTGATCGTAGTCCTCGAGCATCATCGCGCCGGCGCCGTCACCCATGACGAAACCGTCGCGGTCGCGGTCCCAGGGGCGGCTCGCGCCCTGCGGATCATCGTTTCGCTGAGAGAGCGCCTTGGCCTGCGCGAAGCCGCTCATGCCCGTCGGGCAGGTCGCCATCTCCGATCCGCCGGCCAGCATCGCATCGGCATCGCCCGTCTGAATGAGCCGCATGGCCAGACCGATTGCGTGGGTCGAGGTGGTGCACGCGGTCGCGACGGCGAGATTCGGTCCTTTGAGATTGAAGTTGATCGACAGGTGACCGCTCACCAGATTGATGATGCTCGCGGGGATGAAGAAGGGCGACACCTTCTTCGGCGACATCGTCTCCAGATACTTCGAGTAAGTCTGCTCGATCGACTCGAGGCCGCCCATGCCGGAACCCATCAGAACGCCGATGCGCGGCGAGCTCTCCTCGGTCACGGTGAGGCCGCAGTCGCGCATCGCCTGCATCCCGGCGATGACGCCGTACTGCATGAACGCATCCATGCGCCGGGCGTCCTTCGCGCTCAGGTACGGCTCGAGCTCGAGACCGCGGATCTCGCCGCCGAAATGAACCGGGAAATTGCTGGTGTCGAAGCGCGTGATCGGGGCGATGCCGCTCTTGCCCGCGAGGATCGCGGACCACGCTGTCGGGATGTCGTTACCGACCGGCGCGACGATTCCGAGCCCGGTGATGACGACTCGCCGTTTGCTCAAGTCTTGCCCTTGTGCGAATTGATGTAATCGATCGCCTGCTGCACCGTCGTGATCTTCTCGGCGTCCTCATCCGGGATCTCGGTCTCGAACTCCTCCTCGAGCGCCATGACCAGCTCGACCGTGTCGAGCGAGTCGGCCCCCAGGTCATCGACGAACGAGGCATCATTGGTGACTTCTTCTTCCTTCACGCCCAACTGCTCGGCAACGATCTTCTTAACCTGCTGCTCGACGGTGCTCATCTTTTTGGTGTCCTTTCGGGGAAAGCCTGTGTATTTGCGCGCCGCATGACCCGTAGACCCCGCGGGCCAGCCTTAAGGGATCGGCAGGGCGCGTATTTTATGTGAATGCATCGGCCTCGGCTACTTGAGGCCTCCGCACGCGTTTACGGCCCTTGACAGCAGCCGGCTCGTTCGGGCCGAAGCGCCCTCAGGGCATGTACATCCCGCCGTTGACGTGCAGCGTCTCGCCGCTGATGTAGCTTGCCTGCGGCGAGGCGAGAAAAGCGACGGCCGCGGCCACGTCCTCGGCGGATCCGAGCCGCCCGAGCGGCACCTGCTCGATGAGCCGGGCACGTTGCGCCTCCTCGAGGCTCCGCGTCATGTCGGTGTCGATGAATCCGGGGGCGACCACGTTGACGGTGATGTTGCGCGATCCGACTTCGCGCGCAAGGGACTTGCTGAAGCCGATCATGCCGGCCTTGGCGGCGGCGTAATTCGTCTGCCCGGCGTTGCCGGTGAGGCCGACCACCGAGGCAATATTGATGATGCGCCCGCTGCGCGCCTTCATCATGCCCTTGAGGACCGCACGCGACAGCCGGTAGATCGAGGCCAGGTTGGTCTCGATCACCGCCTGCCAGTCCTCGGGCTTCATGCGCAGCAGAAGCCCATCGCGCGTGATGCCGGCATTGTTGCAGAGGATGCCGATCGGCCCCTCGCGAGCCTCGATGTCGCCCATCAATGCGTCGACCGAGTCCTGCCGGCTGACGTCGAGAATCGCGCCGCGTCCGCCCGCCGCGCCGAGCACGGCATCGAGGCGCGCGGCCCCCTCGGCCGTGGTCGCGGTGCCGACGACTCGAGCGCCCTCCGCGCTCAATCGCGCGGCGATCGCCGCGCCGATGCCGCGCGAGGCGCCGGTCACGAGTGCAATGCGTCCTTCGAGCTGGGGCATGCGCTGCGCTCCTTGAGCTATGAGCCGGCGGCCGCCAGCGCGGCCTCGAGCGAGGCGGGATCCTCGACCGCAAGCATCTTGAGGTCCCGGTTCTTGTCGATGCGTCGATTCAACGAGGTGAGCACCTTGCCGGGACCGCATTCGATGAGGGTCGTGGCGCCCGCATCGAGCATCGCCCGCACGGTTGCGGCCCAGCGCACCGGAGTGTGCAGCTGTCTGACGAGCGCGGCGCGCATCGCGACGGGCTCGGTGTGAATGCGCACATCGACGCCGTAGACCGCGATTGCGGACGGCGCATCGAGCCTCGCGGACTCGAGGCGCGCGCGCAACGCCTCGGCGGCGGGCATCATGAGCGAGCTGTGCGCCGGAACGCTGACGGGCAAGGCGATGGCGCGCTTCGCTCCGCGCGCGGTCGCAGACTCGATGGCGCGGGCCACCGCCCCCGCGTTGCCGGCGATCACCACCTGCCCGGGCGCATTGAAGTTCACCGCCTCGACCACCTCGCCCGCAGCCGCGTCGCGGCAGGCGGCCTCGACCTGCGCATCCTCGAGACCGAGGATCGCAGCCATCGCCCCGGCTCCGACGGGCACCGCGGCCTGCATCGCCCGGGCGCGCTCGCGCACCACGTCGACCGCCGTCTTGAAATCGAGACAACCTGCGGCGACCAACGCGCTGAACTCGCCCAGGCTGTGGCCGGCCATGCGCTCGGGCACCGCACCGCCCTGTGCTCTCCACACCCGATACGTCGCCACCCCGGCGGCGAGCATCGCAGGCTGCGTGCATTCGGTCGAGTTCAAAGCCTCGGCCGGACCGTCCTGGCAGCGCTGCCACAGATCGTATCCAAGCACCTCGGAGGCCTCGCCAAAGGTCGAGCGAACCAGCGGCGAGTGCTCTGCGAGGGCGCTCAGCATGCCGACGGATTGCGAGCCCTGACCGGGAAAGACGATGGCGAGCGTCATGCGTGAGGACGCCTCTTGAGGCCGTGAAGGTGGCGAATTATAGCCATCCGCCAAGACAGTGCGGCGCCCACCGCAAATCCGGCGGCCGCTCCATAGCGATGCGCCTCGGTCACGACCCAGGGCTCGGCATGACCACCGAAGCGCTCGTAGGCCAGCTTCGCGGCGAAACCGAGGATCAGGAGCCATCGATCCCAGGTGCGCGCGGCCAGATGCCGCGCACAACCCGCCGCCATCACGGTGTGCAGCACGCCCGAGGCGCCGACATACCAGGACACCTGCGGCGAGAGCCACCAGAGCCCGCAGCTGATGGCAAGGGCGCCCGTGCAGACGATGAGACACCACTCGGCGAGGTCGAAATCCGAGGCGAACAACGCCCAGAGGAGCACCACGCCCATCTCGTTGAGGAGCAGATGGTGCAAGTCGAGGTGCACCAGATGCGCCGTGAGAAGCCGCCACCAGCCGCCTCCGGCAATGGCCGCACGGTCATAGCGCAGCAGCGCATCGGCGCTGTCGCCAAGCGCCAACACCCCATCGAGAACGAGCACGATGGCGAGCAGCCAGATCCAGCGACCTCGATTCCATTGCAATGCTTCGGCGAGCAGTGCAAACCGGTTCGCACCTTCACGGGGCATCGCTGTCTTCTGTTTTGGTATCATGCGGCGAGTTTTCGAGGTCAGTATGCGCAAGCAGCAGAGCGGTTTCACCCTCATCGAGATCATGGTCGTGGTCGTCATTCTGGCGGTCCTCGGTGCGCTCGTCGTGCCGAAGATCATCGAGAACGTCGACAAGGCGCGCGTGACGCGCGCGCAAAGCGACATTCGCGGCATCGAGACCGCGCTCGATCTGTATCGGCTGGATAATTTCAAATACCCGACCACCGAACAAGGCTTGCAGGCGCTCGTCACCCAACCGAACGATCCGACCATCACCAACTGGCGGGCGGGCGGCTATCTTCCGTCCTTGCCGAAGGATCCGTGGGGAAATACCTATCAATATCAGAGCCCCGGAGCCGATGGCCGCGACTACGACATCATCAGCTACGGCCGCGACGGCAAGCCCGGTGGTGAAGGGTACGATGCGGACATCAGCACATCGACCCTCAATCCCCGCTGACCGCCGCCGGCGGTCGCCGCGCGATGCGCCCCGCACCCCTTCGCAGTCGAGGATTCACCCTGATCGAGATCATGGTGGTGGTCGTCATCATGGCCGTTCTCGTCTCGATCGCGGTGCTCTCGATCGGCGTCACCGGGCGCGATGCGCAGCTCGATGAGGAAAGCCGCCGTCTCGAGGGATTGATCTCCTTGCTGCACGACCGCGCTCTGCTCGAGGGCCGCGATTTCGGCCTGCGGATCGAGCCGGGTGCGTACCAGTTCCTCATCTACGACACCCGCCACGATCGCTGGGTGAACTTCACGGAGGAGAGCGAGTTTCGCCGCCGCACGCTGCCCGTCGGCGTGACGCTGCGGCTCGAGCTCGACGGCCAGGAGGTGGTTCTCAAGCCCGTCAACGGAGATCTCCTCGGTGATGTCCCGCCGCCCCCGCAGGTCACCATCGCGGCGAGCGGCGAGGGCACCCCGTTTCGACTGCGCCTCGAGCGCGAAACCACACATGCCACCGCCTCGGTGGCCGGCGATGCCTTTGGCAAGACCACGATCGTCAGCTCGGATCACCTCGAGAAGGCCTCGTGAGCGGGCGCACGCAGAACGGGTTCACGCTGGTCGAGGTGCTGGTCGCGCTGATGGTGGTGGCGCTCGGGCTCGCCGCGCTGCTCACGGCCGTGAGCAGCGCAGCCCGCGCGAGCAGCTCGCTGCATGAGAAGACGCTCGCGCAATGGATTGCCCTCAACCGCATCAGCGAGGTGCGGCTGATGGTGAACCGCATCGCGCCGACCAACGACGCGGCGCAGATCGATTTTGGCAACCGCACGTGGCACTACGACACACGCTATTTCGACACCACCATCCCGACGATGAAGCGCATCACGGTGCGGGTCTGGGCGGGCGATACGAAGAGCGGCGGCAATCCCGTGGCGGAGGCGACCGGGTTCATCGGCCAGGCACTCTCGCAACCGGGAGGCTCGAACATCGACTGGACGCAGGGCAGCACGCTGCAGCCGACACCTCAGACTCCCGGCGCGGCCACGAGCCCGCAAACGGGGGGGAGCCCGGGCACCCCACCGGGCATCACGACGCCGACCGCGCAGCCTCCCGTCTCAAACCCGAGCCCCTATCCATGAGCGCACCCGCCCCGGCGCGGCGCGTGCTGCAGGGCTTCACGCTCATCGAGCTGCTCGTGGCGGTGCTGATACTCGGCGTCATGTCCGCGCTCGGCTACGGGGCTTATCGACAGGCGCGCATCTCGGCGCAGGTCACCGAGGCGGCGATCGCGCGCGCCCGCGAGATCGAGTTCGGCATGCGCGTCCTCGTCATGGATCTTGCGCAAATGGCCCCGCGTCCCGTGCGCGATCCGCTCGGCCAGTCGCGCATTCCGGCACTGCACGGACTCTCCGGAAACGGCACGAGCGCGGGCACCGCCAACTCGAGCTTCCTCGAGAGCACGGCCTCGACCTCCACCCTGCATTTCAACTCCGACCCGGCTTTCAAATCGCAGAGCTTCGGCGGCACGGATGCGAACAACACGATTGCGCTGGCCGACTTCACGCGCGCCGGCTGGTCGAACACGGGTGGCCAGCAGCGCAGCACCCTGCAGCGGGTTTCCTATGCGCTCGTGGGCGATGTCCTCAAGCGCAGCTACACGACCGCGCTCGACACCGTGCAGGGCACCCAGCCGCTCGTGCAGGATCTGTTCGGCCAGGTGAAGACCGTGCAGCTGCGCTACCTCGATGGCAATGCGACCTGGCAAAACACCTGGCCACCGCCCAATCTGCCGCTGCTCGAGGCGTCCTGGACGCGCCCGCTCGCGGTGGAGGTGACGATCGAGTTCAAGGATTGGGGCCGCGTGAGGCGCCTGGTCGAGGTCGCCGGATGAGCCCCCGAAATTCCCTGCGCCGTGCGCCGCCGACGCCCGCCTTGCGCCGCCAGCGCGGCGTGGCGCTCATCATCGCGCTCGTGCTGGTGGCGCTCGCGGCCATTCTCGCCACCAAGCTCACCTACGACAGCTGGCTCGAGCGGCGACGCACCACGAGCGTCATCGCGGTCGAGCAGGCCTTTCACTTCGGCCTCGGCGCCGAAGCGCTCGCCGCCGACGTGCTCACGCGCTTGCAGCAGACCAGCGGTCTTCCAGGACAGAGCTCCGCGGGGCAAGCCGCGGCCTCACAGCCCGCACAGAGCGGCCAGTCACCGGCCGGACAAGGCAATCAGGTCACCCTCGCGCAGCCCTGGGCGCAGCCCACGCAACCCCTGCCGATCACCCCCGAAAACGACCCGGAGGGCGCACCGATCGGCACGCTGCAAGGAGCGCTCGAGGACATGCAGGGTCGCTTCAACCTGAACACCCTCGGCCACGTGATCGCGGGCGGCCAGCCGAACAGCGGCTTCGGCTTGAGCAGCCCGACCGGCGTCGGTGGTATCCAGGATCCGGTGCCGCTGCAGATTTTCCAGCGGCTGCTCGTGTCGGTGGGTCTCGAGGCCAAATGGGCGGGCATTGCCCGCGACTGGCTCGATCAGGACAATCAACCGGGCGAGCCCGACGGCGCCGAAGACTCGGTCTACACGCAACAGAATCCACCCTACCGGACCGGAAACTGGCCGATGCTGAGCCCGAGCGAGCTGATGAACATGCCGGGGTTTGGCGCCGAGCGCTATCGCAAGATCGCGCCCTTCGTCACGGCGCTGCCGAGCGCCGTCACCCAGATCAACATCTGTACGGCGCCTCCGCAGGTGCTCGAAGCCCTCGCGGAGAATCTCGGCGGCGAGTTCGTCAACAACCAGGCGCTCACCGCGGGGCGCCGCCTCGGCTGCTTTCCCGATCTGCCGACGTTGCAGAACATGATAGGAGCCAATGCCGCCAAGATGAGCGCCTGGCTCGGCACGAACAGCGTTTATTTTCGACTCACCACCCAGGTGACGCTTGGAAGCACGGATTTCACCTTGTACAGTCTCCTCAAAGTCGGCAATACCCGGGTGACGCCGCTGCTGCGCACCTTCGGAACTTACTAGGCGCCCGCTTCGCATGCCGCACACCATCCTGCTTCGCCTGCCCTCATCGCCGGAACAAGAGACCGAATGGCTCTCGATCGACGCCGCCGGCATTCCGACCGCCCGCCAGCGCGGACCGTTGAGCCTCGCCGCCGCGGTGGCCCGCAACGCGCGCCTCATCGCCCTCGCTCCGGCGAGCGAGATCATGCTGGCACAGCCCGAGCTGCCCCCCGGGAGCGGCGCCAAGATCGCGCGCGCCGTGCCGTTCGCGCTCGAGGAGCAGCTCACGGAGGACATCGACCAGCTGAGCTTTGCGCTCGGGCGCCGCCGCGCGGACGGACGCACGCCCGTCGCCGTGGTCGCGCGCGCGCTACTGCAGTCATGGCTCGATGAGCTGAGCGGAGCCGGTCTCGAGCCGACGGCGATCTATCCTGACGTCGCGCTCATGCCCCAGAATCCCTCGCAGACCGTGCTGTGGCTCGAGCATGCGCGCCTTGCGGTGCGCCGCCCGGGCGCGCTGCCGTTTGCGGTCGAGCTCACGCCGCTCGCCGAGGCGCTGGTGGTCGCGGGAGTGATTCCCGACCCGCTCGCCGAGAGCGCCGACGCCGATTCCGCGCGGGGCAGCGCCCTCCTCTACCTCACGCGCGAGGACTGGGTGCGGGTCAAGGAGGAGTTCGAGCCGCTGGCACGGCACTTCGAATCGCTCAAGGTGCAACTGCTCGCCGACGGGCCCTTGCCCTGGCTGGCGCGCGAGCTCGCCAGCACCGATGCGGTGAATCTGCTGCAGGGCGAGTACGCGCGCGCCACCGACTACGGCGAGCGCTTTCGCCGCTGGCGCACGGCGGCGCTGCTCGGCGGTGCGTTGTTCGCAACCCACATCGGCGCCGAGGCGCTCGAGATGCATCGGGCGAACCGCGAGATCCGCGAGCTCGATGCGCAGATCGGGGCCGTGTTCTCGCAGGCGATGCCGTCCGAGCCCGTGCGCGAGCCCCGCGCCCAGATGCAATCACGCCTCGATCGCATTCGACGCAGCGGCCCCGGCCCCGCTTATTTCCTGCACACGCTGCAGACGCTGAGCGGCGCGCTGGCCGCCGTGCCCACTACTCGCATCGATGCGCTGAGCTACCACGAGCAGTCACTCGAGCTCAAGGTGACCGCACGCGGCTTGAATGAGCTCTCGCAGCTCGCGCAGCTCATGGGCAAGCAGGGTCTCACGGCCGAGATCCAATCCTCGATGCCACTCGCCGGCGGGGTCGAGGCGCGCCTGCGCGTGCAGTCCGCGACCCCGAGAACGCACCGATGATGAAGGCGCAGATCGCCCGCTGGGAGAGCTGGTATCAGACTCTGCAGGCCCGTGAGCGGCGCATGGTGGCCATCGGCTCGGTGGTGCTTGCGGTGCTCGTGCTGGTCGGTGGCGTGCTGCTGCCCGTCCAATCAGCGACCAGTACGGCGCTGCGCCGGGTCGAGACGCGGCGCGAGGACCTTGAGTGGATGCAGAGGAATGCACCCGAGATCGAGGCGGCCGGAACCCTCAGGGTGAGCGACGATCACGACCCGCCCGTCGTCATCGTCGACCGGGTCGCCCATCAGGACGGATTGGGGGAGGCTCTGCGCGGCACGCAGCCGAGTCCCAACGGCGTGCGGGTACAGCTCGAGGGAGCCCCGTTCGATACGGTGGTCACCTGGATCTCGACGCTTGATTCGCGCTACGGGCTCGCGCTCGATTCGATCACCGTCGATCGCGGCGCCAAGCCGGGCCTCGTCAATGCCAACGTCACCTTCCTCGCGCCGAAGCGTTGATCGCGCGAGAACGGCGTCGGGTGTGCGCCGGCCGGGTGCCGAAGCCGCCGCGCCGCGGCACCGCACCGTGGGATGGCTGCTCGCAGCGTTTTGCGTGCTCGTCGCCGCGGTGGTCATAACCGCGGTGCTGCCTGCCTCCCTGGCTGCGAGATTTCTGCCCCCTTCGGTGAGCGCGCAAGATTTCTCGGGCAGCCTCTGGCACGGCTCCGCAGCCCATATTCGTGTGGGCGGCCGTGACGCGGGCGCACTCGAGTGGCAGTTGCAGCCGGCAGCCCTGCTGCACCTGGGGCTCGACGCGCGGTTGCATTGGGTGCAGCGCGCGTTCGTGCTCGATGGGCGGCTGACGGCTGCGGGGCAAAGCCTCAAACTCTCACAGCTCGAGGGCGGGGGTCCCCTCGAGGACTTGCAGGATCTCGGCCTTCCGGCCGGTTGCCGGGGCCTGGCGCAGGTGAATCTCCCAGAGCTCGAGGCGAGCCTCGCAGCGGGTGCGCCGTCATTGAAGTCGATGACCGGCACGGTCCGGGTCGACGACCTTGTATTACCCGCGGTGGGCGGGGCGGCGCCGCTCGGGAGCTACGTGCTGGATCTGCCGGCGCCGGACGCGGCCGCGGGGCCCGAGCTCACGGGCCATGTGCATGATTCCGGCGGTCCCCTCGGATTGGACGCGCAGGTGCGCTATGCGCCCCAGACGCACCTCGGCACCCTCTCCGGTACGGTCGTCCCGCGGGGACCCCTGCCCGCGGGACTCAGGCGCGGATTGGACGACCTCGCGGCACTGCACGCCCCCGACCCGCAAGGCCGCATCCCGCTGGACCTCGAATTCACGCTTTGACAACTGTGACGACCATCACGGTTTTGCCATGCGCTCCCGTTAACGTAGGCGCCTTCCTACGGTGAGGGCCCTTCATGCTCCTGCTCGCTGCGATCTTCCACTTCTTCCCCGCCCCTGCGACCCAGCC
>DATGIA010000037.1:0-8522 GCA_035307465.1 Steroidobacteraceae bacterium
CGGCCCGCACGCCCGCTCACCCGTCGTCCCCTCACCCGCCGCCACGCCCGCCGGCCCGCCCGGCGCCCGATGACGGCTCCGCCGAAGACTCCGCTGCGGAGCTCTTCGAGCGCGCGATGGAGCTCGAGGATACCGATTCGCACGAAGCGCAGGCCGCCTACGAGGCGGCGCTCGCCTCCGACCCGCGCCATCTCGAGGCGCGCTTGAATCTCGGGCGACTCTTGCATCTCGAGGGACGGCTCGATGAGGCGGAGGCCGTTTATCGCGGCAGCGACGGCAAGGAGGCCCTTCTCGCCTACAACCTCGCCGTGCTGCTCGAGGATCTCGGACGCGAATCCGATGCGATGGCCTCGTATCGCGAGGCGCTCGGCCTCGATCCGCAGCTCGCCGACGCGCACTACAACCTGGCCCTTCTTTATGAGCGCGCCGGACGCCCGAAAGATGCGCTGCGTCACCTTCTCTCGTATCGCCGCCTGAGCGGCGAGCACGGCGGACGATGATCGGCGAGCCGAGCGCGGCCGCACAGGGCTCGATCTGGGTGGATGCGGATGCCTGTCCGAACGTCATCAAGGAGATCCTGTTCCGCGCCGCCGAGCGCACCGGAGTTTGCATAACGCTGGTGGCCAATCAGCCGCTGCACATCCCGAACGTCCCGAGCCTGCGCGCCGTCCAGGTCGCTTCCGGCTTCGATGTGGCCGACGGCGAAATCCTCAAGCGCGTGCGCGCCGGTGACTTGGTCATCACCGCGGATATTCCACTGGCCGCGGAGGTGATCGCCCAGGGGGGCGAGGCGCTCAACCCGCGCGGTGAGCGCTATTCACCCGATACGATTCGCGGGGTGCTCGCGCTGCGCGACTTCATGGATACGATGCGCTCGAGTGGACACATGGGCCGCGGGCCGCCGCCGCTCACGCAGGCGAATCGCAGTGCGTTCGCGGGGCATCTCGATGCGTGGCTCGCGCGCCGGCAATCCCGGGAGAAATAATCGGGCTATGTGCAGGTGCTCGAGGAATAGGGTCTGCAAGCGCTCACGATAAGCCTGCGCCGCGGCCCCCGCTGCGGCTCGCCTCGCCCGTCCTCTGGCGATGCATCGATCTTGGCTGAAAGCGGCCGCCAGCCGACGCGCTTTTGAGCCGGTCTCCTACCCGTGCGTCCGCGGGCGACGAGGCATCGTGCACCCACAGCCCACTGGGAGGATGTTGCATGAGCTTGATGAGCTTTATCGAAAATGCAGGCGAGAAGTTGATCGGCAAGGCCGCGCCGCCACCGCCCGCGTCGCCCCCGCCCGCGCAGAAGCCCGACGTGGCCGCCCTGAACGCCAAGGCCGGCGAAGCGATTGCGAAATACGTGCAGTCGCAGAACCTGTCGGTCCAAAGCCTCGATGTGAGGTATGACGGTGCGACGAAGACCGTCACCGTGTCGGGGGTCGTTCCCGATCAAGCCACCAAGGAGAAGGTCGTCCTCTGCTGCGGCAACGTCGCGGCCGTCGCCAAGGTCGACGACCAGCTGTCGGTCGCTCAACCGAGCGCCCAGACCTCGGCGTTCTACGAGGTCAAGTCAGGAGACACGCTCTCCAAGATTGCCGAAGCGGTGTACGGCGACAGCAAGGCGTACATGAGAATATTCGAGGCCAACAGGCCTATGCTCTCGGATCCGAACCGGATTTATCCGGGCCAAAAACTTCGAGTTCCGCCCAAGGCGACCTGAGGCTTCCACGTGAGCATCCTCGACATTCTCAAGCAATACACGGATTCCAGCCCCAAACCCGCGGGCGAGGTGCTGTCGCACTTCGATTCGGTCGCTCAGCAGTCGGTCCCGGCCACCCTGGCGCCGGGCGTGGCGGCGGCGCTGCGCTCGGAGGCGACGCCTCCCTTGAGCGAATTGGTGAGCCATCTGTTCAGCCAGTCGACCCCGGATCAGAAGGCCGGCGTGCTCAACGAGATCCTGCGTTCGCTCGGCGCTGCCGGTCTCGGTACCGGGGGTGCCGATCTCGTCAAGCGCGTGCTCGGCTCGAGCGCCTTGCCCACCTCACCCGTGACACCCGCTCAGGCGGCGCAGGTTTCCCCGAGCGATGCGGGCGCCTTCGCAAGCACGGTGCAGCAGCAGGATAGCTCCATCGTCGATCGGCTCGGACAGTTCTATGCGCAGCATCCGATGCTCGTGAAATCGCTGGGCGTCGCGGCGCTCGGCATCGTCATGTCGCACATGAGCCAGCAGCAAGGCGCCTCCGCCCGCCCCGGCGTTTGAACCACCGCAGGCGTACCGGCCCGCCGGGCCCGCCAGGCGCGGCACCGCCGCGTCGATCCGCGCCACCGCTGCGCAGATCCGCGGTGGGCTCTCGAGCAGTTCCCACGCGCCCTCACGCCGATGCGGCAGCTTCTGGTTGAGCCTGGCTGATATTGAGCGGCCGCAAGGTCGCGGTGTCCTGGTCACTGCCGCGCAGCAGCTCCAGGAAATCCTCGCTCCTCAACGGCGCACCGACGGCGGCGCCCTGCGCAAGGGGCCGCCCATGCTTCAGGACCGCGGCCAGAAGCTCCGCCGTGTCGAGGCCGCTGGCACAAACGATGATGCCGAGGCTGCGCGAGGATGCGAGGATTCCATCGAATAGCAGCGCCTCGGTCGCGCTCACGCTCATCCTCTGGATCAACCCCGGATCGATGCGCAGCTTCGCGATGGGAACGCTGATGAGCTGCCTGAGAGAGTGCGTCGCATTGAATCCGTCGATGGCGATCCCGATGCCGGCCGCGTGAATTGTGGTCAGACGGGCAAGCGCCGCCGAATTTCCGCTGATCGCCCCCTCCTCGACCTCGAGCTCGAGCATCGAAGGCTCGAGCTCGGCCTCGGCCAGAGCGCGCTCCACCACGGCGAGCGTGGCCGGATCCTCGAACAGCCGCCGGGGGAGTGCAATGCCGATCGCAAAATCATGCCCCACTTGCCGTTGCCAGGATCGCTGCATGCGGCACGCCTCCCGCACCGTGTGCTCGAAGAGCGCACACTCGAGACCCGCGGCCTGAAGCTCACCCACCAGGTGCGTCGCGGGCTCGAACGACTGCGGTCCGCGAATACACAGCAAAGCCTCGACACCCGCAACCAGGCCGGTTCGCAGGTCAATCTGCGGCTGATAGCACACCCGGGCATCGCCGGCCGCGAGATAGGACGACAGCGAGCGCGGTGGGGGACGAGCGGCGGGTGCAGGGGCGAGGTTTTCAGGCGCCCGTCCCTCGGGCCGAGACGCCTTCAATCTCCAAACAATCAACGCCGAGATGCCGCCCAGGATGATCAGGAAAGTCAGTCCCACCGTCGAGCGCGCCGAGCTCGCGGTGCCGGCGACCGCGCGGTCCGCGGTGGAGCGGACCCTCTCGGGCATGACCGGGCCGGCAGGCGCCCGCGTCTCGAGCATCTGCGGCGTGCGCTCCGGCAGACCGATCGAGCGCCACTCCGCCGCATCGAGCGTGCTCGCGGCAATCAGCCAGCCGCGAGGATTGCCCAGGCCGTCGGATCTGTAGATCGGCAGGGCCACGATGAGATTCGGCTCGCGCCTCACCATCGCGGCCGCGGCGATGCCCGGCGTGCCCGCCGCGCCGGGCGCGGGTAACCCCGGCAGAGCCGCGAGGAAGGCCCGCGCATCGGCAAAGCCGCGATTACGCGCGTGGTGCAGGCGCCGCCAGAACAACGGCTGTCCGCGGGAATTGACGATCAGCACCGTGTCGATCCGATCCGCATCGAGCCGATCGGGGGCGTAGTGCGCCAGCACATAGGGGATGTTCGGCCGCGATATGAACTCGTAGGTGTCGTCGGCCGCGGCGAGCCCGCGCGCGACGTCGAGGATGCGGTTGAGCCGATCGAGCGGCGCGCCGCTCAACTCGCTCATCTCGTGCAGCTCGGGCGGGCGATCGCTGTGAACAGGTGCCGCGCGGGGCGCGGCGACCGCGGCAATCCAAAGCACCCCGAGCGCTACGCAGAGCGCCGCATGCGACCGCCTCGCTCCGTGCCTCAGCACTCGCATGACCGTTCTCGGGCGCCGCTCAGCGGTCGGCCCTGGAACCGGCGATCCCGGGCCGGCGTGGGTTTGCATCGATTCTCGTTAAAGACCTGAAACTCCGGCTCGACATCCCGATGCTCGAACCCCGATGCTCTGAGAGGAGAGCCATCCGGCATCGCAGCACCTCGAGGACAGTACAGCAGTTTGTCCCACAGGTCGCTGTACGATTGGACATATAGCCCCGGTAGGAATTGAACTACGGCCGCACTCGCGCCACGACCCGTGCGCTCAACGCAACGTCACCGCCACCCGCTGACTGATGCCGCAGAGCAGCTCGTACGGCACCGTGTTGGCCCACACAGCCACCTCCTCGACCGGCAACCCCTCGCCCCAGAGCGTGACGCGATCGCCGAGCCGCACCGGCACCTTCAGGTCCGTGACATCGATGCCGATCATGTCCATCGAGACGCGACCGGCGAGCGGTGCGCGCTCACCGTTGACGAGCACCGGGGAGCCCGAGGAGAGCGAGCGCGGATATCCATCGCCGTAGCCTACCGCAGCGACCGCGAGCCGCGTCGGACGCGCCGCGACCCAGGCCCCGCCGTAGCCGACCGTCTCACCGACCGCGAGATCCTTGACCGCGATCACGTGGCAGTGGAGCGTCATCGCGGGCTTGAGGCCATAGTCCGCGCCGATCGAGCCCTCGAAGGGCGACACACCATAAAGAAGGAGTCCCGGGCGCACCCAGTCCGCCTGGGCCGCGGGAAAGCCGAGAAGCCCGGCCGAGTTGGCAATACTGCGCTCGCCCGGGAGCGCGCCCGTCGCCGCCGCGAATCGGGCGAGCTGCGCCTCGGTCGCCGGCCGCTCCGGATCATCCGCAGAAGAAAGATGCGTGAAGAGGTTCACGGGCTGCACGACCGCGGGCAGTGCGCGAAGCGCGGCCAGCGCCGCATCGAACTGTGCGCCTTTGAACCCCAGCCGGTTCATGCCGCTGTCGAGCTTCAGCCAGACGCGAAAGCGCGTCCCGCCCGGCGCCGAGCGCAGCAGCTCGATCTGCTCGGGCACGTGCACCACGAGCTCGAACCCCGCGCGAGCGGAGGCGGCGAGCTGATCCGCGTCGAACACGCCCTCGAGCAGCACGGTGCGCTGATCGATTCCGGCGGCGCGCACCGCGAGCCCCTCATCGACGCGCGCCACCGCGAGCGCATCGGCCGTGGCGAGCGCGCGCGCCACGCTGATGAGCCCGTGCCCATAGCCGTTCGCCTTGATGACCGCCATCACCCGCGAGCGCGGGGCACAGCGGCGCACGACGCCCAGGTTGTGCGCGAGCGCGACGGTATCGACCGTCGCGCTGACGAGCGGTGTCACCTAAAGACACCCTCGGCGTACGACTCCGGCGCGTAATTTTCGAACTTGGTGTACTGGCCGAGAAAGGTGAGCTGCACCTCGCCCGTGGGGCCATTGCGCTGCTTCGCGATGATGATGTCGGCGATGCCCTTGCGCGTCGTGTTCGGGTCGTAGACCTCTTCGCGATAGATGAGCAGGATCAGGTCGGCGTCCTGCTCGAGCGCGCCCGACTCGCGAAGGTCCGACATCACCGGCTTCTTCTCGACGCGCTGCTCGACTCCGCGGTTGAGCTGCGAGAGGGCGATCACGGGGACCGAGAGCTCGCGGGCCAGCGCCTTGAGCGAGCGCGAGATCTCGGAGATCTCGGTGGCCCGATTCTCCTTGGTGCCGGTCACCTGCATGAGCTGCAGGTAGTCGACGACGATGAGGTCGAGGCCGCGCTCACGCTTCAGGCGCCGCGCCCGGGCGCGCACCTCGGTCGGAGTGAGCGCGGGGGTCTCATCGACGTGGATGCTGGCACCCGAAAGCTGCGTCATCGCCGAGTCGATGCGCGGCCAATCCTCCTCGGCGAGCCGGCCCGAGCGCAGGTGGCTCTGATTGATGCGTCCGAGCGAAGAGATCATGCGCAGCGTGAGCGCCTCGGCCGACATCTCCATGCTGAACAGCGCCGCGGACTTGCGCGATCCGAGGGCCGCATTCTCCGCGATGTTGACCGCGAGCGTGGTCTTTCCCATCGAGGGCCGGCCCGCGACGATGATGAGGTCGCCCGGCTGCAACCCCGAGGTCATCTCGTCGAGCTGCTTGAAGCCCGTCGAGATGCCGGTCATCTTTCCGTCGGAGTGATACAGCTCATCGATGCGATTGACGACACCGGGCAGGATCTCCTTGACCGCCTTGAATCCCACCCTGCCGCGCGAGCCGCGCTCGGCGATCTCGAACACCGACCGCTCCGCATCGTCGACGATCTCACGCGCCTCGCGCCCCTCGGGCTCGAGGGCGCTGCGCACGATGCCGTTGCCGGCGCTGATGAGCTGCCGCAAGACCGAGCGCTCGCGCACGATGTCTGCATAACCGCGGATGTTGGCCGCGGTCGGCGTGTCGCGCGCCAGGGTGCCGAGATAGCTGAGGCCACCGACCTGATCGAGCAGTCCCTGCGACTCGAGATGCCCGGACAGCGTCACGGCATCGCAGGGCTGGCTGCGCTCGATGAGATCGGCAACCGCCCGGAAGATCAGCCGGTGATCATTGCGATAGAAATCATCCGCAACCACCCGGTCCGCGACCTGGTCCCAGGCGGCGGCATCGAGCATGAGGCCGCCGAGCAAAGCCTGCTCGGCCTCGATCGAATGCGGCGGTAGCCGCAGACCTTCGTTCGCGGTTGCGCCCTGGGGATTGAGCCGAGTGGCCAACGCGTTGCGCGCCGCGGCTGGAGCGCTACTCTTCGGCGACGATGGTGACGTTGAGGGTCACATCCACGTCGGTGTGCAGGTGCAGCTGCACCTGATGATCACCGGTGACGCGGATCGGCCCGGTGGGCATGCGGACCTCGCTGCGCGAGATCGGCTGGCCGGCCTTGACGGCGGCCTCGGCAATGTCCGCCGTGCCGATCGAGCCGAACAGCTTGCCCTCGGTGCCCGCCTTGGCGCGGATCTCGAGCTTGAAGTTCTCGAACTTGAGTGCTCGTGCCTGCGCCGCGGCGAGCTCCTGATGGGCCTTGGCCTCGAGCTGGGCGCGCTGCGCCTCGAACTTGGCAATGTTCGCAGGCGTCGCCATGGTCGCCTTGCCCGTCGGGACCAGGTAGTTACGGGCGTAGCCCGGCTTCACCTTGACGCGATCGCCGATCTGGCCGAGGTTGGCGATCTTCTGCAGCAGAATGATTTCCATGACGCCGGCCTTCAGTGCTGGTCGGTGTAGGGGAGCAGCGCCAGGAAGCGCGCGCGCCGGATGGCGAGCTGCAGCTGACGCTGGTAGTGGGCGCGAGTGCCGGTGATGCGGCTCGGCACGATCTTGCCGGTCTCGGTGATGTAGCTCTTGAGCGTCGCGAGATCCTTGTAGTCGATCTGCTTGACGTCATCGGCCGTGAAACGGCAAAACTTCTTGCGGCGGAAAAAACGGGCCATGTGATACCTCTCGCCTAGCGATTGCTCGTGATGGACATGTCGTCATCGCCGTCATCGTCGCCGAAGTCATCGTGGCGGCGTGCGCTCTCATCCGGCGCACGCGCCATGGGCGAGGGCTCGGTCACCGCCTCGTCCATCTTCACGACCAGACTGCGCAGCACGGCATCGCTGAAGCGGAATGAGCCGGTGAGCTCGCCCAGGGTCTTCTGGTCGCACTCGATGTTGAGCAGCAGATAATGCGCCTTGTGGACCTTGGATATCGGATAGGTGAGCTGGCGGCGCCCCCAATCCTCGTAGCGGTGCACGTGACCGCCCCCGGCCGCCACCATACCGCGGTAGCGATCGACCATCGCAGGGACTTGCTCGCTCTGGTCCGGATGGACCAAGAGCACGATCTCATAATGTCGCATGTGATTCCTTACGGTTTTAGCCTCCCGTTGCGAGCGGTGAGGCAAGGAAAAAGGCGGGCAAGGATACGCCGGCCAGCCGGCGGGGTCAATTGAGGGCCCTTGCGTGACGGTCCTCGCGCGCTCCTCAGCCAGCGGGAACTCCTCAGCCAGCCTGGCGCTGGCGAGCGGAGACTTCCCTCAGCCCGCCTGGCGCTGGCGCTGCGCCTCGAAGAGCGCAATGCCGGCGGCGACCGAGACGTTGAGCGACTCGACGCTCCCCGCCATCGGGATGCGCACCAGAAAATCGCAGCGCTCGCGCGTCAAACGTCGCAGGCCGCTCCCTTCGGCGCCGAGCACGAGGGCCAGGGAGCGGCGCAGATCGGCCTCGTAGAGCGTCTGGCTCGCCGTTGCATCCGTGCCGACGATCCACACGCCGAGCTCCTTGAGCATGGAGAGCGTGCGCGCAAGGTTGGTCACACTCACGACCGGCAGGAACTCGGCCGCCCCCGCCGCCACCTTGCGCACCACGCCGTCCACGGCGGCCGCGCGATCCTTGGGGATGACGAGCGCGAAAGCCCCCGCCGCATCGGCGGCCCGCAGACATGCTCCGAGATTGTGCGGATCGGTCACCCCGTCGAGCACCAGCAGCAGGGGTAATGGGGGCGCACCCCCGCCCGACCCCCC
>DATGIA010000038.1:0-7580 GCA_035307465.1 Steroidobacteraceae bacterium
TAGCTGTCCTGGTACTGGAAGTCGGCCGGCACCATGGCGCACATCACGCCCGAGAAGCCGCCGATGGTGAATAGGAACAGGAACGAGATCGCGAACAGCATCGGCGTCTCGAAGCTGATGGAGCCCTTCCACATGGTGGCGGTCCAGTTGAACACCTTAACGCCGGTCGGGATCGCGATCAGCATGGTCGAGAGCATGAAGAACAGCTGCGCCGCGAGCGGCATGCCGACGGTGAACATGTGGTGCGCCCACACGATGAACGACAGGAAGGCGATCGAGGCCACCGCGTACACCATCGCCTCGTAGCCGAACAGCGGTTTTCTCGAGAAGGTCGGGATGATCTCCGAGACGATGCCGAAGGCCGGCAGGATCAGGATGTAGACCTCCGGGTGCCCGAAGAACCAGAAGATGTGCTGGAACATCACCGGGTCGCCGCCGCCGGCGGCGGTGAAGAAGGTGGTACCGAAGAAGTGGTCGGTGAGGAGCATGGTCACGGCGCCCGCGAGCACCGGCATCACCGCGATGAGGAGGTAGGCGGTGATCAGCCAGGTCCATACGAACAAAGGCATCCGCAGCAGCGTGATGCTGGGTGCGCGCATGTTCATGATGGTGACGATCACGTTGATCGCGCCGAGGATCGAGGAGGCACCCATCAGGTGGATCGAGAAGATCAGCATCGGGAAGGCGGCACCGGTCTGCAGGACCAGTGGCGGATACATGGTCCAGCCGCCGGCCGGCGCCCCGCCGGGCACGAAGAACGAGCCGATCAGCAGCGTGAAGGCGAACGGCAGGATCCAGAAGCTCAGGTTGTTGAGCCGCGGCAGCGCCATGTCGGGCGCGCCGAGCTGCATGGGGATCATCCAGTTGGCGAGGCCGGTCCACCCCGGCATGACGGCGCCGAAGATCATGATCAGCGCGTGCATGGTGGTGAGGGAGTTGAAGAACTGCGGGTCGAAGAACTGCAGCCCGGGCTTGAAGAGCTCGAGCCGGATCAGCATCGCCGCGCCACCGCCGATGAAGAACATCGTGCACGAGAAGATCAGGTACATCGTGCCGATGTCTTTGTGGTTGGTCGAATAGACCCAGCGCCGCCAGCCGTGCGGCTTGTGATCGTGGTCGTGGTCGTCGTGAGAGACAGCGTGTGCGAGCGGCTCGGCCATGGCGGATCTCCGTCGGTATCGGTGACGGTTAGTGAGGCGTTGCACTGCCGGGCGCAGTGGCCGGAGTGGACGTGTTCCCGGGCGGCACCGGCGGAGCGCCGGGCGGGGCCGTCGCGGGCGCCGCCGGCTCCTTCTGCTGTGCCGCTTTTTCCCTGAGCCAGGCCGCGAAATCCGCCTTGGAGCGTACATCCACCACGATCGGCATGAAGCCGTGGTCGCGGCCGCAGAGCTCGGCGCACTGTCCGCGGTAGAGGCCGGGCTTGTCGGCATCGACCTTGAACCAGGCCTCGTTGACGAATCCCGGGATCGCGTCCTTCTTCACACCGAAAGCAGGCACCCACCAGGAGTGGATGACGTCTGCGCCGGTGATCAGCAGGCGCACCTTGGTGGCGACCGGCACGACCAGCGGATAGTCGACGTTCAGCAGGTAGTGTTCGACGCTCGCCGGATCGATCCCGGAGAGCAGCTCGCGTGCGGCGTTGCTCTTTCTGTCGAGGTGCGAGTAGTAGGACACCCCGTCATCGAGGAAGTCGTACTGCCAGCCCCACTGAAAGCCCGTCACCTTGATCGTGAGCTCGGTGCGGGTGGTGTCCTCGATCTCGACCAGCGTACGCGCCGCCGGCACCGCCATCGCAACCAGGATGAACACCGGCACGATCGTCCAGACGAACTCGACCCTGGTGTTGTGCACCAGCGTGACGTCCGCCACCGCGCCACGCGATTTGCGATAGACGACCAGCGACCAGATCATGGCACCGAAGACGATCACCCCGATCACGACGCACACCCAGAAGATCGTCATGTGCAGGTCGTAGATCTTGCGGCTGATGTCGGTGACGCCGCGAGGCATGTTGAGCTCGCTCCAGCCGGAGTCGGCGTGTGCCGCGGCAGCGGCCGTAGCCGCCAGCACAGCGGGGGCGAGGGAAGCGAGCTTTGCGCGAATCATCATTACTGGCATGCCTTACAGTGCGCGCCTGCTCCTGAACTTCGCAGGCCACGCAACTCCGAACACAGCAAAAATCCCCGTGCGCCTCGCTGCGGCAGTCGTCCGCTTCAGGGCCAATTCGGCGACTCGTTGACGCGACCGATCAGCCGCTGCAAGCGCAGCGCCAGTCCGCGTCTTTCCTCCTCCGTGAGGAAGCTCCCCAGCTCGCACTGGCGGCCGTGCGACTCGATCGTCAGCCGGCTCGGGTGCAAGCGTGCCGCGGGGCGGCGCAGTTTAACCTGCGCCCAATGCCGCGGGAACACGACCCGTGAGCAACGCTGCCGGTCGCACCGCTCGATGCTCACATCCGACTCGGTGACCGTGATCGTCTCGCGGTGAAAACGTCGCTCGAGCGCGGCGCGCAGCGCCCATGCGAGCAGCGCCATCTCGAGTCCCGCAAACGGCAGCACCGGCCAGAATCCCCGGAGTGCGAGGAAGGCGCCCACCCCGAATGGCGCCACGCAGGCCGCGGCAAAGAACAGCCGCGCGCCGTGCACGCTGAGTGAGCAGTTGGGGCAGATCTCGATGCGCAGCGCCTCGGCTTCCACGGCGCGAGGGATGGTAACGCCTGAAGCCTTTTATTCAAGCCGCGTCAGGGCCTTATTCTTCTGTAGCCGCTGCTCGAGCCGCTGCGCGACTGCGGGCGCGAGAACGAGCGAGGCGGCCTCGCTCGTATAGGGCACGATGGCGAGTGCGGGCTCGCCCAGGGCACGCTCGAGGGCGAGGAGGTTCTCCTCTTTGCGAGCCATCGCCTCGTCCACGAAGCAGGCGATCCAGCCCGCGAAGCTCACGCCGTGGGCCTCGATTCCGAGGCGCGTGAGGTGGGCGTGATTGAGGCACCCGAGCCGAACGCCTACGACCAGGAGCGCCGGCAGGGAGAGCTCCCAGGCCAGGTCAGCCATCGTCTGATGCTCGCTCAACGGGGCATGCCAGCCGCCGGCGCCCTCCACCACCACCCAGTCGGCCCTTCCCGATATTTGAATATATTTAGCCCGGATCATGCTGACATCTATCAGCTTCCCAGCCTCTTTTGCGGCGATATGCGGCGAAACTGGCGGTTCGAAGCAAAACGGATTCACGTCCGCGTAGGGGACGGGTGAGGCGGCGGCCTCGATGAGCGCCAGGGCATCATCGTTGCGCAGTCCCTCGGGGGTGTGTCGGGCGCCTGAGGCTACGGGCTTCATGACGCCTACCCGCCAGCCGTTCTGTCGCAACCCCCGTACCAGGGCGCAGGCGACCACGGTCTTGCCGACGCCGGTGTCGGTACCCGTCACGAAGATGCCGCGCCCGCTCATGACGGCGGGCGCCCGATAGAGCCTGGCGCGATGCGCGCGATGCCGCCCACGGCCGGCGCCGCGGTTCGGCCCGAAGCGCCCCAGCTCGCCCCGTAGATGACCTCGTAGGTCGCCGGCAGCCGGGAATCGCGCCTGAAGGTCTCGTACGCGCGCTGCACTCGCTCGAGGCGGGCGCGACCGAGAAGCGATCGTGGGCGGCCGGCGGTCACGTTGTGCGCGCCGATCGCCTTCAGGTCGCGCATCAGCGTGAGCGCGTCGGGATAGTCGAGCTCGTAGCGGTCGACATCGAGCACGGGCTCCATCAAGCCGCAGCGCGTGAGCATATCGCCGACCACGTGCACGTCCGGGAAGTGATTGACGTGGTTGTAGCCGTCAACCTGCGCCCAGCTCGCCCGCAGCTCGTGCAGTGTGTCGGGGCCGAAAGTGCTGAAGGCGAAGAAGCCGCTGCCCTTCAGTACGCGTCGCACCTCGGCGAGCGCCGCTTCGAGCGGCTCACACCACTGCAGCATCAGGTTGCTGTAGACGAGATCGACGCTCGCATCCTTGAGCGGCAGGCGCAGTGCATCGCCGCACACGCGCTCGAACGGCCGCCCGGCCGCGAGATGCCGCATTGCCTCCCGCAACATCCCGGCCGAGAGATCGAGTGCGACCACCTGCGAGCGCGGGTATCGCTCCTTGAGCTCGCCGCTGACACGGCCGGGACCACAACCGAGGTCGAGCACGACCCCGGGCGCAAAGTCGAAGATCGCGAGACGCTCGAGAAGCTCGGCGGCGACGCTCACCTGCAGCCGTGCCGCAGACTCGTAGCTGCCGCTGGCGCGCTCGAAGGAGGCGCGCAGCTTCGCACGGTCGAGCGCAGTCTCAAGCATGGAGGAACCCGGCAAGATGCTTGAGGAACTGCACCGGATGGGTCAGGAAAGGCGCGTGAGCGGCGCCCGCGATCTCGACGTAGCTCGCTCGCGGCAGCGCCGCGGCAAGCGCGCGGCTCGCCGCCGGCCGGATCACACGATCGCGCTGGCCGGCGATGACGAGGGCCGGCATCGGGAGCTGGGGAAGCGCACGGCGCAGGTCGCTGTCGCGCAGCCTCGCGAGACCATTCACCAGGGCATCGAGCTGCGCCGGCCCGTGGGTCTGCAGCGCCTCGGTGAGCGTCATCAAGGCGCGTGCGGCAGTCGCCGGCGCGCTGCCGCGCACCTGCAGGGCGAGAAAGTCGCGCACTGCGTAGCCGCCCTCGACATGCAGCCGATGGATGAGACGGCTGAGGAGCGGGCTCGGAGTGCCGCAACGCCAGCCGGAGGTGGCGACGAACCGCGGCGTGGTGGCGACCAGCACGAGGCGCTCGATGGCTGAAGGGAGCGCCGCGGCGAGGTCGATGGCGAGCTGTCCGCCGAGCGACCAGCCGAGCAGCGCGTAGCGCTCGGTGAGCGGGGCGACCGTCTCGTGGACGCGCCATGCCTGCGCCGCCGGGCTGGCCGCTTTGGGATCCCAGTCGCTGCGGCCGTGGCCCGGCAGATCGATCGCGATGACGCGAAAGCGCGCCGCGAGCTGGCGGGTCAGGCGTTCCCAGACCCCGAGGTTCAGGCTCCAGCCGTGCAGCAGCACCAGGTCCGGTCCATCGCCGACCACCTCGTGGTAGAGGGCGCTCACGCGGTCATCCCGCCATACCTCGCCGGCTGCGCTCGACGATCGCGGCGAGCTGCCCGACGAGATCGTCGATCTGCCGCTCGCTGTGGGTGGCGCAGAGCGTGACGCGCAGCCGTGCGCTGCCCGCCGGCACCGTCGGTGGACGGATCGCGACCACCAGAAATCCCGCCGCTTCGAGCTCGCGCTGCGCATCGAGCGCCGCCGCGGCGCTGCCGAGGATGACCGGCTGGATCGGTGTGACCGAGTCCGCAATCGGGATGCCTGCCTCGGCGGCGCGCGTTCGAAAGCGTGTCGTGAGGGCGCCGAGCCGCTCCCGCCTCCAGCTTTCCGAGCGCGCCAGCGCGAGCCCCACGCGCGCCGCTGCGGCGACGGGCTCCGGCAGCGCGGTCGTGTAGACATAGGTACGTGCTTTCTGGATCAGCCACTCGATCGTATCGGCCGCTGCGGCGACGAACGCGCCGAAGCAGCCGAAGGCCTTGCCCAATGTGCCGACGAGAAGCGGCACCTCCTCGGCACCGAGTCCGAAGTGCTCGAGCACTCCGCCACCGCTCGGGCCGACGACACCGAGGCCATGCGCGTCATCGAGCAGCAGCCACGCATCGGCGGCGCGCGCCGCCCCGGTGAGCATCGGCAGCGGCGCGAGGTCGCCGTCCATGCTGAATACCCCGTCGGTGACCACCATAACAGTATGGCCCGGATCGGCATCGATGAGCCGCCGCGCCGCAGCGGCGTCACCGTGCGCGTAACGCGCCAGCGTGGCGCCCGACAGCCGTGCGCCGTCGATGAGCGAGGCGTGGCAGAGCCGATCGAGCAGCACGCGCTCGCCGCGATCGGCGAAACTGGCGATGACCGCAAGGTTCGCCATGAAGCCGGTAGAGAAAAGTAACGCGCGCTCACGCCCGGTGAAGTCGGCGAGCTCCTCCTCGAGCCGCGCATGCTCGATGCCGTGACCCGTGACCAGGTGCGAGGCGCCGCTGCCGGCCCCGCGCTTCGCCGCGCAGGCGCGCATGGCCGCCGCGAGCGCAGGATGACGCGCGAGCCCGAGGTAGTCGTTGCTGCTGAAGTCGACGAGACAGCGCCCGTCGGCGAGTATCAGCTGCCGAGTTTCTCCCGGGGGCTTCTCGATCGTGAGGCGCGCGCGGCGCAGCCGTTGCGCATCGAGTGCGCCGAGCGCCGCCTCAAGCGCCGCCGCCGTTCGCTTCATGGGCCTCGGCGGTGAGCCCCAGCCGCTCGAACAGCCGTCGGTCGCGCGCCATTTCCGGGTTGCCGGTGGTGAGAAGTTTTTCGCCGCAGAAGATGGAGTTGGCGCCGGCGAGGAAGCACAGTGCCTGCAGCTCATCGCTCATCTCGGCGCGCCCGGCCGAGAGCCGCACCTGTGCCCCCGGCATCAGTACGCGCGCCACGGCGATGGTACGTACGAAGTCGAACGGGTCGACCTGCGTGCCTTCTGCGAGCGGTGTACCGGCCACGCGCACCAGTCGATTGATGGGCACGCTCTCGGGGTGCGGGGCCAGATTGGCGAGCGTGCGCAGCAGCTCCGCACGGTCGCGCACCGACTCGCCCATCCCGACGATGCCGCCGCAGCAGACCTTGAGGCCCGCCGCGCGCACCGCATCGAGCGTGTCGAGCCGCTCCTGGTAGCTGCGCGTGGTGATGATCTCGCTGTAGAACTCGGCCGAGCTGTCGAGGTTGTGGTTGTAGTAGTCGAGGCCGGCCGCCTTGAGCTGTTGTGCCTGCGCGGGCGTCAGCATGCCGAGCGTCGCGCAGCTCTCGAGCCCGAGCGCGCGCACCTCGCCGATCATGCGACCGATCGCCTCGAGCTCGCGCGGCTTCGGCGAACGATAGGCTGCACCGAGACAGAAACGGGTGGCGCCCGCCGCCCGGGCGGCAGTGGCGCGCTCGCGCACCGTCTCCACCTGCATCAGCGGCTCGACTTCTAGACCCGTGGCGTAGCGCACGCTCTGCGGGCAGTAGGCGCAGTCCTCCGGGCAGGCGCCGGTTTTGATCGACAGCAGCGTCGAGAGCTGCACGGTGTTAGCCGGATGGTGCGCGCGGTGCAGGCGCTGCGCCCGCAGGATCAAATCCATGAAGGGCAGCGCGAAGAGCGCCTCGACTTCGGGCAGCGACCAGTCGTGCCGCAACATGGCGGGCGACCATGCCCGAGGCATGGGCGTCATGTCAACGTGAGCGCTCAGTCCTAGTCGACAATTGGTCAGAAATTGCTCAACCACCGTGCGTGCGCAGCAGGTGCACGATGAAGGCCGCGGCGACTGCGAGCGCGCCCAGCACCGTGATCAGCACCGCGGCCGCGGCACAATCCTTGACGATGCGGATGGCGGCGCTTTCGGCCGGGTGCAGCGCGTCGGCGAGCCGCTCGACCGCGGTATTGAGAAGCTCCGCGGCGAGCACCGCGCTCGAGGCGAGCAGCGCCAGCGCCCACCAGATCGCAGCCGGCTGCAGCCACAGCAGCGCCGCCACGACCACGGCAAGTGCGAG
>DATGIA010000039.1:0-31485 GCA_035307465.1 Steroidobacteraceae bacterium
GCCCTACGTGGGACGGGCGGAGATGCGAGCATTGCCGCGCGAGTATCGCGGCGAGCCCCGCATCGGCCTCGAGGCGGGCTTGGATGGGCTCGATGCGGTGAGGAGCATCCTCGCGGCGGCGCGTCATCATCTCGTCGACGAGGGATTGCTGGTGGTGGAGGTAGGCAACAGCGAGCGAGCGTTGCTGCGCGCATTCCCCCGCCTGCCGTTCGTCTGGCCCCAGATTGATATCGGCGGCGGTGCCGTCTTCATGCTGCGGGCGAGGGATTTGTAGCTCGACAGAGGGTCCCAAGGGAGCGCCAATGTCCGGGAACATCTTCGGCAAACTTTTCACCGTGACGAGCTTCGGCGAGAGCCACGGCCCGGCGCTCGGCTGTGTGGTCGACGGCTGTCCGCCGGGCCTTCGCCTGAGCGAGCAGGATCTGCAATCGGACATCGATCGGCGCCGCCCGGGGACCTCGCAATACACCAGTCAGCGGCGCGAGCCCGATACGGTACGGATTCTTTCCGGGGTCTTCGAGGGCAGGACGACCGGCACGCCGATCGGACTGCTCGTGCAGAACGAGGATGCGCGCGCGCGCGATTACGAAAAGATCAAGGACCGCTTCCGTCCGGGACACGCCGACTACACCTATCAGCAGAAATATGGGTTTCGGGACTACCGCGGCGGTGGCCGCTCCTCGGCGCGCGAGACCGTGATGCGGGTTGCTGCAGGGGCGATCGCGCGCAAGTTCCTCGCCGAGTCTCTCGGCGTGACGATCCACGGATATCTGAAGCAACTCGGGCCCCTCGTGCTCGAGCCGAAAGACCCGGCCGCCGCGCGTGACAATCCCTTCTCGAGTCCCGATCCGGCGCGCTTACCCGAGCTCGAGGAGTTCATCTGGCGCCTGCGCGAGGCGGGAGACTCGATCGGCGCTCGTGTCGATGTCGTGGCGCGGGGTGTGCCGCTGGGGCTGGGTGAGCCGGTGTTCGCGCGTCTCGATGCGGATCTCGCGGGCGCGATGATGGGCATCAATGCCGTCAAAGGGGTGGAGATCGGAGCCGGCTTCCGCGCCGTCGAGCAGCGCGGTTCCGAGCACCGCGACGAGCTCACGCCCGCGGGCTTCAAGAGCAATCATGCGGGCGGTGTGCTGGGAGGAATCTCCTCTGGACAGGACATCCTGGTGAGCATCGCTCTCAAGCCCACTTCGAGCATCACCGTGCCGGGAGTCACGATCGATGTGGCGGGTCGCCCGACCGAGATCACAACCACCGGTCGGCACGATCCCTGTGTTGGACTGCGCGCCGCGCCGATTGCAGAGGCGATGATGGCGCTCGTGCTGATGGATCATTATCTGCGCTGGCGGGCGCAATGCGCCGATGTCAAGCGCACGACGCCGGATATCGCGCGGGGGCCGGGGTGAGCTCCGCGCGCGCCTTGCGCATCGCCGTGGTCGGGGCCGCGACGCTCATCGGGGAAGCGGTTCTCGAGGAGCTGCGCGCGCGGCGCGTTCCTTACGCGGAGCTGCACGCGCTCGATGAGGCCCATGCGCTGGGCGGTGAGCGGGGCGGCGCCTCGATCGAGGACGATGAGCCCAGGCTTGCGATCAATGACGTTGCGCGCTTCGATTTCGAGCGCGTCGATCTGGCGCTGTTCTGTGGCCGGGGATCCTTGAGTGAGCGCTATGCGGAATCGGTGGCGCGCGCCGCCTGGGTAATCGACGGCTCGGATCGCTTCAGCAACCGCGAGGACGTGCCGCTCGTGGCGGCGGACGTGAATCCGCAGGTGCTCGAGGCCTTGAGCGCTCCGCGCTTGATTGCGCTCGCGGGCAGCGCGAGCGTTGCGCTCGCGACCGCGCTCGCACCGCTCGATGCGTGGGCGGGCGCCGAGCGAGTCGATGTGGTGAGCCTGCACGCCGTATCGGGGAGCGGTCGCGGCGCGGTGGATGAGCTCGCCGCCGAGACGGTGTCGCTCCTGAGCGGCCGTCCCGCCCGGGGCCGTGCATACGGCACCCAGATCGCCTTCAACGTCATCCCGCAGGTGGGCCGTTTGCACGAGGAGGGGGGCTCCGGCGAGGAACGCAGAGTTGCCCGAGAGACCTGCCGCCTCCTCGGCTCGCCCGCCTTGAGCATCAATTCAACCGCGGTGCGCGTTCCTGTGTTCTTCGGCCACAGCGTGGCCGTGCATGCGCAGTTCGCCCGTGCGGTGAGCGTGGCGGGAGCCCGTGAAATTTTGCAGCGCGGAACAGGTCTCGAGCTGATCGAAACCGACTCGGATGCCGAATTTCCGACGCCCGCCACATTCGCGACCGCGCCCCATAAGGTATATCTGGGGCGCCTGCGCATGGATGGGACCCGTGATCGGGCTCTAAATTTCTGGGTCGTGGCCGATAATGTTCGGAAATGTGCGGCACATAACGCAGTTTCGGTGGCCCAGATTTTGGTAAATCATTACCTGTAAGATATAGTTACCCGCTTATGTAAGGCAAGTGAGCAAACGCGCCCAAGTGTTTATCGCACAATGAAATATTCACGCTTGCCCAGCCGAATTCTGGGAGTACCGATGTCATTGACGATGCCTCGCATGATGCTGATGGCGTGGTTGTTACCGCTGTCCTCGCTGTGGCCGTCCGTGTCGTGCGCCTTGGGCCTCGGCGAGATCCATCTCAACTCCGCCCTGAATGAGCCGCTCAACGCCGACATCGACCTCATCGCCGCCTCGCCGGATGAGCTCGCGGCGCTGCGCGCGACACTCGCGAGCCGCGATGCCTTCACCCGTTATGGCATCGATCGACCGCCCTTCCTGTCCTCGCTCACCTTCAAGGTCGCGAAGAGCAAAGATGGCCGCGACATTCTCCAGGTGCACTCGAGCGAGGCGATTCCGGAGCCCTTCGTCACCTTCCTGGTCGAGGTGAACTGGGCGCGCGGGCGCCTGATGCGCGAGTACACCGTGTTGCTCGACCCGCCGGTGTATACGCCCGGGGAGAGCGCAGGGTCTGCGCCCGCGGTCGCCGCTGCAACCACGAATCCTGCGCCGAGCAGCGAGCCCGCGCCCGCGGTGGCAACGCCTGCGCCGGCTGCGCCGGCCGCGACGTCGACCGCGCCGCTTCCGGAGACGAGCCCGGCGCCCCCGGTCGCCAAGGCCCGGCACGGCAGCGGTGGTGCTCGACGTCACAAGACGCCGGCCGCCTCGACGCCGTCTGCGCCGGCCGCCGAATCGCCGAGCTCCGAGGCGGCAGCCCCAGCAGCTCCGGCAGAGGCCGCCGCTCCCGCGCCGAGCGAGGCGGGGGCGAATCCTGCGACCGTGCAGGTCATGCAAGGTGACACCCTCACCAAGATCGCGCGTGGCCTGCACGCCGAGAGCCGTGCGGCGCTCGATCAGACGATGATCGCGCTCTTCCGGTCGAATCCCGAGGCGTTCGGCGGCAACATCAACGTGCTCAAGCGCGGTGCCGTGCTGCGGGTGCCCGAGGCCGATGCCATCGCCGCGCTCAATCAGAAGGAGGCGATGAGCGAGGTGCATCGCCAGCTCGAGGCCTGGCGCAACGCCGGCGGCGCCGCCACGGCGGCGAGCGGTGGACGGCTGCGGCTCGTGACGCCCCAGGGCGGAGAGGGCACCGCCGGGCCGCCGAGCAAAGAGGCGGCCAGCGCGAGCGCCGAGACCGAGGCGCTGCGTTCGCAAGTCAAGGATCTGCAAGGCCAGCTGGCCGACTCGAAGCGGCTGCTCGAGCTCAAGAACTCCGAGCTCAGCGCGCTGCAACAGCGACTCAGTCAGAGTCAGGCCCCGACCACAGCGAAGCCGCCCGTCACGGCGGCCCCGCCGCCCCCGCGACCCGCGGTCCCGCCGCCGGTCGCCAAGACCGAGCCGTTGCCGCCCCCGCCGGCCGCCGAGCCGCCCGCGTCGGCCGTCGCGCCCGAGCCTCCCGCGGTCGCGCCGACGCCTCCGCGCGCGGTGCCGAAGAAACCGGTCGCATCGCCGCCGCCGAGCGCCACCGGCTCGTGGATCGACTGGATTGCCGAGAACTGGTACGTCGCGGCGGTGCCGCTGCTGCTGGTGCTCGCGCTGCTCGGCTTCAATGCCTGGCGCAAGCGGCGCCAGGCCTCGATCGAGCCGCCCGGCGGTGGCTTCGATTCGATGCTCGAGGAGACGCATGTCACGGACATGCGGGACGAGGCGGCGAACAAGCTCGCCGCGCTGCGCAAGCCGACCGACTCGTACGAGGTCGAGGAGTCGGGACCGCACGTGGCGCCGGACTTTCACGAGACCCAGCGCTTCAGCGAGACCGGGGAGCTGAAGTCCGCGGAGGACACGCTCTCGAGCGAGAGCGCGGTCAACATCGATCAGGGTGATCCGCTCGCCGAGGCGGATTTCCACATGGCTTATGGCCTCTACGATCAGGCTGCGGATCTCGTGCGCATTGCGCTCGAGCGCGAGCCCGACCGCAGGGATCTGCGCATGAAGCTGCTCGAGATCTACTTCGTGTGGGGTAACAAGGAAGCCTTCCTGCAGACGGCGAAGAGCCTCGAGTCCACGCGCGACCATGCGCCGGCGGGCGAGTGGGACAAGATCGTCATCATGGGCAAGCAGATCTGTCCCGAGGAGCCGATGTTCAGCACGAGCACCGGCGGGGGTCGCGGCGCAGGGACGCTGGTCGACCTCAATCTCGAGGGCGGCGAGAACCGCGTCGACATCGATCTGTTCGGCGAGCCGGACGCGGCCGCAGACGCCGATTCGACCGCGGCGACGGGCGAGTCGCCCCAGCTGCGCACCTCCGATCCGGGTGCCGGCCTCGACTTCATGCTCGATTCGCCCGAGCGTGACGCCGATGATTCGCCGACGCGCGAGCAGCGTGCGGCCCGCGATGAGCCGACGATGGAGTCCGAGCAGCTCACGCAGCTCAGTGAGCAGCCGACCATGGAATCGCCGGCCCTGAAGACCGCGGAGATGCGCTCGCCGCGCATGCCGCCGAAGACCCCGAGCAAGGCCGAGCAGACGGCCGAGGTGTCGATCGATGACCTGGGGCTCAATCTGGACCATCTCGCCGAGACTGACACGCCCTCATCCGACAGCATCCCGCAGCTTGCGGAAACCGATCATCCGGCCGATGCGCCGACGATGGTGGCCGGTCTCGACGAGCGCTCGCGCCGCTTGATGGAGCAGGCCGCGCAGCGGCGCGACAGTGATCTGACGGAGCTCGAGCGCGAGCTCGAGGCCTCTTTCATCTCCGAGCTCGATGCGCAGCAGGATGAGATCAAGACGGCGGTGCTGCCGCCTGAATCGGCTCCGACCGTGCTGATGCCGCGCGAGCGCGAAGCTGCGCCGCAGCCCACGCAGCGGGTCAAATCCCCGGAATTCTCGGATATCCAGGATCCCGAGCGAGTCGACATCGATTCGACCTCGAAGCTGCGCGGCATCAAGGCCGACAGCATCGACCTCGATCTCGATCGGCTGGCCACCGCGCTCGGAACGGGCGATACGGTCGAGCAGCCGCGCGCCGCGGAGGAAGTATTCTCGAACGAGGTGTTCGAGGCGAGCCAGCGGAGCCGGCGCGTCGATCTCGATGTGGGCGAGGCGATGAACGGCGCGGAGCATCCGACCAATCGCCTGGCCGCCACCAACAAGCTCAAGTCCGTCGATCTCTCCATGACCGAGCTCGAGCCGGTCACGATGAGCGAGGTGGGCACGAAGCTCGACCTGGCCCGCGCCTACATGGACATGGGCGACCCCGAGGGTGCTCGCAGCATTCTCGAGGAGGTCGTGCAGGAAGGCTCGGCCAGCCAGAAGCAAGAGGCCTCGCGACTGATCGAGTCGCTGCCCGGCTGAGACTTCCATGACGGCCGTCGCGGAGCGGCCCGAGGACCTCGGCCCGCCGCCCGAGATGCGGCGCATGGCTGCGCTCCTCGAATACGCGGGGGGCGCCTATGCGGGCTGGCAATCGCAGCAGCATGCCGCCTCGCTCCAGCAGGCCGTCGAGCGTGCATTCGGTTTCATCGCCGCGCATCCGCTCACCGTGGTGTGCGCCGGGCGCACCGATGCCGGCGTCCACGCGGCGGGTCAGGTGATCCACTTCGATACCCACGCCTCGCGTGCGGCGCGCTCCTGGGTGCTCGGCGCCAACACGCGCCTGCCGCCGGACATCGCCGTGCTCTGGGCGGCGGAGATGCCCCGGACGTTCCATGCGCGCTACTCGGCCCTGCGGCGCACGTACCGCTATCTCATCCTCAACCGCAGTGCGCGCTCCGCCCTGAGCCGCGAGCGCGCCGCCTGGATCCATCGGCCGCTCGATGCCGCCACCATGCAGCGCGCCGCTCAAGCACTCATCGGCGAGCACGATTTCTCCGCCTTTCGCGGGATCGAGTGCCAGTCGAAGTCGCCGCGACGTCGCATCGAGCGGCTGCGCGTCGAGCGCGTGGGCGAGATCGTCTCCATCGAGATCACCGCCAATGCGTTCCTGCATCACATGGTGCGCAACATCGTTGGTACCTTGATCGAGGTGCAGGAGAGAAGCGATCCGCTCGCCGCGCTCGCGCGCATCCTCGAGAGCCGCGACCGCCGCCAGGCCGGTGCGACCGCGCCCGCCTGCGGCCTGTACCTGTGGCGGGTCGAGTATCCAGCGACCTTCGGCATCCCGGCTCCTGATCGCAGCCGCGCCGCCCCGGGCATTTTGCTAGACTGAGCCGGGCGCGCTTTTGCGCGGTTTTCAGGCACGGGATCACGAGCAACATGTCCTGGTTCGAGCGCATCGTTCCCTCGCGAATCAAGACCGAGCGTCGTACGCGCTCGGTTCCGGAGGGGTTGTGGATCAAGTGCCCGGCCTGCGATGCGGTCCTCTATCGGGCCGAGATCGAGCGCAACCTGCACGTGTGTCCCAAGTGCAGCCACCACATGCACATCGGTGCCCGGGAGCGGCTCCTCAAGTTTCTCGACACCGGCTCGACGCAGGAGCTCGCCGCCAAGGTCGAGCCGGAAGATCCGCTCAAGTTCAAGGATTCGAAGCGGTACAAGGATCGGATCGCGCAGGCGCAGAAGCAGACCGGCGAGCGCGATGCGCTGGTCGTGATGGCGGGGCAGCTCGCGAGCCTGCCCATCGTCGCCTGTGCCTTCGAGTTTCGCTTCCTCGGCGGCTCGATGGGCTCGGTGGTCGGCGAGAAGTTCGTGCGCGCGGTGGAGCACTGTCTGGAGCACCGCATGCCGCTCGTGTGTTTCTCGGCGAGCGGAGGTGCTCGCATGCAGGAGGCGCTGTACTCGCTCCTGCAGATGGCGAAGACGAGCGCGGCTCTGAAGCGTCTGTCCGAGGCACGCCTGCCCTTCATCTCGGTGATGACGGATCCGACGACCGGGGGTGTGTCGGCGAGTCTGGCGATGCTCGGTGACATCAACATCGGCGAGCCGAAGGCCCTCATCGGGTTTGCCGGACCGCGGGTGATCCAGCAAACCGTGCGCGAGACTCTGCCCGAGGGCTTTCAGCGCAGCGAGTTCCTGCTCGAGCACGGCGCGCTCGACATGATCGTCGATCGACGCGAGCTGCGCGACCGGATCGGCGCACTGCTGAGGCTCATGACGGGCAAAGAGCCGGCGGCCGCGGCCTGAGGAATCTGCATGCACGGCCCCGCCTCAAGCCCACCGCCGCTCGCGCTGAGGAGCGATGCGCAGTCTCGATGAGTGGCTCGAGCACCAGATGCGTGTGCACCCGCAGACGATCGAGCTCGGGCTCGAGCGCCTCGCCGAGGTGCTCGAGCGGCTGAAGTTTCCCAAGCCGCGCGTACCCGTCATCACCATCGCCGGCACCAACGGCAAGGGCTCGGTCGCCGCCTACTGCGCCTCGGTGCTCGCCGCCGCCGGACAGCGCGTCGGACTCTTCACCTCGCCGCACCTGCGTGACTACCGCGAGCGCATTCGCATCGATGGGGCGCCCGTCGAGACTGCAGCGCTCGTCGCGGCATTCGAGCGCATCGAGGCCGCGCGCGGTGAGATCTCGCTCACCTTCTTCGAGTTCAATGCGCTTGCCGCCTTCGTGCTCTTCGATCAGGCGCGCCTCGATGCCTGGGTCCTGGAGATCGGCATGGGCGGGCGGCTGGATGCCGTGAACATCATCGACCCGACCGTTGCAGTCGTCGTCAGCATCGGACTCGATCATCAGGAGTACCTGGGCTCGACGCTCGACAGCATCGCCCGCGAGAAAGCGGGGATCTTTCGCCGCGCAGTTCCGGCCGTGCTCGGCAGCCGCGATGCGCCTGCGGCGCTCGCGCAGCGCGCCCGCGAGCTCGGAGCGCCGCTCAAGCGCCTCGGGGCGGAGTTCGATTTCAAGCGGCAGGGCGCCGAGTGGAGCTATGAGGGGCTCAAATGGCATCTCAGCCGCCTGCCCGCGCCCGCACTGCGCGGCGAGCACCAGTTCGCCAATGCAGCCACCGCGCTCGCCGCGCTCGAGGAGCTGCCGATCGAGGCGGTGCTGAGCCCGGAGGCCGTTGCGTGCGGTCTCGCGCGCGTTGAGCTTGCGGGCCGCTTCCAGCTGATCGAGCCAGGCCGCCCGGGCGAGCCGGTGTGGATTCTCGACGTCGCGCACAACCCGGCCGCCGCCGCGGTGCTCGCCGCCAACCTGCGTGCGCTGCCGAGGCCGGGACGCACGTACGCCGTGTGCGGGATCCTCGCCGACAAGGATGCGGTGGGCGTCGCACGGGCGTTGGCGCAGGAGATCGATCGATGGTGGGTGTGCTCCACCGAGGGACCGCGCGGCACCGAGGCGCGTGCCCTGGCGGCCCTCATCGAGCCGCAGGTGCGCGGGAAGATCGAGACCGCGCCGAGCATCGCCGCGGGTTGCGAGGCAGCGCGGCGTGAGGCGGGCGCCGCCGATCACATCGTCGTCTTCGGCTCATTTCACGTCGTCGGCCCCGCTCTCGACTGGCTCGAGGCGGAAGGTGTGCTGCACCCGGCTCGGCACACCCACTATACTCACGCGCACCGCCCATGAACGAGATTGCCCTGCGCATGGACCGTCACGTCAAAGAGCGTCTGGTCGGCGCCACGATTCTCGTGGCGCTCATCGTGATCGTCGTACCCGCTCTGCTCTCGGGACCTCATCGGATGAGCGAGCCACCCGGCAACAATGACCTCGCGCAGCGACGTCGGGTGGTGCTCAACGTACAGACCAGCAAGACGACGCCGACCGTTGCGCCGGGCGAGCCGCGCACGGGACCGGAGGCGGCCAGTGGCTCGAGCGCTTCGAGTGGCCCGACCGCCTCGAATGCGGACGCTCGGACCAGCGACTCGGGCTCGCTCAATGCAGCGCCGGGCGCAGGGGCGAGCCTGCAGGTGACTCGCCCGGCCGAGCCGCCCGCTGTTACCCCCTCGTCCGGCCGGCCCTCCGGTGCCTCCGCAGCCGCCGCAGCGCCGCTTGAAATGGCGCCCTCCGCCCCCAATTCCTGGTCGGTGCAGGTGGGCAGCTTCGCGAGCCGTCCCAATGCCGAGCGGTTGGTCCATCAGCTCAAATCGAGCGGCGCTTCGGCCTACGTGCTCGCGCGTGGGAGCGGTGCCAAGCTGCGCTACCGCGTGCGCGTCGGACCCCTGGCCGATCGCGCGGCCGCGGAGCGTACTGTGACGCGGCTCAAAGCCGCGGGACACGCCGCGACCGTCGTCGCCCCCGGTGCCGTTGGCTGAGGCGCGGCGTGTGATGCTTTCACGGCATCCCCCGCTACGCTTCGCGTAGAATGCGCGCCAGCCGGGTGGGCCGGGCAAAAGATCTCGGGGGAGCGCGATGCCGAGGGCGGATCATTGACCGGGGCCGACGTCCTGATACTGCTGGTTTTGTTGGGCTCGACGTTGATCGGATTGCTGCGCGGCTTCGTCCGCGAAGCGGTTTCGGTCGTGTTCTGGATCGTTGCGATCTGGGCGGCCTGGCGCCTCGGGCCGATCGTCGAGCCGCATCTCGGGGGCTATCTGGCCGATCCGCGGGTCGCGCCCTGGGTCGGTCGACTGGTGATTTTGATCGTCGTGCTGCTGATCGGCTGGGTGTGCGGGATGCTGGCGAGCTATCTGGCGCGCACCCTGATGCTCGGCACCCTCGATCGGGTGATGGGACTGCTGTTTGGCATCGTGCGCGGCATGGTGCTCGTCGGTCTGCTCGTCATCGGCGGTGAGCTTCTGCACCTCAACCAGGAGGAATGGTGGGGACGCTCGAAGCTCATCCCCTACGGAGAGGCGCTCGGCGACTGGCTGCGTGCGATGGTGGGTGAACACGGCGAGCCGTGGAGGAGCCTAGAACGGCTGACGGGCGTGAAGGTCAAGCCGCAATAGCTCGGAGGTCATCATGTGCGGAATCGTAGGAATCGTCGGCACGAGCGCGGTCAATCAGCGCCTCTACGATGCGCTCACGGTGCTGCAACACCGCGGCCAGGATGCCGCGGGCATCATGACGAGCGAGGGGGGCGAGCTCTTCATGCGCAAGGACGCAGGCCTGGTGCGCGATGTGTTCCAGCAGAAGCACATGATGAAGCTCGCGGGCAACATCGGCATCGGCCACGTACGCTATCCGACCGCCGGCACCGACAGCGCGCACGAGGCGCAGCCCTTCTATGTCAACTCTCCCTACGGCCTGTGTCTCGCCCACAATGGCAATCTGACGAACGCCCGCGAGCTCACCGAAGTGCTGGTGCGCGAGGACCGGCGTCATCTCAACACCCGCTCCGATTCGGAGGTGCTGCTCAACGTGCTCGCCTCCGAGCTGCAGCGGGTGGGCACCCCGCGGGTGACCCCGGCGGACATTTTCGCGGCCGCGAATGCCGCTTATCGGCGCTGTCGCGGCGCGTATGCCGTGGTGGCCATGGTCATCGGGCACGGCATCCTCGGGTTCCGTGACCCCAACGGCATCCGCCCGCTGATGCTCGGCAAGCGCCAGACGAAGAAGGGCGCCGAGTGGATGCTCGCCTCGGAGAGCGTCGCGCTCGACATGCTCGGCTTCGAACGAGTGCGCGACGTGGCGCCCGGCGAGGCGGTGTTCATCGACGAGCAGGGGCGATTCTATGCGCAGCAGTGCATAGCCCTCGCGCGTCACACGCCGTGCATCTTCGAGTACGTCTATTTCGCGCGCCCCGACTCGATCATCGACAACATCTCGGTCTACAAGGCACGCCTGCGCATGGGCGAGCACCTCGCCGAGAAGATCCGGCGCGAGCGCCCCGATCACGACATCGACGTCGTGATTCCAATACCGGATACGAGCCGCACCAGCGCGGTGCAGGTCGCCCAGCTCCTCGGCGTCAAGTATCGCGAGGGCTTCATCAAAAACCGCTACATCGGGCGCACCTTCATCATGCCGGGCCAGGAGCAGCGCTCGAAGTCGGTGCGCAGCAAGCTCAATGCGATCGATCTCGAGTTCCGCGGCAAGGTCGTTTTGCTGGTGGACGATTCGATCGTGCGCGGCACCACCTCGGCGCAGATCATCGAGATGGCGCGCGAGGCGGGCGCGCGCAAGGTGTACTTCGCCTCCGCCGCGCCTCCGGTGCGCTATCCGAACGTGTACGGCATCGACATGCCGGATGCCTCGGAGCTCGTGGCGGCGGGTCACACCATCGGTGAAGTGCGCAAGATCATCGGCGCCGACTGGCTCATCTATCAGGACCTCGAGGACCTGGTGCACGCCGTGCGACACGACCATGCCAAGATCACCGATTTCGACACCTCCTGTTTCTCGGGAGAGTACGTGACCGGGGACGTGACGCCGGAATACCTTGAGCGCCTGCAGGGAGAGCGATCCGACGAGGCTAGACAGCAGCGTCGCGATGGCGTCGGCCGTGGACTCAAGCCGGTCCGAACCCTTTAGAGCCGCACCTGCGAAGGCTCGGGGTGGGGGCCCTTGAGCTTCAAGCTTCTGCTCATTGCGGAGCGATCGGACCATCGTTTATTGGTGCGCAAGCACGTCGAGATCGAGTGGCCGACCGCCACGGTGGTCGAGCACCGACTCGGTGAAGATGAGCCTCTGCCCGCCGAGTTCCTCGCGGCGGGATACGATGCCGTGCTGGTGGTCGGGGCTCCGCCCACCGAGACTGCGGAGTCGCTCGCCGTGGCGCTGCGCTCGAAGCCGGACTTTGCGCCCCTCGTGCTGGTGCTGCTCGAGGAGGCGCCCTCACCGGCGCCCGCGCCCGCACACGGCCTGCATCGACTCTATGGCCGCAAGATCGACCGCGATCAGCTGATCCGCGCGATCCTGCGGGCCGCGCGCGAGCAAAAGCAGGCGACCTCGGTGCGACGCGGACACCCTGGCTACGAGCACCACTATCGTTTCGGCTCCGTTCTGATCCGCGGCCATCGCAACATCCGTCAGATCGGCAGCGGCGGCATGTGCAAGATCTATCTCGCCGAGAGCGAGCGAGCGGGGGCGCTGGTCGTGCTCAAGGTCTTCAGCCAGGTGCCGGATGTGTCGGAGCGCATCATCAGCTTCGACCGCTTCCTGCAGGAGTACGAGATCGTCGCGCGATTGAAGCACCCGAACATCGTGCGCATCTACGATCTCGGCATCGCGGATGACCACTCCTACATCGCCATGGAGCATTTTCCACTCGGCGATCTGCGCCAGCGCATGAAGTCGCCGATCGCGCCCTCCTCGGCGCTCAAGTACCTCGAGCAGATCGCGAGCGCGCTCGAGGCCATTCATGCCGTCGGTGTGCTGCATCGGGATCTGAAGCCCGCGAACGTCATGCTGCGCGCGGACGGCTCACTCTGCCTCATCGATTTTGGCCTGGCGAAGGCGAACGAGCTCGACGCGGAGCTCACCGGTACCCGCGAGATCTTCGGCACCCCGTACTACATGAGCCCGGAGCAGGGACATGCCGAGCTCGTCGATGCGCGCAGCGACCTCTACAGCCTCGGCATCGTGTTCTACGAGATGCTCACCGGCCGCAAGCCCTTCACCGGCGGCTCGGCGATGGAGGTGATCTACAAGCACAAGCGTGCCGACCTGCCGCCCCTGCCGCTGCAGCTCGCGATCTACGAGCCGCTCATCAAGCGACTGCTCGCAAAAGCCCCCGAGGACCGCTTTCAGTCGGCCCGCGAGCTGCGCGAGGCGCTCACCGAGCTCAAGGTCCCGGCCTGATGGGGCCCAGCCGCGGCGCACCCATGCGACGAGCGTTCGCCCAATGACCCTCAGTTCGCTGCTGCGAGCCGAGACGCCCGATGCCTGGGTCGAGGCGGCACGCCGCTCTCGGGAGGTGCTGCTCATCGATCACGCGAACTGCGAGAAGAAGGCAGCCTCGACCGCGCTTGCGCTGATGTTCGCCTATGCCGAGGACACCGGGCTCACGCTGCGCCTGTCGCGCCTCGCGCGCGAGGAGCTGAGGCACTACGAGCAGGTGGTGAGGCTCATCGAGCGACTGGGCATCAAGCTCGAGCGCCTGAGTCCCGGGCGCTACGCGGAGCAGCTGCGCCGCCCCGTCGCCCGAGCCGAGCCCGAGCGCGGCGTCGATCTCATGCTGTGCGGCGCGTTCATCGAGGCGCGCTCGTGCGAGCGCTTCGCCCGGCTGAGCCGCAGCCTCGAGGGGCCGGTCGCCGCCCTGTTTGCCGGCCTGGAGGCTGCGGAGGCGCGTCATCAGGAGCTCTATCTCGAGCTCGCGCATCGCGCAGCCGAGGCGGCGGGCCTCGATCTCGCCCCGCGCATCGAGCGCTTCGGGCAGCTCGAGGCCGAGCTCATCATGAGCCCCGACCCCCTGTTTCGCTTCCATTCGGGCGCGCCGGCCGAGGCACCGCCCGCGCGGGTGGGCGCCCATTCCTAGCGTGCGAGCGAGACGAGCTCAGGCCCGCTCTCGCTCCAGCGCAGCACGCTCCCCTGCGTATACCAGTCTCCGAGCACGATGCGCGAGCACGGGCGCCCGTCGACCTCGAGCGGGAAGATGCCCGGACGATGGGTGTGCCCGTGAAGGACGGTGGCGGTGTCCGCGGCCCGCAGCGCCGCGGTGACGCTCGCCGCATTGACATCCGCGATCATCTCATCGAGCTGTGCGGTGTGCGCCTGGCTGCCGGCGCGGGCCGCGCCTGCAAGCGCGCGACGTTGCTCCACGGAGAGCTTGAGAAAGCGCCGCTGCCAGTCCGGATCGCGCACCGTGGCGCGCAGCCGCTGATAGGGGCGATCATCCGAGCAGAGCGCATCGCCGTGCATCACGAGCACGCGCTCGCCGTAGAGCGTGATGATCAGTGGATCGGGCAGAAGCTCGACGCGCGCCTGCTTGCAAAAGGAGGATCCGAGGAGAAAATCCCGGTTGCCGTGCATGACGAAGCACGGCACGCCGCGCGCAGCGAGATCCGCGAGTGCGGTGATCACGCGTTGCTGGTCGGCATCGGGCGCATCATCGCCCACCCAGGACTCGAACAGATCGCCCAGCACGTAAAGCGCGGCGGCGCCCGCCGCCTCGCCCGCGAGGAATCCGAGGAACTGCCGCGTGATGTCCGGGTGGGCCGCGTCGATGTGCAGATCCGAGACGAACAGAATGGGCGAGTCCGGCACGGTCAGATCGACGCTCGCAGCGCGCGGCCCTCAGGAGCTCGGCACCCGCTCACTCGCCGGCACCCGCTCGATCTTCTCGATGGTGATGTTCTTCAAGGGCGCATTCTCCTTGAACGGTCCGCGCGCGCCGGTCGCGACGTTGCCGATGCGGTCGACGACGTCCATTCCCTGCACGACCTTGCCGAATACCGCATAGCCCCAGCGGGCGGCGCTCGGATCGAGCGCCGCATTGTCGTTGAGGTTCACGTAGAACTGCACATCGCCGTCATGCGGCTCGGACGGGCGCGCGAGTCCCACGGTGCCGCGTGTGTTGGTGAGCCCATTGCCCGACTCGTTCACCACGTTCGGCGGATTGCCCTTGAGCTTGTAGTCACCGTCGTAGCCGCCCCCCTGGATCACGAAGTTCGGGATCGAGCGGTGGAAGATCGTGCCCGAGTAGTAACCCTGATCGACGAATTTCAGGAACTGAGCGACCGTGAGCGGCGCGCGCTCCGGATTGAGCTCGATCACGAAATTCCCGAGCGAGGTGACCACCTGCACCTGCGGGGGCAGGCCTTTCCCGGCGGGCTTCGCATCGCCTTTGGTGACCGCCTTGGTGTCCGTCTTGGCGTCCGATTTGGCGCCCGATTTAGCCTCGGTGTTCGAATCGGTTTTTGCGGCAGTTTGCGCGGTATCGGCGGCCTGGCTCGCAGGAGAGAGGGCGGCGGCGAGCAGCGCGGCCGCGAGCATCAGTGGTTTCATGCTTGGGGATTCTACTCGAATGGGTACAATCTTGAGATATGTCCTCGACGCTCGTCACGCGCTTCGCGCCCTCACCGACCGGCTCACTGCATCTCGGCAATGCGCGCACGGCTCTTTTCAACTGGTTGTGGGCTCGCCGCAGCGGCGGGCGCTTCATTCTGCGCATCGAGGATACCGATGTCGAGCGCAGCGCCGGGCGCTTCCTCGACGAGCTCATCGAGGACCTCGACTGGCTCGGTCTTCAGTGGGACGAGGGTCCGCGCGTTGGAGGCCCGAACGGGCCGTACTTGCAGTCGCAGCGCGCCGATGTCTATCGCCGCTACTTCGAGGAGCTGGAAGGTGAGGGGCGGGCGTACCCGTGCTACTGCACGGCGCAGGAGCTCGAGCTGTCGCGCAAGCTTCAGCGCATGGCGGGCCAGCCGCCGCGCTACGCCGGAACCTGCCGCCACTTGAGCGCCGCGCAGCGCGCCGAGCGCGAGGCACGCGGCCTCAAGCCCACCCTGCGCTTCGCCGTGCCCGCGGCAGCGACGCTCGAGTGGGTGGACTTCGTGCACGGACCGCAGGTATTCGCGGCGGCGGAGATCGGGGACTTCATCATCCGACGGGAGGACGGCACCGCGGCTTTCTTCTTCTCGAACGCCGTCGACGATGCGTTGATGGGTGTAACCCACGTGCTGCGCGGGGACGATCATCTCACCAATACGCCGCGCCAGATGCTGCTGCTTGCCGCGCTCGGGCTGCGCGTCCCGGGCTATGGGCACGTCGGGCTGTTGATCGGGGAGGACGGCGCACCGCTGTCGAAGCGCCATGGCAGCGCGAGCGTACGGGATTTTCGCGAGCGCGGCTTCCTGCCCGAAGCACTGCTCAATCATCTGCTGCGCCTCGGTCACGCGAGCGACGTCGATGGATGGCTCACCCTCGAGGAGATGCCGGCGCATTTTCGCCCCGAGCACCTCGGGCGCGCCGCGGCCCGCTTCGAGGAGTCGCAGCTCATGCACTGGCAGCGCGAGGCCGTGCAGCGCATGAGCCCGCAGCAGGTGCGCACGTGGCTCGGCTCGAGCGACTCGAGTGATTTCCTGGAGCTCATCCGGCACAACGTCGTGTTGCCAGCGGATGCGGCGGCGTGGACGGCGATCGTGCACGGCGAGCTGCCGCCGCTCGGTGACGATGAGCAGCGCATGCTCGATGCGGCGGGACCGGGCTTCTTCGTGGCGGCGCTCGAGGCGCTCGCGCAGGCGGGCACCGACCTCAAGCGCCTGACGCAGATTCTCAAGGAGCGCAGCGGACGCAAGGGGGCGGAGCTGTATATGCCGTTGAGGATCGCGCTCACCGGCCGCGAGCACGGGCCCGAGCTCGCGCCGCTCCTGAAACTGATCGGCCCCGACAAGGCGCGAGCGCGCCTGGAGTCGCATGCTCACCATCCATGATTCGTTGACGGGTCAGAAGCAACCGTTCGTGCCACTGCGCGACAACGAGGTGCGCATGTACGTGTGCGGCATGACCGTGTACGACTACATCCACATCGGCCACGCCCGCATGCTCACGGTGTTCGACCTCGTGCAGCGCTATCTGCGCGCCTCGGGCTACCGCGTCACCTACGTGCGCAACGTCACCGACATCGACGACAAGATCATCCAGCGCGCCCAGGAACGGGGCGAGGAGTGGTCGGCCCTGGCCGAGCGCTTCACGCGTGAGATGCATGCGGACTGCGAGGCGCTCGGTCTCGATGCGCCCGACGCCGAGCCTCGCGCCACCGAATATATCGATGCCATCCAGGCGATGACGCAGACGCTCATCGACAAGGGCTACGCGTATGTCGCCGAGGACGGCGACGTCATGTACTCGGTACGAAAGTTCCCGCGCTATGGCGCGCTGTCGGGCAAGAAGATCGACGAGCTGCGCTCCGGGGCCCGGGTGCAGGTGGATGAGTCGAAGCGCGATCCGCTCGACTTCGTGCTGTGGAAGCGCGCAATACCGGGTGAGCCTTCCTGGCCCTCGCCGTGGGGGGCGGGACGCCCCGGCTGGCACATCGAGTGCTCGGCGATGTCGACGAGCCTGCTCGGCAGCTACTTCGATCTGCACGGCGGGGGCATGGACCTGAAATTCCCGCACCATGAGAACGAGATCGCCCAGAGCTGCGCGGCGTGCGACACGCCGTTCGTGCACCGCTGGATGCACAACGGCTTCGTGCGCGTCGACGATGAGAAGATGTCGAAGTCGCTCGGCAACTTCTTCACGGTGCGCGACGTGCTCAAGCGGCTGCGCGATCCGGAGGTGCTGCGCTTCTTTCTCCTGAGCAGCCACTATCGGGGCCCGATCAACTACTCCCAGGTACAGCTCGAGCAGGCGGATGAGACACTGCTCGGGCTATACCGCGCTCTGAAGGGGAGCGGGGCGGGAGCGCGAAAACCAACTGCTACGGCGCACCTGTCGATCGAGTCGCACAGCACGCGCAGTCGCTCCGCCGCGTGGAGTCGCTTTCGGGCCGCCATGGACGATGACTTCAACACCCCGGAGGCGCTCGCCGTCATGGCGGGGGTCGCGCGCGATCTCAATCTCGCGAAGGCAGGCGACCGCGGGGGGGCGGCTGACCGTGGGGGGATGGCCGATCGTGCCAAGGCGGGTGAGGGTGAGGGTGCGGGGGCGGGCGGCGGCGGGGGCGAGGGGGACGCTGCGGCGCGCCTCGCCGCCGAGCTCATTGCGATGGGGGCGGTGCTCGGACTGCTGCAGCAGGATCCGGAGGCCTATCTCAAGCGCGCCCGTCCCGCTGCGGGTGCGGCCGATGAGCGGGCGAGCTTGAGCGACGCCGAGATCGAGTCCCGGCTCGCGGCGCGGCGCGCGGCGCGCGGCGCGCGCAATTTTCGCGAGGCGGACCGCATCCGCGATGAGCTCTCGGCCGCCGGGGTGCTGCTCGAGGACACGCCAAGCGGCCTCACCGAGTGGCGGCGCGCCTGAGTATCAGCCGCGTCGCCACCCGGTGCCCTGGTTGGGAGCTCTCTCAGTCGGAACGTCGTGTCATCAACATGCCGAGAACGACGCCCACCACCGCTGCGACGCCCACCACCTGCCAGGGATTGTCGCGCACGTAACCGTCTGTCTTCTGGGTGACTTGCCGCGCCTGACCACGCACCTGAGCGGCGCCATCGCTGAGCGCGCTCTTCGCGGCCGCAACGGCAATCTGCACCTTGGCGCGGACCCGCTGGATATCGGGTGTCGCAACGTCCTTGATGGCCCGAGTCAGATCCTCGACGTTGTCGAGGAAGTCGTTGAGATTGCCATTGGTGGCCGTTTTCTTGGTTTTTCGAACCTGGCTCGTGTCGACTTGCGGGTCCATGAAAGTCTCCTGCTGGGCTATTCGACTGGTTCGGAGCCCGTCAGGCGCGCCGTCCCAGGCTCATCAAGAAAGTCACCAGGGCGCCAATCAAGAACACGATGAACAGAATCTTGGCGATCCCCGCGGCGCCCGCTGCGATGCCGCCGAAGCCAAAGAACGCCGCAATCAGCGCGATGACGAGAAATACCACTGCATAATGAAGCATGACCGCACCTATGTATGTAAGAACAGCGACTCGATGCGGCTGCACTCTGCACCGGATCGCACGACGGGTCAGTCAGGGGGCGAGAGGCACCCCCCGTAGGACATGGCTCACGCTACCGCGTCTTTTGAGCTCTTGAAAGGGGGGAAGGGGGAGAGCGGCGCGCGGAATGAAGCGAGCCCATCGGGCCACGCCCCTTCAATCGGCCGGGAGGCTGCGCATCGGCCGACCCGGTGCCAGCAGATCGATGCGGAGGCCCCCTGCGAGCAGGTCCGGCGGGACCGGATTCTCGAGCGCGAGCGCGGCGGCGAGCCGCGACAACGCGGGGGCGGTCTGGATGCCATAGCCCCCTTGACCCGCGAGCCAGAAGAATCCGGGTGCATCGGGCGCAAAGCCGACGACCGGCGAGCGATCGGGCGCAAAGGTGCGAAGACCCGCCCAGCGGGCCTTCAGACGCTCGATATGCAGGGTGGTCGCATTCTCGATGCGCTCGACCGCGACGGCGACGTCCCACTCCTCGGGCTGCGCATCCCCGGGGGCTACCGGGGTCTCGTCGGCCGGTGAGATGAAGAGAAGACCCGCCTCGGGCTTGAAGTAGAAAAGCTCTTCGATGTCGTTGACGAAGGGCCAGTCGGCCACGGCGATGCCGGGCGGCGGCTCGATCAGGAGGGCGGTTCGGCGCATCGGGGTGAGGCCTAAGGGCGCGACACCGGCGCGTGCGGCGATCTCATCGGCCCAGGCGCCTGCGGCATTGACGAGCAGTGGCGTGCGCAAGGATTCGCCGCCCGCCCGCACCGACCAGCCGCCGGCGACGCGGTCAAGCCCGTTCACGGGCGCCGCGGTGAGGAGCTCGCCGCCGCGCGCGCGAAACAGACGCAAGTACCCCTGATGCAGGGCCTGCACGTCGATGTCGGCGGAATCGGGCTCAAAGAGTGCGGCCGCGACGTAGCCGGGACGCAGCACGGGGCAGCGTCGCTCGGCCTCCTCGCGGCTGATCGGATGCGTCGCGGGCGCGACGTCGGGAAGCGCCGCGAAACGCTCGAGCAGCTCAAGCTGCGCGGGGGTCGCGATGAACAGGCAGCCGCGTGGACGCAGCAGTGACCCCGCGGTGAAGCCGGGGGGCGGCGTGCTCAGGAAGGCGCGGCTCGCGCGGGTGAGCGCGCGGATTGCCTCGTTGCCGTAGATCTCGGTGAAAAGCGCTGCGGAGCGCCCGGTCGAGTGATAGCCGGCGCGCTCCTCGGCCTCGACGAGAACGACGCGCCGGTGCTCGGCGAGATGGGCTGCCACCGAGGCGCCGGCCATGCCGGCGCCGATCACCACCGCATCGACGGCGCGCATCAGAGTTGCAGGTGGCCCAAGGGCATGCGGGTCGAGCGCTTGACGGTCGCGAGCACGACGCTCGATTGCACGTCGCGCACGTGCGGAATTCGCAGCAGCTTCTTCAGGATCACGGAGCTCAAGGACTCGAGGTCCTTGCCGAACACCTGCAGAATGAAGTCGAAGGGGCCGGTGGTCGCAAAGCAGTGGGTCACTTCCTCGAGCAACGCGATCTCGCGCTCGAAGCGCGCGACGGTCTCATCGGTGTGCTCGGTGAGCTTGACGTGCACGAGCGCCTGCACGGCAAGCCCGATGCGCGCCGGATTGAGCACGGCGGTGTAGCCCTCGATCACCCCGGCCGACTCGAGCGCGCGGATGCGCCGGGCGCAGGGCGTCGGGGAAAGACCGATGATCTCGGCCAGCTCGACCACCGGCAAGCGCCCGTCCCGCTGCAGCTCGGTGAGGATGCGTGCATCAAAGCGATCGAGCTCCACGGTGTAGCCTCGTGCCGGTTGGGCGATATCGCCAAACATCATGCCGAAAAGAGCGGTTGTTTGCGATATTTTTCGTGGACGTGACGAGATCAGACGGATCCCGGCCCGCGGGGCGGCTGCTCGCCGGGAGGCTACCCCGGAGGCGGCTGCTCGCCGGGAGGCTGCCCGTGAGGGGCTGGGCGCCTTTCCGCGAGCCCGAGCACGACGGGCATCACGAGCAGTACCAGGGGCAGCTGCACGAGCACGCCGGCGATGATCGCGATGGCGAGCGGCTGCAGCATCTGATCGCCCGAGCCGGAAATGGCTGCTCCGAGGGGTAGGAGCGCCAAGATCATCGCGAGCGTGCTCATGAGGATGGGCCGTAGACGGCTGAGCGCCGCGGCGCTGAGGGCGGCGCGCGTGGGCAAGTCGCGGGACAGCCGCTGGTATTCAGAGGCGAGGAAGATCGCCATCTCGGTCGCGATGCCGATGATCATGACCATGCCCATCATCGCCGTGATGTTGAGCTGGGTGCGTGTGATCCACAATCCGACGAAGACGCCGCTGCTCGCGACCACCGTGCTCGTGATGATGATCAAAGGCAGCCAGAAACGCTTGTAGAGGAACAGCAGCAGGATGAACTCCGCAATGATCGCGAATGCAAAGGCCTTGATGGTGCCGCGCGCCGCGAGTTGCTGCTGCTCGTAGGCGCCCCCGATCGTATACGAGACGCCGGGCGGCAGGAGGTCCGGGCCGCGAAGCGCCTTCTGGACCGCCCCGATGGTCGATCCGAGGTCATGACCGTCCCCGATCTCGGCCGTCACGGCGGCCACCTGCGCGAGATTATTGCGGGTGATCTCGGGCTGGCCGGCGACGAACTCCACCGAGGCGACGGTCTCGAGCGGAAAGAGCCGTCCTGTGGGCGAGCGAATCAGCAATTCGCCGAGCTGAGTACGATGCAGCGCCTCGCGCCGCGGCTCGAGCCACAGCCTCACGCCGACATCCTGGACCTTGCCGAGATAGCGCGTGGCGATCTTGCCGTTCAAATGCTGCTCGAGCTGCTCGCGCACGTCGGCCGGCGTCATGCCTTGCGTCGCGGCCGCGGCTGCATCGACGTGGACCTCGAGCGCATCCCCGGCGGGGATCACGCCGCTGTCCACCGAGGCGGGCTGCACGCCGGGTATCTTGGAGATTGCATCGGCGACCTTGACGGCGACGCCATCGAGCACGTCGGGATCCTTCGCGGTGAGCTGAACGACGACGGGCTGGCGGCGTCCGACCATGTCGCCGATCATGTCGTCGAGCAGCTCGTGCGTGTCGAACTTGATGCCGGGCACGCGGGTGGTCACCTCGTGATCGATATCGTCCATGACCGTCCAGATCGCCGGCCGCTTCGATGGGTCGATGAGCCGCACGAAGAAATCTCCCTGGTACGCCTCCTTCAGATCGCCTCCGAGACCCGCGCCGGTGCGGCGCGAGTAGGTGTCCACGTTCGGGTTGCTCTTGAGGATCGCCTCGACCTCGGAGATCTCGCGATTGGTCTCGGCCAGAGAGGTGCCCGGGGAAGTCTGGTAATCGAGAACGAAGCCGCCTTCATCCATGTTGGGCAGAAATCCGCTGCCCACATGGCGATAAGCCAGGTACCCGGCCAACGTCACCAAGAGCACGCCGAGCGCCATATAGGCGGGGTGATCGAAGAACAGTCCCAAGGCACGCTTGTGGGTGCGCGTAAGCCAGCTTTCGTGGCTGCGTTCCGGGTCGCGCCATGATCGAAAATCGATCAGCCCGCGGGCGAGCAGCGGAACGATCAGGGCGGTCAGCATGAAGGAGATGACGAGCGCCGAGGCCATCGTCAGGGAGAGGAACTTGAAGAAGGCGCCGGTGATGCCGGACAGGAAAGCCAACGGCACGAAAATGATGATCGTCGCGAGGCTCGAGCCAAACAGGGGTGAGAGGAATTCCCTCGCCGCGGGCAAGACCTCCGCCTGCGGATCCTCCCGGCCCGGCTCGGCGGCACGCCGGGCAATGTGCTCCACCATCACGATGGAATCATCGATGAGCAGACCGATGGCCGCCGCGATGCCTCCGAGCGTCATGATGTTGAAGCTCATGCCGAGCAGGAACAGGAGCAACGCGGTGATCATCATCGACAGAGGCACGATCATCATCGCAACTGCGGCGACCCGCCAGTTGCGCAGAAACGCGAGCACCACGAGCGCGGCGAGGACGAGTCCGATCAGGATGGCCTCTTCGACCGCGCGGATCGAGGAGCGCACGAGATCGGTCTGGTCGTACCACTTGTACAGGCGCACGCTTTTCGGCTGTCTTTGCATGAACGCATCGATGTGTTGCTGCACGGCCTGGGCGAGCTGCGGAGAGTCCGCATCGTCCTGCTGATAGACGTCGAAGGTGACGGCGGGCTTGCCGTTGTCCATGACGAGGAGCCACTGAGGCACCGTGCCCATCTCGACCGTGCCCAAGTCGCGCAAGAGCACGATGCCATCGTGGGCGGTGCGCAGGGCCACCCGGCGCACCGACTCGACGGAGGTGAAGGCGTCGCTCTCGAGCGTGAGATACAGTAAATCGTTGTCCTCCAGACGGCCCACCGCGCTGATGGTGTTGGCCGCGCCGATGGTCGCGGCCACGTCGGCTGCCGCCAGCCCATAGGCCTGAAGCTTCAAGGGATCGAGAGCGACCTGGATCTCGGGCGTCTGCCCCCCCAGGACGCCGACACGCCGGATCCCCGCGATGCCCGTGAGGAGCGGTCCGATCTCGTAGCGCGCCATGCGACGCAGCTCCGCCGGCGATCTCTCGTCGGAGATGAGCGCATAGGAGACGAACGGCATGATCATGTTGGGGCTCATCTGGATCGCGTCATAGCTCGTGCCCGGCGGCAACTGCGGCAACGTCTGCGCGAAGGCGCCGTCGACTCGAAGCAGCGCCTGGGTCATGTTCGATCTCCATGGAAAATCCACGAAAATCTCGGCGGCGCCCCTCGAGGTCCGCGACACGACATTGACCGCACCCGGTATGGCGCGGGCCGCCTCCTCGAGCGGCTGAGTCACCTCGATCAGCATCTGTTTTGCGGGCATGCTGCCCGCGTCCACCTCGATGCGAATACGGGGAAATGCGATGACCGGGAACAGTCCGACCGGCACGTAGAAGCCGGCGAACAGCCCGGCCAGCGCGAGCGCAAATGCCAGGCACAGCAGCGGGCCCCGATTGCGCTCGAGAAGAGACACGAAGCTCATGGGCGGGCGCCGGCCACCTTACTTCGCATAGCGCACTTTCATGCCGTCCTGCAGCTGATGGTTGCCCTCGACGACCAGCGGCGACTTCGCATCGAGCGGACCCTCGATCGCATCCTGCTCGCCCGCGCTGGCGAGGATGCGTACCGGCACGCTCTTCGCGACGCCCGCCACGACCTGCACCACGTACGCGCCCCCCTGATCGTTCGCGAGGATCGCGGCATGCGGCACCACGAAGCCCTGCGCTTCGCCGACCGTGATGGAGGCCCGGGCGGTCTCGCCGGGGAGCAGCGCGCCCTGGGGGAGTGCAATCTCGACGGGCACGAGCCCGCTGCTGACATCGACCGCCGAGCCCCGCAAGGTCACGCGGCTCGTGAAACTCCCCGCACGGCCGATCGCCTCGACGAGCGCCGCATCGCCGCGCTCGATCAATGCGGCCTGTGCGGGGACCACGCCCGCGGCGAGAACGAGGCCGGTCGGTTTCGCGAGCTCGACGAGCGGCGCGCCCTCGGCGACGATGGAGTTGGGCACGGCGCTCACTGCGGTCACCACCGCTGCAAACGACGCCCGCACCACCGACGGCCCGTCGGCGCCCTGCGAGCGCAGGGCCGAGAGCGCGGCGCGCGCATCGGAGTCCGCCTTCTCTGCCGCGGCGAGCTGTTGTCCCGTTGCGAGCATATCGGTCACCATCTGCCGGGTGCGGGCCAGGGCATCGGCCGCCGTGCGCTGCTGCGAGAGGGCTGCCGCATAAGCGGCCCGGGTCGTCGGTGTCGGTCGAAGCTCGAGAAGCGGCGTGCCCTTCTGCACCGCCTGGCCGATTCGCACGTGGACCGTGGCGACCACCGCGGAGATTTGCGCCACGACGCTTTCCCGGGCTGCCGGATCGGCTTTCGCCATGCCATAGGCGCTGAGCGTGCGGGGTAAGCTGCCGCGCTTCACCGGAATCGTGCGCACGAGAACGCTCATCTCCGCCGGCGGCGCCTGCTCGTCGGCGGCAGCGGAGAGGTGCGGGATGCCCGCGGCCAGGACGGCGGCGAGCGCGGCGAGGGAGCAGCGGGAAGCTTTCACGATGCCGGTTGCACCTGCGTCCCGGTCACCGTGGCGAGCGCGATGGCATCGCTCCACAGATTCTGCAACAGATCGAAACGGGTCGTGCGCGCCGTGACGAGCGCGTTCACCGCAATGAAGTAGCTTGCGGCCGGCAAGTTGCCCGCGGCGAAGCCGCGTTGCGAATGACCGGCATCCTGCTCGAGACTCGGCAGCTGCTCCTCGAGCTCTCGGAGCTCCGAGCGCAGCTGCTGGATCTCGTCCCACAGCTTCCAGACATCCGCCGTCGCCTGATCGAGGCGCGCCTGGTACTCGGCGCGAAGCTGCTCGCGCGTCGCCTTCTGGATCGCGACGTCGCCGCGGCTGCCGTCGAAGATCGGCAGGTTGAACGAGACGGTACCGCCGTTGGTATGCACGTCCGAGACATCACGGGCGCGCGTGATGCCGACGACGAGATTCGGAAACTGCGACAGAACCGCGACACGCACCTGCGCTTCCTCGCTGCGATAGCCTTGGGCGAGGGCGCGCAGATCGGGTCGCGAGTCCTGAAGATGCTCGGCGGCGCGCGCGATCTCATCTCTGACGGGAATCTGCGGCGCTCCGAGCGGTCGCAAGGTCAGCTGCGTGTCCGGGGAGAGCCCGAGCAGAGCGTCGAGCGCGTGCGCGGCGCTCTCGGCATCGCGGGTGGCGACGCCTTGCTGAGCGCGCATCACGGCCCAGGCGGCGGCATCCGCGCTCGCCTGATCGAGGGTCACATCATGCCGGGCGAGTGCGCGCCTCGACCGTGCGGCGGCCAGCGCATACTGTTCCGTCGCGGGCGCAAGGAAGGCTCGCCGCTCCGCGGCGATGCATTGCGCCACATACAAGGTGCGCGCCTGCGCGACCGTTTGCCATTCCTTCCAGAGCAGCTCTTCGCGACTTTGCCGGTACGCGGCATCGGCGGCGGCGCGCTTGCTGGTGCGCGTCAGCAGCGCGCGCACATCGATCGCCAGGGTGAGTCCGTAGGCGTGATATTCCGGGTAGCGCGGATCGCGGGGTGAGCTCACGTGATCGTAGGGCACGTCGCTGCTCGCATTGAGCTGCGGGTCCGGCAGCAGTCCGGCCGCAAAAGCCTGCGCTTCGCTGACCCGGGTTTGCGCCCGGGCGGCCTTGAGGTCCGGGTTGTTGAGCACCGCCAGCGTGGCGATCGCGTTCATATCGAGCGCGCTCGGCTCGCTTTGCGTCAGCGCGCGAGCCGCAAGGTCAGGGCGCGTCGGCAGCGGATGGGGCGCGTAGCTCGCGCAACCGGAGAGAGCGACCCACGCCAGCAGCAGCGGAAGGGTGCCTGTCGATGGATTGGCCGGCGGCGCTTCATCTGTCACGTTCACGTCATCAATTCCGAGCCGCGGAGTCAGTGCACCCATGTTAGAACAATAACCTGCCGAGAGATTCTAATCCCCGGGCATTGTCCACGTGGACGGCCGACGGCATTTCGTCGACAATGGACCAAACAGGATCGATGGAGCCCGGATGGCCACAGTTGAGCCCACCGTGGATGTGAGCAACCGCATCCCCAGACAGTTGCTGCAGTCGAGCGTGCTCGAGCGTTTGCGCGAGGAGATCATCGCCGGGGTGTGGAAGCCCGCGATGCGGCTGCAGGAGCGGTTGCTGTGCGAGCGTTTCGGGATCTCGCGGTCGCCGCTGCGCGAAGCGCTGCGGGTCCTTGAATCCGAGGGACTGATCGAGCTGCTGCCGAACCGCGGGGCCGTCGTCTCCGCGCCCACGCTCGAGGATGCGCTCGATCACAACGTGCTCGAACGCTCACTCGAGTGTCTCGCCATCGGTCTCGCTTGCGAGCATGCGACGCATGCCGAGCTGTCGCGCATCGAGGCGCTGCACGCGAAACACAAGCGTCTGGCGGGCGGGCGCGACCGGGCGGCGTTCGTTCAATGCAACAACGAGGTGCACCGCGCGATCGTCTGTGCGAGCGGCAATCGTCCGCTCATGGACGCGCATCTGCTCAATGCGCGTCAATTGATCCGCATCCAGAATCTGCGCGGTTTTGTCGAGCACTCCGCACTCGAGTCGTGGACGGAGCACGATGCATTCGTGCGCCCACTGCTCGAACGCCAAAGGGGCAAGGCCGTCGCGGCCCTCGGCCGGCACTTCGACACGATCGAGGATCACCTGCGCGCGCGCCTCGAGCGCCCGCCTGAAAAGGCAGGCGGCTGACGAGGGTCGGCGCGCGGCGGCGCGGCGGCGTGGCGGTCGGCGGTCGGCGCACGGCGGTGCGCGCGCGAGGGTCGGCTCACGGCGGCGTGGCGGTCGGCGCAGGCTCGGGTACCACGCGATTCTCGATGGCCCCGAGGGCCTGGATCTCGATCCGCACCACATCGCCGACCGATAAGTAGCAGGGCGGCACCATCGCGGCGCCGACGCCGCCCGGGGAGCCCGTCGTGAGAATGTCTCCGGGCTCGAGCGTCATGACCGTGGTGAGCTCCTCGAGCATCTGGCCAATCGTGTAGATGAAGTCGCTGGTCGAGCCGTTCTGCCGCAGCTCGCCGCTCACCCAGGTTTTGAGGGAGAGATTCTCCGGATCCTCGACTTCCTCGGCGAGCGTGAGCCAGGGCCCGGTGGGTCCGTGCGTGTCGAAGGATTTTCCGAGGGTCGCCGTGGGCGCCCGCAGTTGCCAGTCCCGAACGCTGACATCGTTGCAGATCATGTAGCCCGCGATCACCTCGCGGGCGCTGTTCGCCTTGAGGTGACGGCAGCGGCGGCCGATGACGAGCGCGAGCTCGCCCTCATAGTCCAGCATGTCGGAGATCGGTGGCTTGTGAATGTCATCAAACGGACCGTTCACGCACGACACCTGCTTGGTGAACCATACCTGATTGGGTGGGATCACGATGTCCTTGCGGCGTGCGCGAATCTCCTCGACATGTGAGCGGTAGCTAAATCCCAAGCCGAGGAACTTGCGAGGCTCGGGGATCGGTGCGAGCAGACGAGCCTCGTGCAGTGGCAATCGGCGAGGCGCATTGGTCGCAAGCCGCCGCACGGCCTCGAGCGCTTCCGGTCCGGCTTCGAGCAGCGCACGCAACGAGCGCGGCAGGCGGGGATCGAGCGACGTGAGGTCGACCAGCCCATCCTCGATGACGACGCCCACGGAGCTGCGCTGGCCCACGCGAAACGTGGCGAGCTTCACGGGTGCCGCTCCTCGTGCGCGTTCGGAACACCGGGCAGCCGGCTTAGGAGGATGACGTCCAGGCGGCGCGACTCGAAGCGCCAGCCCGAGCTCAATCCCTTGACGACCACATCGGTCGTTTCGCCGAACATCAATTCGACCACTGCTTCGGCGCCACCGCCGCGCGTTGCGGTTTGCACGTGTGCCTCGACGGTGGCGCGCGAAGGGTCCGTCGAGGTAATACGCACGTTGCTGAAGCTGTGCTGGGTGATGCGTCCGGCATCCTGGATGCGGGAGTTGAACCAAGCGTCGATCTGCTGCCGCCCGCTCAAGGTGCCGCGGGGGGTCACGATCGTCCCCGGCTCGGTGAACAGGTCCGTGACCGAGCTCGTTTTTGGGTGATCGAGGCGCCAGTAGAACTCCGTGAGCAGGCTTTCGATGGATGAGCGGTCATCGCTTGTCAGTGTCGCCATGGACCCACCTCCGGTCGATGAGCTTATCGACCGATTCCACGACTGTCGAGTGTCGATTGACGATTGTCGACAATTTATATAAGGTCCGGATAGAACCCCGGGGAGCCCATGCGCGCCATTGCCCTGCTCTGTGTGCTGACCCTGCTCACGCCGGCGCGCGCCTGGTGCGACGCGACGTCGGACTACCGCATCGTCGGGCGGGTGCCGGTCAGCGATGCGCGGTGGGATTACGCGGCCGTCGACCCGGTCGCGCGCAGACTTTACCTGGGCCGCTTCGGCGGTGTCCTGACCCTCGATCTCGACACGCGAGTGGTGACCCCGGTGCTGGTGCCGAGCGCCCTCATTCACGGGGTCGTGCCGCTCGGCGCGGGCAGAGTCATGGCCACTGAGGGCGAGGCCAACCGGGCAACGCTCTTCGACGGCCTCTCGGGCGAAGTGCTCGCTCGTTACCCGACCGGTCGCGAGCCCGATGCGATTGTTTTTGACCCGCGCTCAGGTCTCATCGTCACAGCCGATTCCGGCAGCCGCGCGCTCTCGCTGATCGACCTGAGCGCGCGGCGCATCGTCGGGCACGTGAGTCTGCCGGGTATTCCGGAATTTCTCGCAGTGGGTCCGGCCGGCGTCATTTTCGACAACCTCGAGGATCGAAACGCCGTGGCCGTCGTCGATCTCGACCGTCGTCGCGTACGCGGGCTCTATCCCCTCAAGGGATGTCACGGCCCGACGGGACTGGCGTACGACGCGGTGCAGGATTTGCTGCTCTCCGTGTGTCGCAACGGCGTCGCGAAGTTCCTCGACGGACGCACCGGTGAGGAGCGTGCGACGCTCGCGGTGGGAGCGGGTCCCGATGCGGCGCTTTTCGACGAGGCGCGCCACCTCGCCTTCGTACCGGCGGGTGGCAGCGGAACGCTGGCCGTGATCTCGGTGGCAAACGGCGCGATCCGTCTGCAGCAGACGCTCGTGACTCAACGTGGGAGCCGCACGGCGGCACTCGATCCTTCGACCGGCCGCCTTTACGTACCCGCGGCGCGCTTCGCTGTGCCGCCCCGGCCGGGAGCACGTGCAAGTGCCCTTCCCGGCAGCTTTGAAATACTCATCATCGAACCAGGAGCCGGCCATGGCGCTTCCTAAAGCACGCTCGATCGAGGCGGAGAACCCGGGACCGGTTCGACCCGCCAAGTTTGCCCACGTCGTGTTGCGCACCACCGACCTCAAGCGCGCGCGCGACTGGTACCTGCAGTTCCTCGACGGTCGAGTCGGCTATGAGAACGAGATGGTGTGCTTTGTCACCTACGACGATGAGCACCATCGAGTGGGTCTGCTGGCGCTGCCCGGTCTCGCTCCGCCGGTGTCCGGTGTGGCGGGGCTCGAGCACTTCGCCTTCACCTACGCATCGCTCGGCGCGTTGCTCGCGAACTATCGACGCCTCAAGCGCGCAGGCGTCATGCCGTTCTGGTGCATCAATCATGGACCGACCCTCTCGCTCTACTATCGAGACCCGGACGGCAACAAGATCGAAACGCAATACGACGTCTTCGATACGGCCGAGGCGGCCACCGAGTTCATCCACCGTCACTACGGTGAGAACTTCATGGGCATCATCTTCGACCCCGATGAGCTGGCTGCGCGCTACGAAGCCGGCGAGCCGCTCGGCGATCTGGTCAGACGTCCGCCGCTGCCCGCCGGCAAAACTCCCTGGGACATGCACATTCCATGAGGGCCGTGCAGATCCGCGCTTACGGCCCTGCGCGCGAGGTGCTCGAAGTGGCCGAGGCTCCATCGCCGGAAGCGCCGGAGCCTGACGAGGTGATCATCGCCGTGGAGGCGGCCTCGGTGAATCCCGTGGACTGCGCCATACGCACGGGGTACGGCAAGGATTTCTTTCGCGCGAAGGGCCGGGTCGGGACGGCAGCCTTCCCGGTGCGTCTGGGTCGCGATGCCGCCGGCCGGGTGCATGCCGTGGGTAGTGCGGTCAGCGAGTTTCAGGTGGGCGAAGCCGTGTTCACCGCGCCGAGCGGCGCCGCCATGGCGGAGCGCATCCGAGTGCGGGCCAGCGAGGTGGGCCGAATGCCCGCCAATCTCGACCCCATACGAGCAGCCTCGATCCCCTTCGTCGCGCTCACCGCATGGAACGCCCTCGTCAACCAGGCGGGGCTCACCGCGCACAACGCGGCGCGACGACGCGTGATCATCACCCGCGGCGCGGGCGGAGTGGGAAGCTTTGCGATTCAGCTGATGAAGGCGTGGGGTGCGCATGTGGCGACGACCTGCAGCAGCAGCAACGTCGAGCTGGTGCGTGGGCTCGGCGCGGACGTCGTCGTCGACCTGCAGAGCGAGCGCATCTCCTCACGGCTGCGCGACTACGATGTTGCGCTCGATTCGTCCTTCGATCTCGAGGAGGAGCTGCTTGGCGCACTCAAGCGCGGGACGGGCGCGACCTATCTCACGATCACCTCACCCAAGGTACGGCTGATCGATGAGTTCGGAGTCGAGGAGGGAACTCGGCGGGCGCAGGAGCTGCTCGAAGCGCGACAGCGCTCGCAGCGCGAGCTCGGCCGGCACTATGACTGGGCTTTCATGAAGCCCGACGGCGCTGCGCTCAACGTCGTCACCCAGCTGATCGAGGCGGGCGTGATACGGCCGGTCATCGATCGGGTGTATCCGCTCGACGAGATCGTCGCAGCGCACGAGCGGTGCGAAAGCGGGCGGGCACGCGGAAAGATCATCATCGATTTTCGTTGACACGCCATCGAAGCGCGGTGGCCGAAGATTCAAATGTCCGACAGGGGGGCTGGCAGCAATGCAGATCGAATACCGGTTGAGCCGTGGGCACGAGCGTACGCACCGCGTTTGGACTCGTAACCACCTTATCCCGAGCCTCGCTGTCGCAGCAAGCCTGTCGAGCCCGGTGTGGGCCGACAACGGCGATTTTGCGACGAGCGCGACCGCCACGACGCTCACGGAGATCGTCGTGACCGCGCGCAAGCGCTCGGAGGACGTGCAGGTCATCCCCGAGAGCATC
>DATGIA010000040.1:0-39822 GCA_035307465.1 Steroidobacteraceae bacterium
GGAATTTAACCAGCGCCTGCTCGACTGGCTCGAATGGTTTAACACCCAGCGACCACACCACGCCTTGGGCCTGAAGACTCCACTTGATATCCTCGCCGCTCACATCGGGCCTGAGTGCAAGATGTTATGGCCCAGTACAGAGTCTCGACTCCGGAAGGATGCGGATCAATAATCGTGACGCCGAGTGTTGCCGCTACGGCCGCCTTCCGCTTCCTTCTCGCTTTGCGCCCACGGTGGCTGACGAATGGTGAAGTGCGTTTTTCATCCGCGTTATCAGGTGCCGCTGCCGGCCGGCCATCCATTTCCGATTTCGAAATACCCGCTGCTGCGGGATCGGCTCATCGCCGAAGGCCTGATCGAGGCCGCTGATCTGGTCGAGCCCGAGCCGATCGACCTCGATACCGCCGCGCTCGTCCACACGCGCGAGTATCTCGAGAAGCTCGAGCACGCCGGCCTTTCGCCCGCCGAGGAGCGGCGCCTGGGTCTGCCCTGGTCGCAGGACCTGTGGAAGCGCTCGCGGCTCGCCTCGGGCGGAACGCTGCGCGCAGCGCGCCTTGCGCTCGAGGAGGGGCTAGCGGCCAATCTGGCCGGCGGCACGCATCACGCGTTTGCCGATCATGCCGAGGGGTTTTGCGTGCTGAACGATGTGGCCATCGCCATCACGCGGTTGCGAGCCGAGGGGCGCATCCGGAGGGCGGCGGTGATCGATCTCGACGTGCATCAGGGCAACGGGACAGCCTCCATCTTCGAATTCACCGAGGAGGTGTTCACCTTCTCGATGCATGGCGAGCGCAATTATCCACTCGCGAAGATGCGCTCGAGTCTCGACATCGGGTTGCCCGACGGCATGGAAGACGAGGCGTACCTCGAGATTCTAAGGCGTCACCTGCCCGCCGTGATCGAGCGCGCCCGGCCCGAGCTGGTGTTCTACGTCGCGGGGGTCGATGTGGCGCGGGGCGATCGCTACGGGAAGCTGGCCTTGAGCGAGGAAGGGATTCGTCAACGTGATGCGTATGTCATCGAATCCATTCGTGCACGCGGGCTGCCGCTCGCGGTCGTTCTGGGCGGCGGATATGCGTCGAGCCGCGAGCGTACCGCCGAATTGCATGCGCTCGTGTTCCGGAGCGCGATCGCGTTTGAGCGTCGCGGCGAGTGCACACCTCAGCGCCCGTAAAGCCCTGTAAGCGTTGCGCTCCCGAGCGATTGGGCGCGCGCGGCTCGCTCGATGTCCGCGGCGCTCGCGGTGGCCGCCACCTCGAGCCGCGCGCTCTTGAGCGCGTAGAGCGTGAAGACGTAGTGATGCGGTTTATCACCCTTGGGAGGACAAGGACCGCCGTAGGCAGCTTCGCCAAAGTCGTTGTGCGCCTGAAGCGCGCCCGCTGGGATGGAGGGATGCGCGCCGCTGCCGGCGCCGGTGGCGAGCTCGGTGCTCGCGGCGGGGATGTCGTAGACCAGCCAGTGCCACCAGCCAACGCCGGATCGGGCGTCGGGATCGAACATGGTAAGCGCGTAGCTTCGCGTGCCCGTCGGTGCGCCGTGCCAGCGCAGCGTCGGGGAGACATTCTGGCCGCCGCATTTGTCGTAGGCCTGGGTCATGGCGATCGTGCCACCGGGCGCGATATCGGGACTTGCGAGCTCGAAAGAGTCGGCTGAGGCGACGGTCGACCCGAGAAAGAGCAGGAGAGAGACTGCGACGCCTCCGCCTTTTGCCCGTGCGCGAGGTGCGCGGGACGATCGGTGCATGAGCCTCCCGTCGAGGGCGGGAGGCCTGCGCCTCCCGCTCAATGAATTTACGCCGCCACCATCATCCCTTTGAGCTTGTTGATGGCGTTCGTCTCGACCTGGCGTACGCGCTCGGCCGAGATGCCGTATTCCTCGGCGAGCTCGTGCAGCGTCGCCTTGTCGTCCGTCATCCAGCGCCGCTTGAGGATCGTGCGACTGCGCTCATCGAGCTTCTCGAGCGCGACGCTCAGCCGATCGCTCGAGTCCTCCTCCCACTCTTCGCGCTCGACCTCGATCGCCGGGTCCGCATGCGCGGCCGGCAGATACATGGCGGGCGAGTAGCTGGATTCCTCCTCGTCGCTGTCGGGCATCGGATCGAAGGACATGTCGCGCGCGGCGAGACGTTGCTCCATCTCGCGCACATCTCGCGCCTCGACGCCGAGGTCGCGAGCGACCGCCTGGGTTTCCTCCTCGGAGAGCCACGCGAGATTCTTCTTCATGCGCCGTAGATTGAAGAACAGCTTGCGCTGCGATTTCGTGGTCGCCACTTTGACGAGGCGCCAGTTGCGCAGCACATACTCGTGGATCTCCGCGCGGATCCAGTGCACGGCGAAGGACACCAGGCGCACGCCGACGCCCGGATCGAAACGCTTCACCGCCTTCATCAGACCGACGTTGCCTTCCTGCACGAGGTCACCCATCGGCAGGCCATAGCCCAGATAGCCGCGGGCGATGTGCACGACGAATCGCAGGTGCGACAGCACCAGCTGCCGCGCGGCCTCGAGGTCGGCCGCGTCGCGAAAGCGGCGGGCAAGCGCGATTTCCTCGTCCTTCGAGAGGACCGGGATCTGCGAGACACGATCGATGTAGGCGTCCAGGGTCCCCACGGGGCCCGCAAACACCAAACCAGTTTGTTGAGCGACCAAAGCAGTACTCATATGTTCAGACTTACCTCCGGTTGGACCCCATGATAGCACTCTCAGGGGGAGAGTGCTAACGCCGCAGGTCCCTTCCGGGCCGGATATAATCCCTTATATTTCTGAGGCTTAGAGGGCTTGGGCTCAGCTGGGCCGCACCGCCCTGATATGCCGGCTGGCCGCAATCCAAGACCCCAGCCAGGACAGGCCGAGCGCCGCTCCAAGCACCGGCAGCGTCGAGGTCCATCCAAGCCCTCGAAGCTCGAAGCGGCTTCCATAAAGTCCCGCGAGACGCTCGACCGGACCCGCGAGCAGCGCCACCGCCAGCCCCACCACGAGGATGGCTCCCAGTCCTCCGCCGAGCCCATACCAAAGGCCGCTGTAGAGGAAGGGACGCCGCGCAAAGCCGTCCGTTGCGCCCACTAGTTTCATGACCTCGATCTCGGCCTTGCGGTTCAAAATATCGAGGCGGATGGTGTTGCCGACGATGACCACGACCCCGACCCCGAGAAGCGCGGCCGTGAGCCACAGGATCCGCCTGAAGACCTCCAGCAGGGCGTCCAATCGCTGCACCCACTCGGTATCGAGCTGCACCAGATCCACGTCCCGCAGAGCGGCAATCTGGGCTTGAAGAGCCTGCGTCCCGTCGGGGGTGCTGGCGGTGACCGTGGGGGTGACGATGAGCGTCGTCGGCAGGGGATTGTCGCCGAGCGCATCGAGCGCCTTGCCGAAGCCGGACGCGGTACGGAATGTGGCGAGCGCCTCATCGGGCGGAATCAGACGCACCTGGGCCACGTCGGCGCGGGTCCGCAGTTGCTTTGCGATCGCCTGCGCCCGCTCAGCGCCGACCGAACGGCCCAGGTAGACCGACAGGTCGAATGCCTGGTTCCACTGCTCGGTAGCCAAGCGGGTGTTCTGCAGCAGCACATTCAAGAACAGCGGCAGTGCCAGGGCGACGGCCACGACCGCCATGGTCATGGCGGTCGCGGCGGGCTGCTGGGCGAGACGCCCGAGTGAGCCCACGAAGGTCTGGGCGTGCCGGGTGAGCCACACTGAAGGCGCGCTCATGTGGCCGATTGAAAAGTGCTCATCGAGTCAACCAAGGTGGAACCCGAGGGCGATGCGACGTGCGCCGATGCGGCGCGGGGCATCGAGCCCTCGATCGCGCCTCCAGCGACGACCCGGCCGGACTCGATCACGATGCGGCGTGCCGGAAACTGATCGATCAGGTGCACATCGTGGGTCGCAATGAGCACCGTCACGCCGACCTCATTGAAGCGGCGGAACAGCTGCATGATCTCCAGTGCGAGATCCGGATCCAGATTCCCTGTGGGCTCATCCGCAATGAGGAGCGGGGGCTTTGCGACGACCGCACGCGCGATGCCGACGCGTTGCTGCTCACCGGTCGAGAGCTCGAGGGGGCGGCACTTTTCCTTGGCGAGCAGCCCCACTTGATCGAGCGCAGCGCGCACGCGCTTCTCGACCTCGCGCCGGCCAATGCCCGCGATGATGAGCGGCAATGCCACGTTGTCGCCGATGGGGCGGTCGTTCAGGAGCTTATGGTCCTGGAACACGACGCCGATCTTGCGGCGGAACTGCGGGATGCCGCGCGCGCGAATGGCTGCAGTGCTGCGAGCATCGACGAAAACCTGACCGCGCGTCGGCCGCTCGATGAGTGCGATGAGCTTCAAGATGCTGCTCTTGCCGGCCCCCGAGTGGCCGGTCAGGAAGGCGAGCTCTCCCGTGCCGACCTCGAAGGTGACTCCGGAGAGCGCCTCGCGGGCATTCGGGTAGCGTTTGTAGACATCGACGAAGCGGATCACGCGGCCACATCCTGCGCATCGGATTTCAGCAGCGCGGCGACGAACTCGTGCGCGTTAAACACGCCGAAATCCTCGGTCTCCTCGCCGACGCCGATGAAGCGGATCGGGATGCCGAGGCGCTGGGCGATCGCGAGAACGACGCCGCCTTTGGCCGTGCCATCAAGCTTGGTGACCACGAGCCCGGTCACGCCCAGCCCCTTGTTGAACTGCTCTGCCTGGGCCACCGCGTTCTGGCCGATGGTGCCATCGAGCACGAGCAGAACCTCGTGCGGGGCGCTGGCGTCCAGGCGCGCGAGGACGCGCTTCACCTTCTTCAGCTCCTCCATCAGATGCGCCTGCGTATGGAGCCGGCCCGCGGTGTCGGCGATCAGAACGTCGATGCCGCGCGCCTGCGCAGCGCGCAGGGCATCGTAGATCACGGCGGCCGGCTCGGCGCCCGACTGCTGCGAGACGATGGGGACGCGATTTCGCTCCGCCCACACCTCGAGCTGCTCGCGCGCGGCGGCCCGGAACGTGTCCCCCGCGGCCAGCATCACGCTCCTGCCCTCTGCGAGCAGTCGATGTGCGAGCTTGCCGATGGTCGTCGTCTTGCCCGCCCCATTGATGCCGATCACCAGAATGACGTAAGGCTTATGGGCCGCATCGATGACGAGCTCACGCTCGACCGGCTTGAGCACCTCCTCCATCGACTGGCCGAGGGCCCGTAGCAACGCTTCGACATCCTTGAGCTCCTTGCGCGCGACCTGCATGCGCAGACGATCGAGGATTCGCGTGGTTGCCTCGACACCGACGTCGGCGGTGATGAGACGGGTCTCGAGATCGTCCAGGATCTCGGCGTCAATCTTGCGCCCCGGCAGCAGCTCCTTGACGTCGGTCGTCAGCCACGCGGGCCCCACGTTGATCTTGGCACGCAGACGCTTGAAGAAGCCGCGCACGCCGCTCGTTTTTCCCTCTTCGGCCATCACAGAAGCTTAGCATCAGCGACGGCGGCAAGTTTCGGATCACCATCGTCCACTCGGCTATCATCGAGGGGTGCGTGCCAAGCGCGAGCGAAGGGTCCCGGGCGGTCGCAATGCGGTACGCATCATCGGCGGCGCATGGCGCGGCCGGCGTGTGCACTTCCCGGACGTCCCGGCACTGCGGCCGACGCCGGACCGGGTCAGAGAAACCCTCTTCAACTGGCTGCAGCAGGACATCCCGGAGGCGCACTGCCTGGACCTGTTCGCGGGCTCGGGTGCGCTCGGGCTGGAGGCCTTGTCGCGCGGCGCGCGCCAGGTGCTGTTCGTCGAGCGATCGGCTGAGGCCGCGAGCATGCTGCGAGTGGAGCTCGCACGGCTCGGGGCGAGCGCGCGTGCCGAGCTCCTCGAAACCGATGCGAGCCTGTTTCTCGCCCGTCCTGCCACCGCATTCGATGGCGTGTTTCTGGATCCACCCTTCGGCCAGGACGCGCTCGCACAATATGTTGGATTGCTCGATGCCGGCGGTTGGGTGAAGGCCGGCAGCTGGGTGTATCTCGAAAGCGAGCGCAGCGCCGGCGCGCCGAGCCTGCCCGAGCACTGGGTGCTCAGCAGATCGAAGTACGCCGGCGAGGTGGGTTATCATCTCGCCCGCGTCGCCGCCGATCGCTCGCGCGGCCGGCCGGGCGAGCTGCCTTGAGCTCAGATCTGCATTTGAAATTGCACGTATGGCATCATCCGGGCAGGGCGCGTGATGAATAAAAGAACAGCCGTCTATCCCGGCACCTTTGATCCGATCACCAACGGCCACCACGATCTCGTGCGCCGCGCTGCCAGCATCTTTGATCGAGTCGTGGTGGCCATTGCCGCCAACCCGAACAAGGCGCCGATGTTCACGCTCGACCAACGCGTCGACATGGCGCGGCGCGTGCTCGCGGACGTCAAGAACGTCGAGGTACGCGGCTACGAGGGTCTTACCGTCGACTTTGCCCGACAGAACGGGCTCTCGGTCATCGTGCGGGGCTTGCGGGCGGTGTCCGATTTCGAGTTCGAGTTTCAATTGGCCAACATGAGCCGTCATCTCTCGCCGGAGATTGAATCGGTGTTCATGACGCCGCAGGAACAATACACCTTCATCTCCTCGACGCTCGTACGTGAGATCGCGGTGCTGGGCGGCAACGTGTCCGAGTTCGTGCACCCGATCGTCGAGGTCGAGCTCAAGCGGCACCGCAAAAGCTGATGCCAAAGCACGTTCTCACCCTGCGCACCGCAGGCGCGCTGCTGGCGATGCTCGCGCTGCTGACGAGCGGCGCGGTGGGTGCCGATCAGCCACGCGCGGACAAGGGCGATGCGGTGCGGGCCGCTCACCGCGGCGCCATCGCCAGCGCCTATCCCCTGGCGAGCCAGGCGGGACAGGAGATGCTGTCGAAGGGCGGCAACGCATTCGACGCGGCGATCGCGGTATCGGCGGCACTTGCGGTCGTCGAGCCGACGAGCTCCGGGCTTGGAGGCGGAGGGTTTTATCTGCTGCATCGATCGGCCGATGGCGCCGACATCATGCTCGATGCGCGCGAGAAGGCACCGGCCGCAGCCAGCCGCGACATGTACCTGGATGCGGCAGGCACCCCGATTGCGCGGGCTTCGACCGAGGGAGCGCGCGCTGCGGCCATTCCGGGCGAGCCCGCGGCGTTCGAGTACCTTGCCGAGCATTACGGCAAGCTGTCCCTCGCGGTGAGCCTCGCACCGGCGATCCGCCTGGCGCGCGAGGGCTTTCCGCTCTATGCGCGATTGCAGGGCGCAATCCGCTACAAGCGTGAGCAGCTGCTGCGCTCCGCGGAGGCGGCCAAGGTATTTCTCACCTCCGAGGGCGGAGTGCCGGAGCTGGGCGCGCTCATCCGCCAGCCGGATCTTGCGCGCACGCTCGAGGCCCTGGCGCAGCAGGGTGCGCGCGGATTCTATCGCGGACGCGTCGCGGAGGACCTCGTCGCGGGCGTGCGGGCCGGGGGAGGCCTCTGGACGCTCGCCGATCTCGAGCACTATCGCGTGATCGAGCGCAAGCCGCTGGTGGGGCACTATCACGGCGCGCGCATCGTTTCGGCATCGCCGCCCTCATCGGGCGGCGTCGCGCTCATCGATGCGCTTAATATTCTCGCGGGCTACGATCTTGAGCACCAGGGCACGGTGACGCGCAAGCACCTCATCATCGAGGCGATGCAGCGCGCCTATCGCGACCGTGCCGTGTACCTCGGAGATCCGGATTTCGTCACCATGCCGCTCGCTCAGCTCACGAGCGAGGACTATGCCGCCGGTCAGCGCTCGAGCATCCGCCTCGACCGCGCCATGCCGAGCGCCGCGTTGCCGGGTGTCGAGCCTCCCGCCTCGGGCATGCACACCACGCACCTGTCGGTGCTCGATGCAGCGGGCAACGAGGTGGCCGGGACGATCTCGATCAACCTGTTTTTCGGGTCGGGCAATATGATTCCGAGGACGGGTGTGCTGCTCAACGACACGATGGATGATTTCTCCCTCAAGCCCAACACCCCGAACGCTTTCGGTCTCGTCGGCAACGAGCAGAACGCAATCGCGCCCGGGAAGCGGCCGCTCTCGAGCATGACCCCGTCGTTCATCGACACCGGGAAGGGCAGCATGATCATCGGCTCCCCGGGAGGCAGCTACATCATCAGCATGGTGCTGCTCGGCACTCTCGACTATCTCGAGGGCATGGACGCGGCCGCAATCGTCGCGGACCCGCGCTTCCATCACCAGTATCTGCCCGATGTGGTCGAGTACGAGAAGGGCGCTTTCTCGGCGCCGGAGGTGAGCGGGCTTCAGGCCATGGGCCACAGGCTCGAGGAGGGGAGCCGTCGCTGGGGAAACATGGAGGTCATCACCTGGGATTTCGCCAGCGGCAAAGTGGAGGCGGCCTCGGACCCGCGCGGCGAGGGAGTGGGGCTGGTCTACTGAAAAGCCCCTTTTCTCAGTGCTGACAGCGGGCGCACCAGTAGGTCGAGCGCTGACCTTGGGTGAATTGCCGGATGGGCGTGCGGCAGACGCGGCAGGGCTCGCCCCGGCGCTCGTAGACGAACAGCTTCTGGCTGAAGTAACCCGGCGTGCCCGCCGGGTTCACGTAATCGCGCAGCGTGGTGCCGCCAATCTCGATCGCCTCGGCGAGCACGGCCTTGATCGCCCCGACGAGGGTCGCCGCCTCGGCACGGGTGATGCGGCGCGCCGCACGCCGCGGTGAAAGTCGTGCGCGAAAAAGCGCTTCACTTGCGTAGATGTTGCCCACGCCCACGACCACGTGCGAGTTCATGAGGAGTGCCTTGAGCGCGATCGTGCGGCCCCGCGTCGCGCGATGGAGATACGCCGCATCGAACCCATCGCTCAAAGGCTCGGGGGCGAGCCGGGCGAGGAGTGGGTGAGTCTCGGGCGGCGCTTGCGTCCAGTGCAGGCTGCCGAAGCGGCGCGGATCGTGATAGCGCAGCGCGAGGCTGCCCTCCAGAGACAGATCCCAGTGGTCGTGCAGGCCCGGCGGGAGCCCCGTCTGGATCAGCCGCACGCTGCCCGACATGCCGAGATGCACGATGAGCGTGCCCCGCTCGAATCGCAGCAGAAGGTACTTCGCACGCCGCTCCACCGCATTGAGCCTCTGGCCGGTGAGGACGCGCTCGAGGCCGCGGGCAATGGGCCAGCGCAAGCGGCGCTCGCGCACCTGCAGCCGCGCGACGCGCCGGCCCTTCAGGGCCGGCTCGATCCCGCGGCGCGTGGTCTCGACTTCGGGCAGCTCAGGCAGGAGCGGATCCTGCGCGGTGTGTTACTTGATCTTCGCCTCTTTGTAGGCGACGTGCTTGCGTACCACCGGGTCGAATTTCTTCGTCTCCATCTTGTCCGGGTGCAGACGCTTGTTCTTGGTGGTCGTGTAGTAGTGCCCGGTACCGGCCGATGAAACGAGCTTGATCTTGTCGCGCATGTTCGCTCCTCAGATGTCCTGGCCCTGAGCGCGCAGGTCGGCAACCACCACATCGACGCCACGCTTCTCGATCGTGCGCAGGCCGCGCGTGCTGACCCGCAGCGTGACGAAACGCTTCTCGCTCTCCAGCCAGAAGCGATGGGTGTGCAGGTTCGGTAGAAAGCGGCGGCGCTTGCGATTGTTCGCGTGCGAGACGGTATTGCCCGTCTTCGGGCGCTTTCCGGTAACTTGGCAGACGCGCGACATGGCGGTGATTCCCAAAGGACCTCAAAAACGAGCCGGTTTTTATACCAGAGAAGCGCTCCAAGCGCCAACTTGTACCAAGAGACACGACAGGGCCGATCAGACCCGACCCGGGTCTTGCGCCGATGCCCGCGGCGTAACCGGAAACACCTTAAGATATTGAATTAAAAAGAAATATAATCAGCGCCTGGGCGGAAAGCTAGATCAGCCCGCGCTCCGCGAGCGACACGCACGCCCCGTCCCCAACGATGATGTGATCGAGCAGGCGAACGTCGACGAGTGCCAGCGCATCCTTCACGCGTTGCGTGATCAGCTCATCCGCCTGGCTGGGCTCCGCGACCCCGGAGGGGTGGTTGTGGGCCACGATGAGCGCCGCGGCATTGTGCTTGAGAGCGAGCTTCACGATCTCGCGCGGATGTACGCTCGCCCCATCGATGGTGCCGCGAAACAGCTCCTCGTAGTGCAGCAGGCGGTGACGCTTGTCGAGGCACAGACAGCAGAAGACCTCGTGCTCGAGGTGCTTCAATCGCGCACTGAGATAATCCCGCGTCGCCCGTGGATGGTGCAGCGAGGGCCCGGTCTTGAGAGTCTCGGCGAGCTGGCGGCGAGCGATCTCGGCGGCGGCCTGCAGCTCGGCGTAGCGGGCATCACCGAGGCCCGGCTCGGCGCAGAAACGGGCGCGATCGGCATCGAGCAGGCAGCGCAAGGACTGAAAGCTCGACAGGATGCGACGCGCGAGGTCGAGCGCCGATTGCCCGCGTGTGCCCGTGCGAAACAGAATGGCCAGCAGCTCGGCGTCCGAGAGCGCACCGGCACCCCGCGCCAGGAGCTTCTCGCGCGGTCGTTCGGCGGCGGGCCAGTCGTAAATCGGCATGCGGCTCGATGATATCCATGAGCGACGCATGGAACTCACAGACATTTGGCGCGGGTGCGCGAAGATTCCGGGCGGTGCCCGGAGATTCCTGGCGGTGCCCGGAGATTCCTAGCGGTGCCCCGAGCTGCCGAAGCCGCCGCTGCCGCGCTCGCTGCTCGAGAACTCCTGGACCACGTCGAAATCGACCTGCACCACCGGCACGATCACCATCTGCGCGATGCGATCGCCCGGCTGGATCGTGAAGGCCGTGCTGCCGCGGTTCCAGCAGGACACCATCAGGGGGCCCTGATAATCGGAATCGATGAGCCCGACCAGGTTGCCGAGCACGATGCCTTGCTTGTGACCCAGGCCCGAGCGCGGCAGGAGCAGAGCGGCCAGCCCGGGATCCTCGACGAAGATGGAAACACCCGTCGAGACGAGCTGCGCTTCCCCGGGGGCCAGCACGAGCGGCTCATCGAGGCACGCCCGCAGGTCCATGCCGGCCGAGCCCGGCGTTGCGTGGGCGGGCAGGGGAAAGACGCGCCCGATGCGCTCATCGAGGATGCGCAGCTTGACGCGCTGGCGCATCAGCGGCGCACGCGGCGCGTTCGCAGGCGCGCGCGCGAATCCGCGCCGATGTTGCGTCGCTTGCGCTTCGTGCGCCGGGGGGCGCCCTCGGGTCGAGGCATGCGCCGCGCGATGAGCGCGATCAGCTCGCGGGCCACCTCGAGTTTCGGCGCGCGCGCCACCTCGGCCTGCCCGCCCGGCCAGAGCACGGTGAGCGCATTGTCCTCGCAATCGAAGGCGAGTCCCTCGCCGACCTGATTCGCGGCAATCATGTCGAGTTTCTTGCGCTTGAGTTTCGAGCGGGCGTTTTCCTCGACGTTCTGCGTCTCGGCGGCGAAGCCGACGACGAAGGGTCGCTTCGACATCTCGGCGACCGAGGCAACGATGTCGGGTGCGGGCTCGAGGTCGAGCTTCACGGTGCCGTTCTGTTTCTTGATCTTTTGCTTGGCGACGCTCACCGGTTGAAAATCCGCGACCGCCGCGGCGGCAATGAGCACATCGGCCTCCGCAACGTGCCGATGCACGGCGGCGTACATATCGCGCGCGCTCTCGACATCGATGCGTGTCACGCCCGCCGGGGTCGGCAGCTGCACCGGTCCGGTGACGAGTGTCACGTGAGCGCCTGCCTCGCGCGCCGCCGCCGCCACCGCGAAGCCCATCTTGCCGGAGCTGCGGTTCGTGAGGTAGCGCACCGGATCGAGCCGCTCGCGCGTCGGGCCCGCAGTGATCAGGACGTTGAGGCCGGTGAGAAGCCCGGCGTTGGAGGGGGGCGCCAGCAGGGTCTCGGCGAGCTCAACGGGCTCCCACATGCGCCCCGAGCCGATCTCGCCGCATGCCTGCCCGCCGGCAGCCGGTCCGAGCAAACGCACCCCGCGGGTGATGAGCGTCTCGATATTGGTCTGGGTCGCCTTGTTCGACCACATGAGGCGATTCATGGCCGGAGCGAGCGCAATCGGCGCCTCGGTCGCCAGACACAGGGTCGTCAGGAGATCGTTGGCGCGGCCGGCTGCGAGCCGTGCGATGAAATCGGCGCTCGCGGGGGCGATGAGCACGAGCTGTGCCCAGCGCGCGAGCTCGATGTGACCCATCGCCGCCTCGGCGGCCTCATCCCACAGATCCGTACGTGCCGGACGGCCGGAGACTGCCTGGAAGGTCGTGGGGGCCACGAATTTCTGCGCACCGGCCGTCATGACGACCTGCACCTCGGCACCGCGCTCGATCAGGCGGCGTACGAGGTCCGGACCCTTGTAGGCGGCAATGCTGCCGGTCACCCCCAGCAAAATACGGATGCGTGGCGTCAATGGATGCCCTTCAGCTCTTTGAAACGCGCGATGTCGTTGGCGAATTGCTTGCTCATCGTCGCCTCCTCGGCGCGTTTTTCACGCAGATTCTCCCGCTGCGTTCGGATGTCGTTGTCGAGGCGTACCAGATCGTCCGCCATCTGGTCCGTCATCGGCGGCGCCTTGGGGTCGGCGCTGTAGGGCCTGAAGCGCTGGCTCATGTTGCGCAGCCTCTTGAGCTTCGCGTCGTCCTGCTCGAGGAACGTGCTGGTCACCTTGATCTGATCGGCGAGCAGCGTGAGGCGCTGATCGCGCAGGCGCTCGATTTCCTGAACGGAGACGTAGGTGTTGAGCAGGTTCTTGTCGCGCAGCTCCCGCTGCTCGGAGTCGAGCCGCATCTGATCCTCGCGCGCGAGCTCCTCGGGGGACTTTTGCGGCTCGACGTGCTCGAGCTCGACGCCGGCTCCGTTGATGACCTGACCGCCCTGTGCGGCGTACTCCGGGGGTATGTGATCGCCGTAATGCGTCACCCCCTGATCGTCCACCCACTTGTAGAGTCTGCGAGCGCTGCTGCTCGAATGGCTCACCGACTGCGCGAGCGCGGCGGCGCTGAGCATGAACGCGCCGACGATGAAGCCGAGGTGTTTTACGGTCATGGCTCCTCCTGGTCGGGCGACATTCTGAGCCGCGCGTATCGCCTTTTCCAGAAGACGCGCCTCATTCTGTGAGCCGGTGGGCACCTCTCACTCCGCAAGACCATGGTGCTGCCAGTAGGACTGCATGCGCTCGAGCTCGGCGGTGAGCCCGAGGTGGCGCAGGTGCTCCATGAGGTCCTGGAGCGTGAGGACTGCGACCACCGGCAGCCCGAACTGCTCGCGGACTTCCTGCACCGCCGACAGGGGACTGACCGTGCCGCGCTCCTGGCGATCGAGCGCGAGCAGCACGCCTGCGGGGTGCGCGCCGGCCGCGCGGATGATGCCAATCGACTCGCGGATCGCGGTACCGGCGGTGATCACATCATCGACGATCAGCACGTTGCCCGCGAGCGGGGCACCGATGATGAGCCCGCCTTCCCCGTGATCCTTGGCCTCCTTGCGGTTGAAGGCGAACGGCAGGTTCAGATCATGGCGCTCCGCGAGCGCGGTGGCGGTCGCGGTGACCAGGGGGATGCCCTTGTACGCGGGCCCGTACAGCATGTCGCAGGTGATATCCGAGGCGACCAGCGCATCGGAATAGGCGCGTCCCACGGCAGCGACGGCAGCCCCCGTGTTGAGGAGACCGGTGTTGAAGAAATAGGGGCTCTCGCGCCCGCTCTTCAACGTGAAGTGCCCGAACTTCAGCACGCCGAGACGCAGGCACAGCTCGATGAAATCGCGTCGATAAGCGGGCGTCATGATCCCGAGAGTCTGGCAAGCCGCCCTGCGGGGCGCAAGCGCGGGGGCTCGTGCGAGCCAAAGCGCTGCGGCGGGGCCCGAGGCCGGCTGCTATGATCGCGCGCCACATGGAGTCCAAGAAGCCCACGCTCATCGATGCGCTCAAGGACCGGCGCATGACGGCCATCCTGCTGTTGAGCTTTGCCTCGGGGCTGCCGTTCAACTTGACGGGCTCGACCCTGCAGGCGTGGCTCGCCTCCGTCGACATCGACATCAAGACGATCGGCATCTTCTCGCTCCTCACCGCGCCCTACGTGCTCAAGTTCTTGTGGGCGCCGCTGCTCGATCGTTTCCTGCCGCCGCTTCTCGGCCGGCGCCGCGGCTGGATCATGCTGTTTCAGCTCGCGCTCGGCGTGAGCCTCGCCGTGATGGGACTGACCTCACCCCGGGAGGAGCTCGCGGTCCTCGGGACGATGGCGTTCCTGGTCGCCTTCTTGTCGGCCTCGCAGGACATCGTGTTCGATGCGTATCGGGTCGATGTCATTCCGCCCGCGGAGCGGGGGCTTGCGGCAGCCGCGACCAACTTCGGCTACCGCTCGGCGGCGATGTTCGGTGGAGCGGTCCTGCTCATGGTCGCCAAGCGCGTGGGGTTTCGCAGCGCTTACGAGCTCGTCGCCGGCATCATGCTGCTCACGGTCCTCGCGACCCTGTGGGCTCCCGAGCCCGAGATCCCGGGCCGGCCGCCGCGAACGCTCACCGAGGCCGTGGTTCAGCCGCTGCAGAACCTGCTCGCGCAATCCGGGGCGGTCGGCTTCCTGCTGTTCGTGCTGCTGTACAAGGTGGGGGATGCTTTTGCATTGAGCCTGTACAGCGCCTTCATGCTGAAGGGCATGCACTTCACGCTCGATCAGCTCAGCTGGGGCAAAGTCGACATGACGGTGTCGACCATGGCGGGCGCCGCCGTCGGCGGCTGGCTCTACATGCGCTGGGGCATGTTCCGCGCGCTCATCGTCTTCGGTGTTGCCCAGGCGTGTACCAACCTCATGTACATGTGGCTGGCCCTCGCCGGATCCAAGTTCTGGCTCATGCTGCTTGCGACCGGTCTCGACACCGGCGTCGGCGGCATGGGCCAGGCCGCCTTCATCGGCTTCATCGTCTCACTGTGCAGCGCCAGCTACAGTGCCACCCAGTTCGCGTTGCTGTCGGCGCTCGCGGCCGTGCCGCGGACGGTGCTCGGCTGGGTCGCGGCCACTGTCGTTTCGAGCGTCGGCTGGGCGCATTTCTTCGTGATCACTTTCGCGACCGCCGTGCCCGGACTCACGTTGCTGGTGCTCCTCAGGAGCCGAATCGATGCGCTGGAGGCGCGCGCGGCGCGGCCCTAGATCAGCGAACGGAAAGATCAGTCAGCGGCGCAGCGATCCATCGGGAGCGCGAGACCAGACGGGTCTAATCGTGTCCTCGATGTCGCGGTCGAGATCCTCGGCCTCGACATCCACTGCGCCCGACCAGTCCTCCGGTGCATCGGCCATGTCGATCATGCCGTCGACCAGCTGATCGTTCCAAGCTTCGAAGTCGATTTCGGTGACGGTGCCGTCGAAGTACTGGATTTCGATGGTCTCATCGGCCTCGTCGATGGCGACCACCTCGAAGAGCTCGCTGGTACCACTGCGATACCACTGACCTACGATCGGCTGGACAACGTTCATCGCCGTCTCCGTCTGTTATGCTCTGCACTCATATAACTCTCAATGCGTCGTTCGCGCAATGGGCAGTTTTGGCGCGAAGCAGCATGAGATGCTCCAGCAAGTCGTCAAGTTTTTCGTCGTCTTTTTCGTCGTCGTCGAGCCCATCTCCCTGATCCCGCTGTTCGCCGGTCTGACCGAGGGAGCGAGCCCGCGCTACCAGAAGCGCATGGCCTGCAAGGCAGCCGCCCTCTCGCTCGGGATCTGCATCCTGTTCGCGCTCATCGGCAGCCGGTTTCTCGATATCATGGGGATTTCCCTGAATTCATTCCGAATTGCGGGCGGCACCCTCCTGTTCCTCATCTCGCTCGAGATGGTCTTTGCACGGGATTCGGGCACGCGCACGACCGGCGCCGAGAAGGCCGAGGCCGCCCAGCGCGAGGACATCTCCGTCTTCCCTCTCGCTTTCCCTTTCATCGCGGGACCCGGCGCACTGGCGACCATTCTGCTGACCGCGGGTGAAGTGTCGGGTCACCCCGGCCTGTTTCTCGGGTTCCTCGCGGTGGTCGCGCTGGTGATTCTCATTTGCCTTGCGCTCATGCTGGCGGCGCCGCGCCTCATGACGGTGCTCGGCGTGACGGGCGCCAACGTCATGAACCGCCTATCCGGGGTCGTGCTGGCGGCGCTTGCCGTGCAGTTCATCGTCGATGGAATACGAGGCAGCTTTCTTAGCTGAGCATCGATCCTCGTGCGCCCGCGCGCTGCTCGAGCGGCTTCAAGGCGCCCGCTTCACGAAGGCGAGATCCCACACTCCATGTCCGAGCCGCTCGCCGCGGCGCTCGAAGCGGGTCGGTGAACGAAAGTCGGGCCGCTCCGCATAACCGTCCGCGGCGGCGAGATTCTCGAGCGCGGGGCAGGCTGCGCACACGGCGCGCATCTGCTCCGCGTATTCCTGCCAGTCGGTTGCGAGACGCAGCACGCCGCCCGGCTTGATCACTTGCGAGAGTCGCGCAATGAACGACGGCTCGATGAGCCGGCGCTTGTGGTGGCGCTTCTTGGGCCAGGGATCGGGAAAGAAAATGAGAACGAGATCGAAGCCGTCACTCGGCAGGGTCTCGAGCACCTCCACCGCGTCGTGACACACGATGCGCAAGTTGGTGAGGCTCGAGCGCTCGACCTCGAGGAGGAGCCGCCCGACGCCCGCGCGGTGCACCTCGATCCCGAGATGGTCGGTCTCGGGGTGCGCACGCGCGAGCTCGGCGAGCAGCTCGCCGTTGCCGAAACCGATCTCGAGGGTGCGGGCCGCGCGCCGGCCGAATGCGGCATCGAGATCGAGCGGACGCCCCGAGTGCTCGAGCCCGAACCTCGGCCACAGCTCCGCGAGCGCGCGCTGCTGCGCGACCGTCGTCCGGCCGCCCCTCAGGACGAAGCTGCGAACCAGACGTCGCTCAGTCATGCTCCCCAGTGTGCCTGATATCATTTCCTGATGCGCCTCAAGCTCGTGCGAGTGCTGCTCGGAGCGTTGCTGCTCGCGGGCTGTGCGGGTCTGCCGCGCCATGTGATCAAGTATCAGAGCGTCGCGCTGCGCACGCCCGAAGAGACCAGGCTCGGTCGCCTCGTCGCGCAGGCCGAGGACGGCAAACCGAAGACTCTCTCGGGTATCCGCCTCCTGATTTCCGGAGAGAGCGCTTTCGACAGCCTGATCGCGCTTGCGGATCACGCCGAGCGCACCCTCGATGTGCAGTACTACATCATCCACCAGGACGACTCGGCGCGCGCCTTCCTGCAGCACGTGCGCGCCGCGGCCGATCGCGGCGTGCGCGTACGCGTGCTGGTCGATGATCTGAACACCGCAGGCGAGGATCGACGCTTCATGCATCTCGAGCAACACGCCAACATCGATGTGCGCGTCTTCAACCCGTTCCCCGGCGGACGTTCCGCGACCTGGACGCGGATCTTGAACTCGCTCTCCGACATCCCGCGCATCAATCACCGCATGCACAACAAGCTCCTGGTCGCCGACAATGCGCTCGCGATCACCGGCGGTCGAAACATCGGCGATGAGTATTTCACGCGCGACAAGTACAGCAACTTCATCGACCTTGATGTGGTGGCGGCCGGCCCGGTGGTGCCGCAGCTGTCGGCGAGCTTCGATGCGTTCTGGAACAGCAAGTACGCCTATCCCATCAGCTCGCTCGCGCCGCGGGTCGGGCCCGAGAGCTCGAGCGCGCACGCTGCGGTGCTCGAGCCCAATCCGGCTGCCGAGGCGAACTGGCTCGCCCGCGAGCTCGATGAGGGCGAGCTCGAGCTCGAGTGGATGCCGGCGACGGTGCTTGCCGATCGTCCCGCCAAAATCGCGAACGATGGGACACCCGATGAGGGTGAGGTTACGATCTCGAACAACGTGGCTTCGTTGCTGCGCCGGGCGCAGCGCGACATCATCATCATCTCGCCCTACTTCGTGCCGGGCGCCGACGGCATTGCGCTCCTTAAGGAGCTGCGGTCGCGCGGCGTGCGCATCCGGGTGATCACGAACTCGCTCGCCTCGACCGATGCATCGATCGTGTATGACGGCTATTCACATTACCGGGTGGCGGCGCTCAAGCTCGGCGTCGAGCTCTACGAGGTGCGCCCGCGACTGGGACAGCACAAGCCGCGCTTTCACCCCTTTCGTTACGCGAATGCCAGTCTGCATGCGAAGGCGATCGTCATTGACGACCTCACGGTGTTCATCGGCTCGATGAACATGGATGAGCGTTCGGCGCGCTTCAACAGCGAGCTCGGGCTCGTGCTGCGAAGCACCGACATCGCGGAACAGGTGACGGCCCTGCTCGAGGACATCCGCGCCGACGGCAGCTACCGGCTGTCGCTCGATGAGCACTCACACGTCGTCTGGTCGAGCGGACCGCCCGGGGAGGAAAAGATCTGGCATCACGATCCGCAGACCAGCCGATTGCAGCGCTTTTTGCTCAAACTGCTCGCGCCGTTTGCACCGGAGGAGATGCTGTAAGGACTGCGGGGTCAGGCGGGCGAGATCCGCAGGCCGGCCAGATATTCCTTGACGCGGGCGCGATACCCCTCGCTGCTGGTGATGGTGGCTCCTCCCTTCAGCACGAGAATGAAATCGCCGCGGAGCGTGCGATTGACCTCGGCGAGGTAGTTCATGTTGACGAGACATGAGCGGCTCACCTTCAGCATGGGCTGCGAGCGCAGCGCAGCTTCAGCCTGGGCGAGGGTGCTGCGGGCGTGAAAGGTGTCGCGGCCGACCCTGATCGAGATGTAGTTGCGATCGGCCTCGATCAGCTCGACCTGCGCAGCCTCAAGCACGTGCAGCCGCCCATTGAACTCGGCGAGCAGGCGCTGCCGCTCCTCGGCTCGGGTGCCGCGCTCGAGCTGCGTGAGAAGCCCGGAGAGCAGTGCGTGACGCTCCTCGGGAGCGCTCGAGGAGTGCCGGGGCCGCACGCGCGCGAGCGTCTTGCGGAAGCGCTCCTGATCGAAAGGCTTCAACAGATAGTCGACCGCGCTGACCTCGAAAGCTTCGAGCGCGTACGCGTCGTACGCGGTGACGAATACCAGCGAGGGAAGATCCGCGGGCGGCAGCGCGCGGGCGAGCTCGATGCCGTTCATCGGGCTCATCTGGATATCGAGGAACAGCAGTTGCGGCTTGCGCAGACGGATCGCCTCGAGCGCGGCGGCGCCATCGGCGCACTCCTCGATCACCTCGAGGTCCTTCTCCTGCGCGCACAGCTCGCGCAGCGTGCGCCGACCCGCGGGCTCATCGTCGACGATGATCACGCTCATCATACGGGCGCGAGCTCGCTCGCCGCGCGCAGGGCGATCGGCGCGGGCGATTCGTGCACCTCGGGCAGGCTGATCTCGCTCACCCATTCCTGATCGCGGATCTCGCAGGTGAGCCGCGCCCGCCCCTCGAACTGCACCTCGAGCCGCTCGCGCACATTCCTGAGACCGATCCCGGCGCCGCCGAGATGCGGCTCCCCGGCGATCGTATTGGCGACGGTCAGCACGAGCGAGCCCTCGCCGCGGCGTACACCCACGCGCACGACGACGGGTCCCGTATGGCCTGCGAGCCCGTGCACCACCGCGTTCTCGATGAGCGGCTGCAGAATCAGACTCGGCACCCACACCTCGCTGATCTCGGTGGCGAGCGGTAGCAGCACGGTGAGCCGATCCACGAAGCGGCGTTGCTGCAGCTCGAGATACAGCCGGGCGAATTGCAGCTCATCGGCGAGAGGCGAGAAGTCGCGCTCGCCCGCCGATAGCAGACGTCTCAGCAGATCGGCGAGTTGCACGACCATGGCCTGCGCACCCTTCGGATCCCATTCGATGTAGCCCCGGATGGTGTGCAGCAAATTGAACAGGGTGTGGGGCGAGAGCTGCATGCGCAACGCCGCGAGCCGCGCGGTGCTCCACTCGCGCTCGAGCGCGGCGCGGCGCAACTCGGAGCGGCGGAACCGTGTATAGAGGCCGATGCCCGTGATGAGCGCAAGTCCGAAGCCGTAGGTGGGCAGGAAGCTCACCAGGCTCGACATCCAGAGCGAGAGCACCAGGGGGTCGTGCATCGGCTGCGGGTGCTGCAGCATCTCCTGGTGCAGGTCGTGAGCGCCGACGGTGAATTCCGCGAGCAACATGGCGGGATAGGCGAGGGCGGCGAAAGTCAGGGCGAGGATCACCTGCAGCGGCAGCGCGGCCCAGAGCGGGCGCCATTGGATGCGCAGCGACAGTGCATACGCCCCCCACAGGCAGGGCAGCAGCAGCAGGTGCTGTATCACGCGGGCATCCCAGCTCGCGAACAGCGGCTCGCTGGTGACGTGCGCGAAGGTAGTGCGCATGCCCCAGGCGTAGAGCACGTTCGAGACCGTGACGTACACCCAGAAGAGTGACACCACCGCGAAGAAGTGCGGACGGCTGAGATCGGGAACGTAGCGTCGAGCGGGCATCGGGCTGCTTGTCGTGCTCATGGGATCGACAATTTAGCGCAACGAATCCTTCCGGAGGGTGTGCGACGGACCGGCAAGGGACGAGTCCGTGGATCCGAGGGACGACCTCGATCTCATTCTAGCGACTCCACGAGCGCTGCGGGGTTCTATAGCCGTGTCATCCATTGGCCCACTTTGAGGAGATCAACATGAGCAGCAAGACCCCCCGTTCCACCGTATTGGCCGCCGTGCTGTCGAGCATCATGACCGGCGCGGCCTTCGCTGCCACCGGCCTTGCATTCGCGAGCGCGGCGCATGCCGCCGCCCCAGATGCCTCGGTCGAGGTGCCGAGGGACGTGGCCCACGTGGTCGTGCGCTACGACCGGCAGACTCTCGAGACGAATGCAGGCGTGCGTGTCCTCTATCGTCGAATCGTCCTGGCCGCCGAGCAGGTGTGCCCTAATACAGGGGGCGACCCGCACGGCTGGAGCACGGCGGTGCGTGCGTGTCGTGCCGAGTCGATCGCCCGCGCGGTACGGTCGATCGACAATGCGCGGCTCGCGGCGCTTTATCAGGCGAACCAAAAGGGCGGCTGATGCGCTTTGCGATGGGGCGGCAGGGCGGTGCGAGGGCGGTGATCGGTCTGCTCTCGCGCCCGCCCCACCCGGCGCAGCACTTGCTCCGCCGCTAATGCACGTTAATAGATGGCGATCGCATGCGGCGCACTTCCCACCAGGAAGGGCGAGCCCGGCACGGCGCTGAGTGCGCCCGTCGATGCGGCGACCGCAAAGCCGCTCACGGTGTTCGAGCTCTCGTTGGCGACGTACGCAAAGTTGCCCTGGGGGGTGATCTGGATGTCGACCGGAAAGACCGCATTACCGGCCGTGGAGCCCGAGGCGACCGTGCTCGAGAGGGTCAGGGCGCCGGTGCTCGGCGAGATGGAGTAGGTCGAGATGTTGTTGCGTGCGGTCACGTCCGCGACCAGCACGAATCGTCCGCCGGGATCAAAGGCCATGCCCTCGGGCGCGGAAGTCGTTGACAGTGGGAAGCCCGACAGCGGAGCAAGATCTCCGGTCGATGGATTGAGCGAGTAACCGCTGAGCGAGGTCGACAGCTCGTTGGAGACGTAGGCCAGGTTGCCCGTCGGAGCGACCCCGATCCTGACCGGGCCTTTGGCGGTGCCGAAGGGCGCGCCGCCGAGCGGCGAAAGAATGCCCGCGCCGGCTTCGATCGAGAAGGCCGAAACGAGCCCCTCGAGGTAACTGGTGACGTAAAGAAAGTTGCCGCCGGGATCCATCGCGAGCGAGCTCGGCGTGGTTCCCACCGCGTAGGGGGAGCCGCTCACCGCAGTGGCGGTGCCGGCGCCGATCTCGTACACCGACACGGTGTTGTCAGTCTTGTTCGCCACATAGAGGAACTGATCGGCCGGATCGACGAGAACGGCGAAGGGACCGTTGCCCGTCGCGACTGGAAGGCCCGCCGAGCTGAGAGCGCCGGTGCTCTGATTAATCGTGAAGATCGAGACCGTGTTCGAGGCGTTGTTCGCTACGTACAGATAGGTGCCGTTCGGATCCACGACGGCGGCAACGGGCGACTGGCCATTCGTCGAGAAGGGCGAGCCTTGCACCGGCGCGAGGACACCATTGGAAAGGATGAGATAGGCGGAGATGCTGTTCGAGCTCTCATTGACCACGTAGGCGACGGACCCGGGACGATTACAGCTCACGATCACGTTGCTGATGTCGGTGTTGTCGATCGTGCCTGAGCCATTGTGGACCACGCAGGTCTGCGAGGGATTGCCGGGCTGCGTCGACACCGAGACCGAATAGGTGCCGCCTTTGTCGATACCGGAGGAGAACCGAAAGCCGCCGTTGCCGCTGATCCGCAACGAGTCGCCGGAATTGTTCTCGAGCACGAGACCGGACCCGCGCAAGCCGGTGACGGTGCCCCCGATGCGGTAACCCCCCCCGATATGGCAGGCGACCAGCGCCGTCGCCGCGCCGAGGCCCACGAGGCTCAGCACGCCGACGAGACTCATGCCCTGGAGCTTGGCCCTGGCTGTCACGATGTCATCTCTCCTCCGTTGATGGGGCGGCTGCACCCGCTGCACTCACGTCGAAACCGGCGAGCGCTGACCCGCATTTGCGGCTTGCAGCCCCATCTCAGATCCTGGTGCCGATTGTAAGCTCGGGAGCACGGCCCCTGCTAATGCTGGCTCATACTGGGGAAGGAATCGCGGATTGCGAAAATCGTGCGGCGTTTCCCGCTCCGACCTCACGCGTTACGCTAGCGTGGCTCCGTCCGCGGGCGTGCAGTGTCGCCTGCGCGCGACATGGGGACCCTGAACTTTTGAAATGCAACGGAGCTCCAACAGCGTGATGGGAAAGAAGAATCTCGGCGTTCGATCGTTGCTGGCCGCACTCGCGTTGACCCCGCTCTCGTTCGTCTCCTTTATCTCCCCGGCGCATGCCACGCTCGGCGAGCCCGAAAGCTCGCTGCAGGCGGACGGCGCAACGCTCAAGGGGGAGCTGCACACCAGCGATCAGGCCCTATATCGTCTCAGTGAGATTCATGCGGTCACGGGCACCGTGGTCCGGGAGTACTCCACCCCCGGGGGCAATGTGTTCGCCGTCACCTGGCGCGGCCCGACGATGCCGAACCTCAAGCAAGTGCTCGGATCGCACTACGCTGACTATGCGGCCGCCGCCCAGGGAGCGCCGCGGGTCGACCGTCACCACCTCACCGTGCGGGCGAGCGATCTCGTCGTGCACCTGAGCGGCCACATGCGAGCCTTCCAGGGACGTGCCTATCTCGAGAGTCAGGTGCCCTACGGTGTGTCGGTGCGGGAGCTTCCGTGAGCCGCTCGTCCTCGGCTCTTGCACAGGCCGGCGGCGCGCTGCTCTGCTTGCTCGCGATCTCCTGCGGAGGAGGCGGGGGAACCTCGAGTTCCAGCTCGGGCGGCAGCGGCCCGCCGCCCCCGACGGGCGCAAACGTCGCTGCCGTCGCCGTGAGCGCGGGACCCAACGCGCAGGCGGCGCTCAACACCCTCTACACGACGGTGACGGTGTGCGTGCCGGGCACGAGCACCTGTCAGACGATCGACAACATCCAGGTCGATACGGGGTCGTACGGCCTGCGCCTGCTCTCGCAGGTGCTCAAGATCACGCTGCCCGTGGCACAGCTCAACGGCTCCTCGCTCCTCGAGTGCACGACCTTCGTCGATGGCTACAGCTGGGGCCCGATTGCGCTCGTCGACCTCACGGTGGGCGGAGAGAAGGCGGCGTCGCTCCCAGCGCAGCTGATCGGCGATGCGCGCTTTGCGACGGTACCGGCCGATTGCCAGAACGCCGGAAATCCGACTCAGGAGGACACCGTCGCGCAGTTCGGCGCCAATGGGCTGCTCGGTATCGGTCCGTTCGCCCAGGATTGCGGTCAAGCATGCGCGAGCATGCCGCAGACCGCCTCGTACTACACCTGCACCTCGGCGACGAGCTGCATCGCCTCGGCGGTGCCGCTCGCGAGCCAGGTCACCAATCCGATCACCTTGTTCGCGCGGGACAACAACGGCGTGATCGTCGAGTTGCCGAGCGTCTCGAACAGCGGCGCGCCGGGCGTGACGGGCTCGCTGGTCTTCGGCATCGACACCGAATCGAACAATCAGCTCGGCTCGAAGACCGTACTCGCGGTGGGCTCGAGCAGCTCGAGCTCACCCATGCCCGGGAACCTGTTCACGACCTTCATGAGCGCAAGCAATGAGTCCTTCATCGACTCGGGCTCGAACGGCCTGTATTTCACCGACTCCAGCTTGCAGACCTGCCCGAGCCCCAACACGGCCTTCTACTGCCCTGCGAGCGTCGAGTCGTTCACCGCGACGATGCAGGGTGCGACAGGCACTTCCGCGACGGTCTCCTTTTCGATCGGTAACCTCGATGCGGTGCTGATGAGCGATCCGACGTTCATCGCCATTCCGGATCTCGGCGGCACGCTCTCGCTGGCCGGGACGTTCGACTGGGGTCTGCCGTTTTTCTACGGACGCGGTGTCGCCTATGCGATCGAGGGCGCATCGACCAACGCAGGCACCGGTCCGTTCGTTGCATTCTGAGGCGCGCGCGCACACGCTCGTCACGCTAGACTCCAGGGCATGAGCGCCGCAGCTCTCCAACTCGACTACATGCCCACGGCGATGCTGCGCGCGCATCCCGATCGAGGCTGGAACGACGTGCTCGGCCTCGTCGGCTATACGGAGCCACCGCTCGCCGATGGGACGCATGTCCCCGTGCCGGTCACCGCCAGCAGGACCCCGGCCCTGATCTCGCCCGACCTGTGCGAAGTGTGGCGGGTCACTTGCAGCGACGCGCCGGTACACCTCGAGAACGGGTTGAATCCCCGGATGGGCGACTCGGGTGCGACTGTCTCCTATCGTTATTGCGAGGATCTTCTGTTCGGCTCGGTGACGATCGATGAGCATCGCTTCGCCCTCGAGCAGGCGGTGCCCGTGGCCGAGCCGACCCACGCCACGGCGCTCGAGCAGGCGACGCTCGCCGCCTATGGGCAGATCTTCGAGGTCCTGCGCTCGAGCGGTCACGGGCATTTGATCCGGGTGTGGAATTACCTTCCCGACATCAACCGCGAGGCGGGTGGCGAGGAGCGGTATCGACAATTCAACGGCGCGCGGCAGCGCGCATTTCGCGCCTCGGGGCGGCCCATCGCCGGCAATGTCCCGGCTGCGAGCGCGCTCGGATCCCCGGCTGGCAGCCCGCTATCGATTTACTTTCTTGCCTCGCGCGAGGCGCCGGCGCTGATCGAGAATCCACGCCAGACGAGCGCCTACCACTATCCGCGCAGGTACGGCGTCCACAGTCCGAGCTTCTCGCGCGCCTGTATGCTCGCGCGCTCCAGCGGCACGAACCTGTTCGTTTCGGGCACCGCGAGCATCGTGGGACACGAGAGTCTGCATGCCGGTGATGTCGTTGCGCAGACGCAAGAGACGCTCGCAAACATCGCGGCCCTCATCGAGGAGGCGAACCGTATGGCCGGCGCGCCGCGCTATTCGCTCGAGGGCTTGAAATTCAAGGTCTACGTGCGCCGCCCGCAGGACCTCGAGGTCATCGCCCGCACCCTCACCGCCGCCGTGCGCCCTGACGCGCCGATTGTCTACCTGAAAGCCGATGTGTGTCGCACCGATCTGCTGGTCGAGGTGGAGGCCACCGGCGGTATCCCGTCTTAAAGGATCTGGGCCAATCGTCCCGCCCATTCATAGAGGGCAGTATGCGAGCGCTCCAGCGCGCTCGCCGACGGCACGAACCCGAGCACTCCACGCTCATCGTGCGTCCACATTTCCGCCGGCGCCGGCGTCACCTCGAAGCCCACGGCGCTGAATTCCGTCACGGCCCGTTTCAGGTGCGTGCTCGAGGTGACGAGGATGATCTTGTCGATGCCCTCGCGCTTCAAGAGTCGCGCGGTGTAGAGCGCATTCTCGTGCGTGGTCGTGGAGGCGCCCTCCACCCAGCGCACCGGCTGCTGTAAATCCTCCTGCATGAAGCGGCGCATCGCCGCGGCTTCGCGCGGCGCTCCGGAAACGAGCACGGGCAGATGGGTCGCGCGCGCGACCTTGGCGCCCTCGATGAGGCGCAGATCCGCACGAATTCCCGGTGCATCGCCCCCCGCCTCGGGCGCCCCCCGGCGCACGCCGCCGCCCAGCACGACGATGGCCTCGGCGAGCGAGGCGCGTGCATCGAGGTGCGTTGGATCGAATGCGGGGTACGCCTCGGTCGCCCGGGTGAGCGCGTCGGAGACGATCGGCGTCGCGAGCAGCCACAAGCTTGCGATCGACACCGCACACAAAACAAAGGCGGTGCGCGGACGCCGCACCCACATGAGCAGCCCGATGAGGCCGATGAGAATCGGCAACGACGGGGGCAGCAGCAGGACCTTGAAGAAAATGCGATATTCGATCGGCATCGGCAACTCGCAAACCTCTCGCTGGGCGCGGAGCTTATCACCGCGCACCGGATGGGCGCTCCTCGTTCGCCGGTGTACCATCGCTCGGCGAGCGCGGCCGCGGGCGGCGCAGCCACACTCGAGGAGCATCCGTGCCGATCACTCGCCGAAGTTTCGTCAAGACGCTCGCCGTCTTGCCGCTCGCGCGCTTCGAGCGTGCAGAGCCCGACCTCATTCTCCACAACGGGCTGATCACCACCCTGCACGGCGCGCTGCCCGAAGCGAGTGCGGTCGCGATCCGGGAAGGGCGGATCCTCGCCGTCGGCGACGATGCGGATCTCCTGGCGCTGGCGACTGCGCGCACGCGCCGCATCGATCTGGGGCGAAAGCGGGTGCTCCCAGGATTCATCGATGCGCACGCTCATCCGGAATGGGGCGGCCTCTATGCCTTGAAGTATGTCGCCTGCGACAAGGATTCGATCGGGCAGATCCAGGCGGTGCTGCGCGCGCGGGCCGCGGCGACGCCCGGCGGTCAATGGGTGCGCGGCTACCTGTACGATGACGGCAAGACGCCGCGCCCGTTGACGCGAGCCGACCTCGATGCGGCGGTACCGAACCACCCCGTTCTGGTCGAGCATCGCGGCGGGCATACGGGGTTCATGAACTCTCGCGCCTTCGAGCGATCGGGGGTGACCTCGGGCACTGCGGATCCGCCGGGCGGCACCTATGAGCGCGATGCGCGGGGCGAGCTCGACGGTCGTGTCGCCGACAAGGCGCTCGCGGCCGTGCTCGCGAAGATACCCGATGAGCTCACACGCGAGGATCATCGGCGCGGCGTCGCCTTGTCCTCGAAGCTCTACGCTTCACATGGCATCACCTCCGCGTGCGAGGCGGATGCCCAGCCCGCGGGACTTCAGGCCTATCAGGATGCACGCGACAGCGGCGAGCTGCGCTTTCGCGTGTACTGCATGATGGATGTCGGCGCGCTCGATCGCTACATCGCCGCCGGCCTGCACACCGGGTTCGGCGATGTCATGGTGCGAATCGGTGCCATCAAGCAGTTCGCGGACGGCTCGATTTCGGAGCGCACCGCCTGGCTTGCGGCCCCCTATGAGGGCATGGGCGACTATTCCGGACTCGAGGTGGGCACCCGCGAGAGCCTGTACGAGAATTCGCGCAAGGCCTGGCTCGCCGGGTTTCAGCTCGCAACCCATGCCAACGGCGAGCGGGCCATCGAGCGCATGCTCGGTATCTACGAGCAGCTCGAGCGGGAGTTCCCGCGACGCGATCCGCGTTTCCGGCTCGAGCACTGCACGGTGGTCACCCCCGAGCTCATCACGCGCATCAAGGCGCTGGGGGCGATTCCCATCCCGTTCTCCGGTTACGTCAATTTCCACGGTGATGTGCTGCACTTCTACGGCGAGGAGCGCGCTCAGCGCATGTTCGCGTATCGATCCTTTCTCGATGCAGGCTTGCGGCCGCCCTGCGCGTCGGACTACACGGCAAGCCCGCCCGATCCCATGCTCTGGCTCTATTCAATGACCACGCGCAAGGATCCGAGCGGACACGTCTGGGGCGAGAGCCAGCGGATCACGGTCGCCGAGGCGCTGCGCGCCGCCACGCTCGACGGGGCCTATGCCTCGTTCGAGGAACACGAGAAGGGCTCGCTCGAGCCCGGCAAGCTCGCCGATCTGGTCGTGCTCGAGGCCGACCCGCTCACCCTGCCGCCCGAGGCGTGGCTCGCGATCAAGGTGCAGCGGACGATGCTGGCCGGCAACTGGGTGTACGAGGCCTGAATGCGCTCGAGTCAGGGCTTCGCGGCGGGGACCTGCTGCGCGCTCGATGCGGCTTGCGCGGCCGGCTGCTCATCGGTGCCGAGATAACGATCGAACCAGGCGAGCACCCGGGTGACCACGTCCGCCTGATCCGAATGCTTGAAGAAGATGTGACCCTCGTCGGGGTACACCACGAACTCGGTTTTGACCCCGAGCCGGCGCAGCGCATTCCAGTACTCGTAGGATTGCGTGATCGGTACCTCGGCGTCTCGGTCGCCGCCGACGATGAGTGTCGGCGTGTGTACGTTCTTGATGAAGGTGAGCGGTGAGCTGCGCTCATAGACTTTGGGATCGTCGTACACCGAGGCGCCAAAGTAGGGCAGCATCCAGGTGTCGATGTCGTTGGTTCCGTAATAGGAGAGCCAGTCACTCAATCCCGCTCCCGCGGCGGCCGCCTTGAAGCGGTCGGTCTGCGTGAGGGCCCACATGGTCATGTACCCACCGTAGCTCCAGCCCTCGATGCCAACGCGCGCGGGGTCGATCGGCGCCGTGCGCTCGACCTCATCGAGCCCGCGCAATAGGTCGCGCAGGTCCCCGTAGCCGAAATCGCGGACATTGGCTCGCGTGAAGGCCTCGCCCTGGCCGTAGCTGCCGCGCGGATTGGGCTTGAGCACGAAGTAGCCCGCGGCCGCGAGGGCGGCATCGAAGTCGTCCGCCCGCGCGGGATAGATCGGGTAGTGCGCAAAAGCAGGCCCTCCGTGTACTTCCACGATGAGCGGATAGCGTCGGCCTTTGACGATCGTGGGAGGCTCGATCAGCATTCCCTGCACCTTGAGCGAGTCGCTCATCCAGCGGACCTGTAGCGCCTTGCCCGTGACTGGACGTACGTGGGCGTTGAGGTGCGTGACCGCATGCCACCAGCCCGGCGGTCCCGTCTCCACCTCGGGCGGCGAGGTGTAGGACTGGCGGATCACGGCCGACCAGTTCCCGCTGCGCGAGAGCGCGATGCCCGCGGCGCCCGGCGCAAGGCCGTCGACCGTGCTCGCCCAGATCATCTGCGTGCCCCGCCACAGCTCGCGCTGGCGTTTGGCATCGACGTCGATGCTCGCCAGCACCTCTTCGCCCGCGGCGAATTCCGTGGCGAGGAGGCGGCTCTTCGAGCCATTCCAGGTGAGAGTCTGTACCGAGGCGGGCAGCTCGGGCGTCACATCCTCGGCGGTGCCGCCGCCCGCCGGTACGATGTACACATCGCCTCCCGTGATGCCCTCATCGCTCATCAGTCCGCCGATGTAGGCAATGCGGCCGCCATCGCCCGACCATCGCGGCGAGGCGATCTGTACCGCGGGCTTTGCAAGCGGGGTGAGCGTGCCGCTCGCGGAGTCGAGCAGGTCGAGCTCCGCAACCCACCAGTTGTCGTCTCCCGAGCCATGCGCCGCGCTCACGACGAACCGCTGCCCGTCGGGGGACCAGTCGTACTCGTAGACATAGAGGTCGTCGGGGCCGAGGAGCTTCTCCTCCCCACCCTCGGCCCCGATGACCGTGAGGCGCTGCTCATAGACGGCCGATCCCATGACCCCGGCCGCCCGTGCCAGCGGATTGAGCGCCCCGGGCGTACGCGGCGCGCCTTTGGCATAGAGATAGGCGATTCGGGCCCCGTCCGGGGAGAAGCGCGGCGCATCGACCGGTCCTTGCGCGTGGGTGAGAATGCGCACGTCATGGCCCTCTGCGGAGGCGACCGCGATCTGGGTCTGCTCCGAGGCGTCGGTCGTGACGAACACGATCCGCCGCCCGTCGCTCGACCAGGCTGCGCCGCGCTCATCGCAGATCGCCCCCGGGCAGGCACTGAGGCGCGTCGCTCCGGAGCCATCGTGCGCATCGACAACCCAGAGCGCGGACACCTCGACTTCCGCGCCGTCCCGCTGTCCCGTCACCGTGCTGCCATAGACCAGCCGACGGCCATCCGGGCTGAGCGCCACCTCGGAAAGCGGCTGCACCGATCTCGTGGCCGCGAGGAAACGCGCCGCGACCGAATCATCCGCGCGGGCAGGGCAGGCGAGCAGGCTCAGCAGCGCCGCACCCGCGGCGCCCCAGGTGGATCTGATGATGATCAAGGCTTTCACTCCCTCGAGGCGCGCGTTCGCGCTGCGCGATCAATCTAGCGGATCGCGTTCGAACAGGCGAATCGAGGGCGACGCGCGAATCCCGTCAGAGGGACTCCAGATAGGCCGCGACCGCCTGCATCTCCTGCGGGGTTAGATTCTTCACGACCGTTTGCATCACCGGTGCATCGCGAAGGGAGATCTGAATTACCTTCAGCTGCTTCCACAGATAGGGGGAGTGTTGGCCGGCCAACCTGGGGACGGTCGCCATGCCTTCGGCACGGGCCCCATGGCACGAGGCGCAAGCGGGAATCTGCCGCTCAGGCACCCCTTCTTCGAATAGCACCTTGCCACGCTGAATCCGCGCGGGGTCACCGGACTTGCCGGCCGCGGCCGGCTGCTTCGAGAAGTACTCGGCGAGCTCGCGGATCATCGGTTCGCTCAAAGGGGCTGCCATGCCCCACATGTATGCCTTGGCGTCCGGATCGGCGCGCGTTTGATCCTTGAACGCTTTGAGCTGCGCTTCGATGTAGGCGGCGGGTTGTCCCGCCAGATGAGGAAACATCGGCGACACGCTGCGGCCGTTCGTGCCGTGACAGAAGCCGCACGTTGTCACGGTATCCGAGCTGACGGCATCTGCATGCGCGCTCGCAGCATCTGCGAATGCGCAGAGCGAACCGAGCCAGATCGAGCCGCTGATCGACCATACGAGCAAATGACTCAATCTCATGCACTGCCTCCGCGCGCCTGCAGACGCCTCGGCCGGTGAGTATCCGCCGCGCGCAGATCGGTTACGGCTCCATCAAGGGCGCGGTGCACACGCTCGATCGACAAGACCTCGTCCTCAACGCAACCATTCGCGCCTGCGACGGTACCCATTTCCAACGACGCGATCGTTGCGTTACTGAACTCAAGTTCACGGAGCCACCATGCATGAGCACATGCTCTTGGGCGCCATCGGCTATGCGATGATTCTGATCGGCGTCGTCCTGACGGCCCGCGAGTTGAGGCGCTCAGGACGACCGGCCGCCCTGGCCGAGGTCTGCACCGCGAGGCTCGGCGAGCCTGGCCAAGCGGTTGCATCATCGTTGACCTGAGGTCAGAGCGCGCTGCGCGCGCATCCTGGAGACATCCGTGCGATGGTCGGGGGGTCCGATGCCCGACCGAGTCCAAGTGCGGCCGGGGGATTCAATATTTTCCGCTCGGACCGGGGCCCGGCGGTGTGCGATCATATCCGCGGCGAAGCGATTGCAATGCCACGGGAAGTCTCGTTGCGAAGCGTTCTTGCGCTCGGTCTGGTGCGCTGCCTGGCGTGCGTGCTTTGCGCCTGTCTGCTCGCGTTCGGTGGGACATGGTCCGCCGAGGAGGCAACGCCTCTCACCGCGATTTTGCTGAAAGCCCGTGCCGGATTACCCGATCCGGACTTCGACGGCTCAATCGTGCTCACGATGAACAATCTGGGGCCTGGCCCGGTTGGGATCATCGTCAACCGGCCGACGCGCATCGCGGTGTCGGAGCTTTTTCCGGAGCTGAAGCGCCTCGCGCGATTGCGTGACAAGGTGTATTTCGGTGGCCCGGTGGATTTCGGCGCCGTGTGGTATCTGTTTCGGGCAGCCGCGCCGCCCGCGCACGCGATTCAAGCGTTCGAGGGCGTCTGCTTGAGCGCGGATCGGGGCTTATTGATCCAGCTGCTCGGTCGTGACAAACCCATGGAGGGGTTGCGTATCTTCATGGGGCACGCGGGTTGGGCGCCAGGCCAGCTCGAGCTCGAGATCGATCGCGGCGACTGGACTTCGGCGCGCGCAACGGCGGACGCAGTTTTCAGCGGTAAGTCTGAACGCCCGTGGTCGACGCATCGATCTCCTGGGCGCAGCGGCAGCAGCAGCTGACGCTCCGGCGTCGGAGCTGCGCCTGAGTTGGCCCAGTCGAACGAGCCTTCGGGCCAGGCGACTTCAGGATCTTGCTGAACGGCCGGCGCGGGCACCCCACAGGAACAGTGGGACCGAGGCGATCTGGGTCGCCACCGCGAAGGCGATCAGCGCCGGGCGCGAATGCTCGTAGAGCAGGCCCATGATGATGCTTCCAGCCAGCCAGCCGGTGCCGTAGCCCAGGTAGAAGATGCCGAAGGCGCTGTTGCGGCGGCCCTCCGGGAGCACGCCCGCGATCAAGGCCTTGATGAGCGTGTCCTGGGTGGCATAACCGATACCCCACAGAAACATCCCGACCACGACCAGCCACGGACCTCCTAGGAAAAGCAACGGCGAGCAAAGCGACGAGAGCAAGGCCGCAGCGGCGACGACACCGATCCCAAGCCGGTCGTACATCTTGCCGAACACGAGGCTTGCCACGACGCCACCGGCGGTGGCCAGGGCGAGCAGCACCGGAATCAGCGCCGGCGCGACGGATCGGGTTGCGGAAAGGTGAAATGAGACCAGCTCGAAGCTGGTGAGCCCGGCGGCGAACACTGCACCGGCGGCCATGTAGATCCAGTAGGTGGCCACGAAACCCGTCGTGCGAGCGGTCCTCTCACCCACTTCCAACTGAGCGGGCAGCGGGAACTTGAGGCGCGCCGCCGTCAGCGTCGCAAGAGCAGCAATCGAGGAGAACGACAAGAGACCAAACGCAAGCGGGTAGCTCCCCCTGAAGTAGAGGACGAGCGCCATCAGCAGGGGCCCGATGGTCGCTCCGGTCTCATCGAGCGCCGTGTTCACGGCATAGACCCAGCCGCGTCCCACCTTACCGGTGGTGTAGGAGAGCATCGCCTCGACCGTGGGCTTGCGGATACCGCGACCGATGCGCTCGGCGAGGACGAGGGCTGCAGCCGTCTCCCAGTTGGGTGCGAGCGCCATCGCGGGAACGGCCAGCAGGTTGATCGAGTAGCCGATGAAGGTCACCGCCCAGTGCGCACCGGTCCGGTCGGCGATGCTTCCCGAAAGGGTGCGCACCGCGTAGCCGAGACATTCCCCCAGGCCCGCGACGACACTGATGATCGCGGCGGTGGCGCCGAGCGAGCCCAGGAAGGGCCCGTTGAGCGCACCTCCGCCTTCGTATGTGATGTCCGCGAAAAGGTTGACGATCCCCATCGTCAACACGAATCTGAAGGCGGGCGAATGGGAGAGGGCGTGCGTCCCGTGCGTCATCCGTCGCCCTTCGCTCGCGGTGCGGTTATTTCGCCGCGCGGGGCGGCGCAGGCGCCGTCAGTGCGCTCAGGTCGGCGAGCCCGAACGATTGCTCGATGGCGGCGATTCGCTTGAGCGCATCCTCGAAGCCATCCTTGCCGAACATCCGGTGCTCGAGATCCTCGAACTGATCGCTGAGCTCCTCGTACTGGTTGCCCGACAGGGTGCGTTTCCACGCTGGAAAGACGATGGTGTCCTCGATCGCGGCATGATGCTCGTACATGCGAACGAAACTGGTGAGGGTGCCGGAGAAACTCATTCGGTCCGCTGGATCCAATCGCCCCTGCTTGGCCATCCTCGCAATGTAGTCGGTGATCTCCCGACCTCGCTGATGCTGCGCGGTGAGCGTCCTCGCGAGCGCGCCGTTCTCACCGCCGGCGTTGATGAGAGGAACGAACACGTGCCGTTCTTCCAGCGCGCGCTCGTGATAGTCCTCACCAAAGGTTCTGAACAGCGCCGCCGTCCGACCGAGCGCATCCATCGGTAGGTCGTCGCTTCCTTGTGCGGCGCGAGAGGCCGCCTCGGCGTACACCAGCAGCGCTCGACGCAGCACGCCGTGCTCGCGCATCAGATCCTCAACGGCGAGCACTTCCCTGGCATCATGGGCATTCTTCCCCTGGCTCTCTTCCGCCCGCACCCTGGGCGCGCCTGCAACGAGACCGAGGGCCGCCGTTCCGGCGACCACGAGCAGCTGGCGTCGATCGACATTGCAGATCATGAGTTCTCCTGAATTTTCGGTTGGGAGCAGCGGACGCAATCCCCTAAGTGCCGCCCGCGCGGGCGCGCTTGCCAGCAACGTGGATTCTGGGATGCCGGGCCGGCGCCCTGCACAGGTCCGCAAGTATGCAGTCGGCCGCGACGCGAAACCGCCGCACGTCCCCGTAGCAGCGCGCGATCAGCAGGGCGCCTTCGAGTGCTCCCATCAACGAGCGTGCGCGCTCGACCGTGCTTTCAGCAAAGGCAAACTGCCCGATCCGCGATCCGGCCTCCAGGACGGTCGCGAGCCAGCGCTCGTTGGCGTCGAAGAACAGTTGCAGTTGCAGCTGCATCGGCTGGGGCAGCGTCGCGTACTCCGCCGCCAGCATGCCGCACAGGCACATCCGGTCGTTGCGCAGGACGCTTTCATAAAGCGCGATGTACCGCTGGATTTTCCCGCATGGTTCGTGCGCTTCCCGATCGATGGCGCCAAGAGCTTCGATGAAGGAGACGTGGTAACGCTCGATCAGCGCACGCCCGAGTTTCGCCTTCGTGGGGAAGTGGTAGTGAAGACTCGCTTTTGTAACCCCGAGTTGCGCTGCAACGTCCGCATAACTGAAGCCGTTGTAGCCGCGCGTCTGAGCTAGCGCTTCGGCTGCGTCCAGAACCGCCCGCGCCGCCGCCGAGGGTATCCGGGGCGCCTTTACGGCGGACGGTGGAAGCGGATGTTTCGGGATTCTGGGCATCTTCACTTGATTTTAACCTACTAGTAAGTAAACTCTACTGGGGCCACCGGCATATTGTACGGGGCCGCGATGCGTGCCCCGGCGTAGGGAGTCCTCCAATCCACGAAGAGGAACACATGCATAACCACGAGCAGAAAACCGAGCACAAGTCATTCATGAAGCCCGAGGAAGTTCGCTCATTTCCCAACGGCCGCGCAGAAATCCTGACCGTCGGCGGTGCGGAAGTGGGTCGATTGGTATTCCAGCCTGGCTGGCGATGGTCGAATGACGTAAAACCCCTCGCCAAGACCTCGAGCTGCACCGCGCCTCACTTCCAGTACCACGTCGCAGGACGGCTGGCGATTCGAATGGACGACGGTACCGAGTTCATCGCAGGTCCCGGGGACATCACCTCATTGCCCAGCGGGCACGATGCGTGGGTCGTCGGCGATGAGCCGGTGGTGGTCGTCGATTGGTTTGGCGCGAGCCGATACGGCAAGCAGGCATAATCGATTGCTCCAAGGCCGATAGCTGTGGCCGGGATTCCCGGGAGGTAGGCCATGTCGAGACTCTACGGCGAAAGCCATCGGCAGCTGCAGCGTCGATTTGATACCGAGCGGCTCGCCGATCGGATCGAGGAGCGGCTGTTTCGCGAGCACGTGACGGATGACGATCGAGCGTTCATCGAGCGGGTGGACATGCTCTTCCTGGCCACGGCAGACGCTCACGGCAGGCCGAACTGCTCGTATAAGGGGGGCGATCCGGGCTTCGTGCGTGTCATCGATCCGCGGACGCTCGTGTTTCCCAACTATGACGGCAATGGGATGTATCTGTCGATGGGCAACGTCCTCGAGAATCCGTCGATTGGCCTGTTGTTCATCGATTTCGCCAATCAAAAAAGGCTGCGCGTGAATGGTGTCGCACGGATCGTCCCTGCGGACTCGGTCGATCCGCCCTACCCTGAAGCCCAGTTCATCGTGCAGGTGTCCGTCCAGCAGGTGTTTCCGAACTGCCCCCGTTACATCCACAAGCAGCAGCAGATCGAGCCCTCGCAGTTCGTCCCGCGCCCGTCGGTGCGCACCCCGGTACCCGGGTGGAAGCGTATGGAGTGGGCCCGCGATGTGCTGCCGGTTGGCGATCCGGCGTGCTCACCGGAGAGCTCGGAGCCGCGCGATCGGTAGCCGCGCTCGAGCTGGCGCAGCGTCGCGGCATGCCGTTGCGGATGAGTCAAGAGACCCGGCGCATCGCCTCGGAGCAACCTGCCGTCGCAGGCGAGCGTTCCGTTGAGGTCGAGCACGAGATGCTCGATCGTGATCGCAAACTCGCCACTGCGAATATTCACCATCAGGTCATCGCGAGCACTTGGCGCTACTGTCGTGTCTAATTCGGTCTTTCACTCGAGTACCGTGTGGACTGCGGAAAAATGGCGCTCGCGCAGGCCATTGCGGTGAGGGCGATCGGTGAAATAAGATTCAAGAGTAACGCGGGTGTAGTTCAATGGTAGAACTGCAGCTTCCCAAGCTGCTAACGTGGGTTCGATTCCCATCACCCGCTCCAATCATCTTCCGCTACGCCAGCGTTCTGCAGCAGCCGAGGCAGCTCGCCGGGTGATCGCGTCTGGACCCTGCTTCCCGGGAGCGGGTGTACCCATGGCTCACGGACTGTGATGACGGTGCTCGTGCCAGGTGTCACAATTCCCTGATAAGAGGGAGATCTCCATGGAAGCCACTCTGGCGAATTTGACGGTGCCCCGGGCCGACAAGCGCAGGTTCCATCTATGGATGGGCGCCGTGTTTGTCCTGATCGCATTCGGCGGTTTCACGCCCACTTACTGGGCGCCCGTGCTGGGCGGGAGCTTTCATGCCCCGCCGATCGTGCACGTGCACGGCTTCCTGCTTTTCTCCTGGACGGTGTTCTATTTTATGCAGACCGCGTGGATCGCGGCCGGGCGCACGACGACGCATCGCAACTGGGGTCTGTTTGGAATCGCGCTCTTCAGCGTGCTGCTGTGCTCGATCATCGTGACCAAGGTGACGTTGATGCGCCTCGATGATCTGCGCGGTTATGGCGCGGCATCGCGACGCTTCGGCGCCGTCGCGTTCTGCGCCCTGCCGCTCATGATCGGGCTGTTCGCGGCGGCCATCTCCAACGTGCGTCGTCCCGAAGTGCACAAGCGCTGGATGTTCCTGCTGCTCGCCGGGATGATGACGCCGGCCGTTGCGCGCGTGTTCATCACGCTGTTCGCGCCGCCGGGCGCCGCCCAGGGCGCGCCGCCTCCGCCCTTTGTGGCACTACCGCCGGCGATCGTCGGGATCGTGCTGGTCATCATCGCGATGATCTACGACTGGCGCACCCGCGGGCGACCGCACCCGGTGTACGCATGGGGGCTCGCACTGCTCATTGCCGAGCCGCTCTTCGCGACCTGGTTTGCCGATACCCCAACGTGGATGAGGATCGCCCTCAGCCTGGAGCATCTCACCGGGTGAGGAGCCGACTCGGTCAACCCAGCAGGGTGGCCGGCGGGTTGCCGCGCTCGCGCGCGCCGCTTGACCTCGAGCCTTTCGGGTACCATTTTGGGCTGCCGCATCGGCGGCAATCTGAACAGGGAGCTTCCTTACATGATGCAGTCTTTATGGACGCACGCGCACCCGGTCGGTGGGTCGCTGCGCGCGCTCTCGCTTATCCTCGGCTGGGTGCTGTGCGCGGGCAGCGGACAGACCGCTCTCGCGGCCGCGCCGCTGCAGAAGACTCAAGCGCCCGGCTGGTACCGGATGATGCTCGGCGAGTTCGAGGTCACGGCGATCTCCGACGGCGTCGCCCCCTTCAAGGTGCACGATCTGTTGACGCACATCACCCCGGCGCAGATCGATGCGGATCTCGCGCGCTCCTTTCTCAAGGAGCCGGTGGATTTTTCGATAAATGCCTTCTTGATCAACACCGGCTCGAAGCTCGTGCTGATCGATGCGGGCGCAGGCTCCGTCATGGGGCCCGCGGCGGGGAAGCTCATCGCCCACATGCAGTCGGCGGGCTATCAGCCCGAACAGGTGGATGAGATCTACATCACCCACATGCACGGCGATCACATTGGGGGTCTTTCGCACAACGGCAAGGCGCTCTTTCCGAACGCCAACGTACACTGCGCGCAGACCGAGGCCGACTACTGGCTGAGTGAGGAGCAGATGAGAAAAGCGCCGGCGGACAAGCGGGGCGCGTTCAAGGATGCGATGGAGGCGTTCAAGCCGTACATCGATTCGAAACACTACCAACCCTTCCGCGGCAACGTGGACCTGCTCCCGGGCATCAAGGCCGTCGCCGCGCCGGGGCACACACCCGGTCATACTGTTTATCAGGTGACGAGCCGCACCGACACACTGATCCTCTGGGGCGATCTCATGCATGTAGCGGCCGTGCAGTTCCTCGACCCCGGCGTCACCATTGCGTTCGACACGGACTCAGCGGCGGCAGCGACCGAGCGCGAGAAGATCTTCAGAGAGGTGGCAGCGCACCGCGACCTCGTGGCAGGCGCTCATCTCTCGTTCCCGGGCCTCGGTCACTTGCGTGCCGATCCTCCGCCGAAGCCCGGTTCCGGGGCGGTGCAGAGCTACAGCTATGTGCCGGTCGCGTACGCGGTGCCGCACTAAGAGAGCACCGCGCGACGCGGACCGGCAGCGGGTCTGCCTCCTGAAAACCTATTTTTTCTTGGTAGGATCGTCCGCAGGATTTACATAGGTGATGGCGAACGGCCCAATCATATCGACCTGCACGACGGCGCCGGTCTTGGTCCAAGCGAAGTGGTGCATGTTCGCCGGCGCGACCGCATAACCTCCTGCCTTCAACGTTTTCGACTGCTTCTTGTCGAGCTTGTCGCCCATCCCGATCGCAAAGGTCCCGGAGATCACCGTCACATGCTCATCCGTCGGGTGCGAATGAGCGGGTATGCGATAGCCGGCAGGCATCTTGAGCCGGACGCTCACGAATCCCGTCGTGGCGGGATCACCGGCCATCACGGCCGCCTGGGCACCGGCCGGCAGCACCGGCGGAGCCGGCCCCCATTTGATGTCTGCGGCCTGCATCGGCGCCGGCATGTCGGCGGCGTGGAGCGCCGCTGATCCCGCTGCGGTTATCAACATCATCACGCTGCCGACGAGGCTTGGAATTTTCATTGGAATCCTCCGTGCGCCGGGTCGAACCGGCGAGCTGTTGCTCTTGACCCTGTCGGATCTCAATCCAGATCCACAACGCCCGGCGACTTGCGTGGAGCTCGAACCGGCCCTTCGTTGCAGATCACCCGCCGACCATCATATAACAACCCACGCTCTGGGTCGGCGCCCCACCGAATTTTGGCAATCCGCAACTCGCGATCAGGCAGCGCGACGTCGGGCGGCGGGCCGATCGAGGCGCGTGAAGCGTACGCGCGCGGCGAGGCCGCCGAGCTCATCCGACACCTCGAGGCTGATGGTGGCGCCGTGGTGCTCGGCGATTTCGCGGGCGATGGCGAGCCCGAGGCCATTGCCGGCGGCGAGCTCGCCGGGTCGACGATAGAAGCGATCAAAGACCCGCTCGCGCTCCTCGGGTGGAATGCCGGGCCCGGAGTCCTCGATCTCGAGTGTGGTGGCGCCGGGCGCGTGCTGCCAGCGAATGCGCACACGGCCGCTCGGGCTCGTGTACTTGATCGCATTCTCTATGAGGTTCGATACGAGAGTCTGCAGGGCCTCTTCCTGGCCTCGCAGCGCAACCGTGTCGGCGGGGGCGAGAAGCTCGAGGGCGATGCTCTTGCTCGCGGCGAGCGGCGCATGGATCGCGAGCACGATGCGCAGCAGTCCGGCGAGATCGATGCTCCCTTCGGGTCGAGTCTCGGCCTCGAGACCGTGGCGCGCGAGCGTGAGGAGCTGACGCGCAAGTTGCAGCGTGCGCGACACCCCGCCCTGCAGCTCGGCCGTCGCCTCGCGCTGGCGCTGCGCACTCTCGGCGCGCGCCAGCATCTGGGTCTGCAGCTTGAGTGCGGTGAGCGGCGTCAGCAGCTCGTGCGCCGCATCCGCGATGAAGGTGCGCTGCGCCGCGATGACGCGCCCCAAGCGGCGCATG
>DATGIA010000041.1:0-30589 GCA_035307465.1 Steroidobacteraceae bacterium
GCTACGACGCGCTGGCCGCGGTGGCCGCGCGATTGAACTTAAGATCGACCATCATCGGCCGATGCACCGCCGGTGATTCCGTGACGTGGGCCCTCAACGGCCGCCCGGTCGAGCCCACGACCTCGGGCTATGACCACTTTCGCCGAGCCTCGACTCAAATCACAGTTTGATTCGCAGCCGCCGCAGTATTCTTCGGCGCGTCCTTACAACGCCGCCGCGGCCACGGCTTACCCTTGACTCAGACACAACTGAAGGATCCTGCGAAGCTGCCGAAGCCGCGCGCGTCCCTGCCCGAGAAGATCGGCAAGTACGAGATCATCAATGAGGTGGGTCGCGGCAGCACCGGCGTCGTCTACCTCTCGCATGACCCCTACTACGGTCGCGACGTCGCGATCAAGGTATACAACACCGATTCGACCGCGGATGAGAATCGCAAGCGCATCGCGCGCAAGATGTTTCTGTCCGAGGCGCACATGGTCGGCATGCTGCAGCATCCGAACATCCTGCCGATCTACGATGCGGGCGAAGAGAACGACCATTGCTACATCGTCACCGAGCACGTGCACGGCGCGCGCACGCTGGCCGCCTACTGCCGCCCGGACAACCTGCTGCGCATCGATGACGTCGTCGAGCTCGTCTACAAGGCGGCGCGCGCGCTGCATTACGCGCACAGCCGGGGCGTGATTCATCGTGACATAAAGCCGAGCAACATCATGCTCACGCTCGACAGCGACGTGCGCATCATCGACTTCGGCATCGCGCTGGTGGCGGACTCGGAGATCTCGCGCATCGAGGGCATCGCCGGCAGCCCCTCCTATATGTCTCCCGAGCAGGTTCAGTCGCTCGAGCTCACCAACCGCTCGGATCTGTACTCGCTGGGCGCGGTGATGTACGAGCTGCTCACCGGCCACCGCCCCTTCAGGGCCGGCAATCTGCAGAAGCTCCTGCACCAGATCGTCTTCGCGACCCCGCCGCCGATTCACACCCTGAGGCCGGAGGTACCGGAGGAGCTCGAGAACGTCACTGCGATCGCCCTGCAGAAGGATCCCGCAAAGCGCTACAAGACGGGTCTGGACTTTGCCGCAGAGCTCACGCGCGTGCACCAGAAGCTGCGCGCGCAGTACAACCGCATCGATCAGCAGGAGCAGTTCAGCCTGCTGCGCAAGCTCAAGTTCTTCCATGACTTCTCGCACAGCGAGATCTGGGAGGTGCTGCGCGCGAGCAGCTGGCAGGACTATGCCGACGGGGAGGAGATCGTCAAGGAAGGCGAGATGGACGACCGCTTCTACATCATCGTCCAGGGCCGGGTTGCGGTGAACCGCCTGGCGCGCCCTCTGGGCTACCTCGAGATGGGCGACTGCTTCGGCGAGACGAGCTATGTGCGCGGCGCGAAGCGCACGGCGACCATCAGCGCCGCCGGCTCGGTGATGGTCATGAAGGTGAGCTCGACGCTTCTCGAGCAGGTCTCGACCGAGTGTCAGCTGCGCTTCAACCAGGTCTTCCTGCGCAGCATCATCAGCCGGCTGCAGAGCGCCGAGCGCGCGAGCTGAGGATCCCCCTGCGGCGCGGACGCGCCGCGCTCGTGCGGTCTCACGCCGATTGCGGCCGGGCGCCCACGGCGGCCGGTGACTCCTTGTCGTGCTCGATCATCGCGTACGCCGAGTGGTTGTGGATCGACTCGAAATTCTCCGCTTCGACCACGTAGGAACGCACACGCCTGTCGCCATCGAGGACGACCGCGACGTCGCGCACCGTGTCCTCGACGAATTTGGGATTGTCGTAGGCGTGCTCGGTCACGTACTTCTCGTCCGGTCGCTTGAGGATCCCGTACACCTGGCAGGAGGCCTGTGATTCGGCAATGTCGATCAGTTCCTCGAGCCACATGTGCTCGCTCAGCTTCGCGGTCAGGGTGATGTGCGAGCGCTGATTGTGCGCGCCATAATCGGAGATGCGCTTCGAGCACGGGCACAGGCTGGTGGTCGGCACGACGACCCTGAGCCACACATCGGTGCGACCATGACGATGCTCGCCGAAGATGGTGGCCTGGTAGTTCATCAGGCTCTCGACGCCGCTGACCGGCGCCTTCTTCATGACGAAATAGGGGAAGGTCATCTCGATGTGACCGGCGTCCGCGTCGAGATGCTCGGTCATCTCGGCCAGCATCTGGCCGAAGGAATCGACCGAGATTTCGCGCTCATGCCGGTGCAGGATCTCCACGAACCGGGACATGTGCGTGCCCTTGAAGTTGTGCGGCAGGTTCACGTACATGTTGAAGTTGGCGATCGTGTGCTGCTCGCCGTTGGCGCGATCCTTGACGCGCACCGGATGGTAGATGTCCTTGATGCCGACCTTGTTGATCGGAATCCGGCGGGAGTCGTGATGGCCCTGGACATCCTCGATCGGGGCGGCGTGAGGCTTCTTCGCGGGGACGGCGACGTTCATGGGTCTTGCGGTTCCTTAAGCTCGATCTCGCCCGACATGGTGCCGAAACCGCTCGATTCAATGATACCAGAGCCCCCGGTGGCGCCCGCCGCGGTCCCCCCAAGCCCCGACGGCTCAGCCCGTCTTGCCGTCGTCTGGTTTGAATTCCTCGATACGGGGCTCGCCCCCGGCCTTCTTGAGCAGGATCTCGACCTTCTGCTCGGCCTCTTTGAGCGCCACCTGGCAGGTGCGCGTCAGCATCACGCCGCGCTCGAACGCAGCGAGCGATTCCTCGAGGGGCAGATCGCCGTGCTCGAGCCGCTCGACGAGCGCCTCGAGGTCGCGCATCGCCGTCTCGAAATCGAGCGGCTTCGCCTCATCGTCCGCCTTTGTACCGGGCATGCGCAAACGGTACAGCGGCCCTGGGGCGCGGTCAAACCTCGAGCGCGGCGCGCAGGCGCCCCGGCCGCTCGTGTCGCAGTTCACGGCCTCGAGGATGCGAGGCGGTGGCGTCCTCGACAAAGTGTCAAGTCGTGATCCCCGTCACAGGCCTTGGGTCGCGCCGCGGCGGCTTTTGGGTACCATTGAAGCAGGGAAGCTATATGCCATCTTCGCGCCACTCAATCTGCGCTTGCGTTGGGCTGCTTGCAGCGATCTTGAGCGTTGCAGCATGCACACCGCGTCGAATTCCGCCGATGACGGTCGCCGACCTCATGGAGGATCGGGTGACGCTCGACGGCGTGCTCATGAAGTGCAACGACGATAAGTATGCCAAGACGCGCAACGAGATCGAGTGCATCAATGCGCGTGTTGCGGCCGAGCGCCTCGCGCAGGCGAAGGATGTCGATCCGGCCCTGGCGCAGCAACGCGAGCAGGAATTCGAGCGCCGGCGCGAGCAGCTGCGCCTGGCCGAGGCGAAGAAGCGCGAGGCCGAGGAGGCGAAGACGAAGGTCGACGCATACAGCCTGCCCGTGATTCCCGTCGAGCCTGCGCAGACTCAGGCCCCCCCGAGCACGCCCGCGCAGAGCTCCCCTCCGCCGACCGCCGGACGCAATTAGGAGATCGCGGGGCCGAGCGCCTCGCGCAGCTCACCCAGGAAGCGCTCGTAGCGGCGCCACCGTCCGATGGAGCCCTTGCCGATCGGCTGGCGCACCTGCCAGTTGCTCGCGGTGAGGACCGGTCGGTCGGTGCGGTGGAACTCCAGACAGCGCGCGTCCCAGGGAAGCCCGAGGTGTGCGAGCATCCGGCGGCTCCAGCCCTCGGGATCCTCGACGAGATCCTCGTAACGCACCTCGAGGAGCGTCTCCGCGGGCAGCACGGCGCGCCAGTGACTCATCAGGCGCCGATACTCGTGATAGTAGTGCGCGATGTCACCCAGGTCGGTTGCGTAAGGGTGCGCGGCGGAGAAGCCCTGGAAATAGATCGACAGGCACGTATCGAGCGCATTGCGCTCGAGATGGATGAAGCGCGCCTGTGGGAGCGCCGCATGGATGAGGCCCAGGCGGCGGAAGTTGACGGGCAGCTTGTCGATGACGCGCATCGGCTGCGGAGCCAGGGCCGCAAGGCCGCTCAGATAATCGCGCCCGAGCTGCGCGATGGTCGCGGCGCGTCGCTCCGCCACGGCCGCACGCTCGACGTCCGCGGCATAGATCCAGTAGAGCAGTTCGCCCGCCCCGTGCACCTGCGGGTGCGAGGCGAGAATCTGCTCGGTGAGGCTCGTGCCCGAGCGCGGCATGCCGACCACGAAGACCGCGCGCGAGGAATCGCGCTCATCGCTCCGCAGGGCGGCGAGTGAGGCGCGATCGAAGGAGGCGAGCGTCGCGCTCACCCCGCGGGTCATCTCGGCGCGGTCGTAAAGGGGCCGGCTGCGACGCGCGAGCTCGTTGCCCCTGCGGTGATGCTCGAATGCCGCATCGGGGTTCCCGACATCCTCATGGTACTTCCCCAGGGCATGGTGCAGGTTGCTGGCGTGTGCGACCGGCAGACCGCGCGCGAGCGCACGCTCCGCAGCCTCTTGCCACGGCGCATCGGCGAGAGTCATCTTGCGCACGACCGCGAGGCTCGTCAGCGCCTCGGGGGACTGCGGGTCGATGGCGATCGCCTGGCGCAGCAGCTCCTCGGCCGCCTCGAAGCGGCCGCGGTCGATGGCGAGGCTGCCGAGCAGCGCGAGCGTGTCGGCCGCGCCGGGACGCAGCGCGAGTGCCCGCTGTGCGCTCGTTTCTGCCTCTGCCAGGCGCCCGAGAGCCCGCGCGGCCATGGCCTGCGCCGCGTGGAGCGCGGCATGCTCGGGAGCGACGTCGAGTCCCGCGCGATAGGCGGCATCGGCCTCATACAACGCATTCATTGCGAGCAGCGAGTTGCCGAGGTGCAGGTGTGCTTGCGCCAGCCGCGGGTCGAGCTGCGCCGCCCGGCGGCTGTGCTCGATTGACGCCCGAAAATCGCCGAGACAATGCAGGGCGTGACCCAGGTTGGCGTGCAGGCGCGCATCGGCGGGCGCGAGTGCGAGTGCCTCGCGGAAGCAGCGCGCTGCCTCATCATAACGCGCGAGCCCGACCAGCAGGCTTCCAAGCTCGTTCAGAGTCTCCGGATGCGGGCCCCGGGCGAGGAGGCGCTGGTAGTAAGGGACCGCCTCGGCTCCGCGTCCGGCGGCGAGCAGCGCGCGAGCGAGCTGTGTGACCGCTTCGGTGAGTCCCGGATCGAGTGCGATGACTCGCAGGTATCCCTCGATGGCCGCGTCGAGGTCGCCCTGGATGCGCTTCGCGTCGGCGAGGTTACCGATGGCGGCGGTGAACTGCGGCCGCAGCGCCAGCGCACGCTCGCAGGCCGCGATCGCGGCCTCGGTCTGCCCGAGCTTGAGCAGCACCCGGCCCAGGTCGTTGTGCGCGTCGGCGAACTCGGGGCGCAAGAGCGTCGCGCGCTTCAAAGTCGCCGCGGCCTCCTCGAAGCGGCCCGCATCCGCGTGGCGTTGGCCGAGCACATAGTGCGCCTCGGCATCGCGCACGGCAGACGCATCGGCCTGCGCCTTGCCGCAGCAGTGCTTGTACTTGCGACTGCTGCCGCAGGGACAGGGCGCGTTGCGCGCGGTCAGAATTTGAAGCCGATCTTCACACCGAGCACCCGCGGCCGCAGCGGGACCTCCGACTTGATGAACTGGGCGGACGAGGTGAACAGGCTCGCATCGGAGTTGCCCAGGTTCTCACCGAACGCCTCGACGTGCCACTGGTCCTTGGCGACACCGAAGGCCGCATCGTAGGTCGTATAGGCCGGCTGATCGTAGCGCAACCAGGTGGTGGTCGGCACGAGCACTCCGGCGCCCGACTGGAAGCTGCTCGGCTCGTTCTGCATGTCACCGACGTGCTGCGCACCGGCCGCGATGAACATCTTGTACTCGCTCAAGACCCAGTCATAGCGCGCGCGCAGGTTGTACTCGATCTTCGGCGAGAAGGCGGGATTCGCGCCGACGGTTCCCAGCGGGTTCTGCAGCGGCACGTTCTGGCTCAAGGCTGAGGACCAGACCTGGGTGATGCAGGTGCCGATCGGGGTCGGGTTATTCGGGATCGTGTTCGTCGACTTGATGCAGGGCGAGTTGGTTTCCGAAGAACTGTTGTACGACATGGAGCCCTGCAGGGTCAGTCCTTCCGTGACCCGGCCGACGATCTGCAGCTCCGCGCCCTTGATCCGGTAATCCGGCCCCTGCACACCGAAGGTGGTGTTGCCGAAGACCGGCGGGTTGTAGATCAGAGTCTGGACGTTCTTCCAGTCCATGATGTAAGCGGAGCCATTGACCTGCAGGCGGTGCTCGAACCACTCCGTCTTCCAGCCGATCTCGTTGTTGACCAGCTCATCGGGCGGATAGGTGTAGGGCTTGTTGTATTGCTTGACGAGCGTCGGATTCGCGTCGGGGCCGACGGTTGGCACGTACGCGCCTGCGGCGTTCTGAACGACGTCGATCTTGACCTCGGCGCTGTTCTTGCGATTGCCCGCGCCGGGGCGAAAGCCCTGGGAGAACGTGTAGTAGAGCATCACGTCGGGCGTCACGTGCCAGGTCAGGTTGCCGCGGCTCTTGAACCCGCTGTAGGTCGCATCGTGCGTTGCATCGGTGAGCTTCGAGCCCACGCAGGTGCCGTTCGGGATCCCGGCGCAGCCGGGGCTCGTCGAGTACTGCGAGCCGTGCATGGTCTCCTTGTAGTGGTAATAGCGCGTCCCGGCAGTCACCGTCAGCACCTTCGGGATCAGGTCGTAGTCGATCGAGGTGAAGGCGGCGGTCTGCTTGTAGCCGCGCTCGAGGTCCTCGCCGAAGGCGGTGTTGTCGTTGCGCTCGGTCGGATCGATCGCGAAGTACCCGGGCGCTGGGATCACGTTGCCGACGCATGCCTGCGTGCCGGCGGCGTACAAAGCGAGGTTCGCCGGCGTACAGGAGGGGATCGTCTTGTAGAGGAAGTTCATGTCGTCCTTGATGTCGAAGTCCTCCCAGAACACCCCGACCAGGCCGCGCAGCGGCAGATCCTCGGGCGAGCTGACCCGGATTTCGTGGCTCTGGTGCGTGGTCTTGACGTAGTCGTGCCAGGACATGACGGGCGAGTAGCAGGTGAGCGGCCCCACGCCTTTACCGATGGGTGCGGCGCCGCCCGCGCAGGAGTAATAGAACCCGCCCGCGGAGCGGGTGTAGTTGGTGTAGTCGGCCGTGTTGTCGATCGTGCGGTCAAGATAGCCGCCCGTGTACACGAGCTTGAAGTCGCCGATCTTGCCGTTGGCGGTCCAGGAGGTGTTCTCCCACTTGTCCTTGTCATGGGCGGGGGTGAAGAAGGTCCCCTGCCACGGGCCGAGCGGGGTCTCCTGCGAGCTGATCGGGTACTGCTCGTCGGTGCCCTCCGCATCCATGTTCTGGTAGGTCTGCTGGATGAGCAGGCTCCAGTCGGTGTTGATCTGCCAGAGGAGCGATGCGCGGATGCCGGTGTAGGTGAGCGGGTTCTGCGCTCTCGTCGCGAGGTTGTAGTTGTTCGCCGTGGCCGCGTTCGCAGGATACGGGATGTGATAGGAAATGGTGCCCGGATCGGTCGCGAAGCGCGTGAACTGGCTCGGCACGTTGTCGATGTAGCCGCCTCGATGATCGTCATAGATCACGGCGCGCACGGCGAGCGTGTCCGGAATCAGCGGCAGATTGATCACGCCGATCCCCGAGGCATTGGGGTCGCCGTGGGCGGTCACGCTGTAGGAGGCCTCCGCGGTGCCTTCCGTGACATTGAGCTTCGGCTTGTTCGTGATGTAACGGATCGCGCCCGCCTCGGCGCCGCCGCCGAAGAGCGTGCCCTGCGGACCCTCGAGCACCTCGATGCGCTCCATATCCGCAATGTAGACATCGACGTTACGGGCCGGGAAGGCGAGGGACTGATCGTCCAGATAGGTGGCGACGTTCGGGAACGGATCGATCGCCGCGCTCGACTGGTTGCCCGCAAAGCCGGCCGAGAGGCCGCGCATGTAGATGTTGCCCTGGCCCGGGCCATTGGCGCTGAAGGTGACGTTCGGCAGGAACTTGAGGACGTCATCGAAGGTCGTGACGTTCAGCTGACCAAGCTGATCGCCGGTGAGAGCCTGGATCGTGATGGGCACGTCCTGGATCGACTGCACCCGCCGCTGCGCAGTCACCACGATTTCCTCGAGTCCGCCCGCGGCAACAGCTGATTCGTCGGCTGCGTTCGCTGCGGCACAACTGCCCAGCACCCCCGCAACGGCCAAGCTTATGCGGTAATTCCTGTTCACGAATTGCTCCCATGGTCGACCCAGCGCAAAGCTGCGTGACCCGATCGTTTGTATATGGCTACCGGGGCGTTGTCAGGCGCCCTGACCGGCGATCCCATCCCGGAGTGTGGGTTTTACTCCTCAACGAAAGGCGCCGCAACAGTCCGACGGCGAAGTCTCCGCGAGTCATATGACGATTCGATGACGCGACCCGGTTGCGCAGGCACTCGCGAAAGGGAAGTCTTCGCCGCCATTTAAAGGCGCCGAGAGCCGGACGACGCGCGCTCGGGCCCCCCAGTGCCGGCTTTTCCACGAAGGGGTACTCACGCCTATACTCCCTGGCTGACCCGGTGGATGTGCGCTGGGATAAAAGCGCGAAGCTATAAAAAAATAATCTGGGATACAGGCAGTTGCGAGCTCCTTTTGATGAATCTGCTGCGATCGGCGTTGCCGCCATGCGCGTCTCTCGAGGCGTGCACGTCCTTGCGAGGTCCTCTTGATCAATAACCGTTGCGTGCGTGCAACGCGCGCGCTGCTGATCGGCGCCGTTCTCGTCCTCGCATTGGGAGAGGTCGCGGGCGCCGCCTCGTCCGAGCGCTCCGCGTATTTCGACTCGGCCGGCCGGAGCGACGTGCTGACCGGCGGGGTGCGCATCATCGAGATCAACACGCCCAAGGGGCCCTTTCACGTGTGGACCAAGCGCGTCGGCAACAATCCGGCCATCAAGGTGCTGCTGCTGCATGGGGGTCCGGGCATGACCCACGAGTATTTCGAGGCGCTCGACAGCTACTTCCCCGGCGCGGGCATCGAGTATTACTACTACGACCAGCTCGGCTCGGCCTACAGCGATCAGCCGGACGATCCGAGCTTGTGGGAGGTGCCGCGCTTCGTCGATGAGATCGAGCAGGTGCGCCGCGCTCTCAATCTCGATCGAGACAACTTCTATCTTCTGGGACATTCGTGGGGCGGCATTCTCGCCATCGAATACGCCCTGAAGTACCAGGATCATTTGAAGGGCCTCATCATCTCGAACATGGTGCCGAGCATCCCGGCCTACAACCGCTACGCGAAGACGACCCTGATCCCGGCCATGGACCCGCGGGTGCTCGCGCAGATCCGCGAGCTCGAGGCGGGCGGCAAGTTCGAGGACCCGAAGTACGAATCGCTGTTGATGCAGCACTTCTACGTCGAGCACCTCTTGAGGATGCCGCCGGAGCGCTGGCCCGATCCGCTGATGCGGTCGCTCAACAAGATCAACAGGAAGATCTACGTCCTCATGCAGGGGCCGAGCGAGATGGGCGCGAGCGGCCGGCTCGAGCGGTGGGACCGGTCGGCCGATCTCGACCAGATCACGATCCCCACCCTCGCGATCGGCGCTCGTCACGACACGATGGAACCGGCGCAGATGGAGCGAGTCGCGCGCAGCGTCGTACGCGGACGATACCTGTATTGTCCGCATGGAAGCCATTTTGCGATGTACGACGATCAGGCGGTGTACATGGCCGGCCTCATCCGCTTCATCCAGGACGTGGATGCGGGGCGCGTGCTCGGACGCGCCGCTCAGGGACTCCCGTAAGAACATACGCACATGAGCTGATGCCCAGAATGCTGGGCGAGATCTTAGGATAATCAGTATCCTACGCAGCCTTGCGTATGCGGGAGAGCGATTTTGGCGAGTATCGGTACGGAGCGGGTCCTGGCCGTCAGGCACTGGACCGACACGCAATTCACGTTCAGCACGACGCGTGACCGCGCCCTGCGGTTTGCCAACGGACAGTTCGTGATGGTCGGCCTGCAGATGCACGACCGGCCCGTGCTGCGCGCCTACAGCATTGCGAGCGCCAACTACGAGGAGCACCTCGAGTTCCTCAGCATCAAGGTGCCCGACGGCCCGTTGACCTCGAAACTGAGCCGCATCCGCGAAGGGGACGAGGTGCTGGTCAGCCGCAAGCCCACCGGCACCTTGCTGCTCGACGATCTGCGGCCGGGGCGGCGCGTTTATCTGTTGAGCACCGGCACCGGAGTGGCGCCGTTCTTGAGTCTCATCAAGGATCCCGAGCTCTACGAGCGCTTCGAGGATGTCGTGCTCGTGCACGGCGTTCGCTGGGTGCGCGAATCCGCGGTGGTGCGCACGCAGATCGACACCCTGAGCCACCACGAATACCTGGGGCCTTTGGTTCGCAGGAAGCTGCGCTACTATCCGACGGTCACGCGCGAGGCGCACGTCAATCGCGGACGCCTCACCCAGCTCATCGCCTCCTCGCGGCTGTTCCGGGACCTCGGACTGCCCGAGCTCGATGCCCGGACGGATCGAGCGATGGTATGCGGCAGCCCCGCCATGCTCGAGGACACCTGTCATTTGCTGAATGATCGCGGACTTGCGATCTCCCCGCAGATCGGTGAGGCGGGCGATTACGTCATCGAGCGCGCGTTCGTCACCCGCTGATCAGCCGAGTGGCAGATGGTGCGGTCGCACCATGAGATGCCAGTCGTGATGCTCCTCGAGAAGCAAGGCAACGACTGCGCGAATCTCGCCCGTGAGCACGGGAACGGCGCTCATCCCGCGCACGAGCACTTGTTCCTGCGCAGTTTCGATCCGTGCAATCGCCTCGGCAAGCTCGCGGACGATGCGCTCGGAGGTGGCGGCGAGCCGGTACGCCTCCGACTGGGCGAGTGCGCCGTGGAGCGATGCGCCCAGGGCGGGAAAAAACGTCGTCACCAGCGACAGCCAGAGCGAGTGCACCCACAGGTGCGCGAGCGCGCCCAGGCCCGTGAGGCCGAACAGCGTGCCGTTGATGCGGTGAATGCGGTGCAAGAGTGAGTGCTGGCGGTCGGCGAGCTCGCGGTGATACTGGCGCTGCCCTTCGAGGAGACTTTCGAGCCAGCGGCTGTAGCCGCGCACAAAGGCCGGCTCCGACCACGCGCTCTCGAGCCGGCTCGTCAGCGGCTCGAGCCGGGCGCAGAGCTCGGTCACTTCGGCGGGGGTATCGAGCGGCGGGCCTCCGCTGAAGAGTCGCTCGTACCAGCTCGCCTCGGCCGAGGGGGATGGATCAAGGAGAGGCGCGAGCACGGGCAGATAGCCGCACAGCTCGGCGGCCGTGCGTGCGCGCAGCCACTGACCTTGCCAATCGCGGCGGTGGCCTCGCCAGTAGATGAGGCTGACGGTGCCGATCACGATGACCTCGCAGACGGCCCAGAGACCGGCGTACGGGTGCATCGAATGCTGCGAGCTGTCCCAGCCCAGCGCGAGCGGCAGCACTGCGCACAGCGTCGCGAGGGCGCTCAGCAGATAGATCGCCCAGAAGCCGCTGCGATAGCGGTCGCCGAACAGAATCGCGCGGGCATCGAAGTGCGCACGGACCGGTGCCACGGCCTGCAACAGAGGCGCGAGCGCCGCAGGGGGCGGCGCGGTGGAAACCGACCGGCGGGATGCTCGATGTGCACCTGCCAGGAGCAGTCGATGAACGGTCCGATGCAGGGTCATTTCAGCCGATGATCTCGTAGGTGGTTGCGAAGATTCGTCGCGCAACCACCCCCAGGCTGCCGTCGCCGTAATCGACCAGCCAGTCTCCGGCATGGCCGTGCAGATGCGATACGCCATCGGCCAGCGCAACGTCGAAGGACTCGTGCATCGGCACCGCAATGATCTCGATCGGCAGGCTCAGGTAAGCGCCGGCCTTGCCCATGAGCGTGGGCGGCACGGGCTGATATTTCTCGTCGAACCGCGCCCGCGGCACGCACCACCGCTCACCCAGGCTCCCGGTGAGGATGGCATCGCCCCGCTCCGCGTGCACCGCACCTTCGGGAGTGCGCACCTCGGTGGCGGCCGTTGCAAACTCAGCGCGAACCTCGCGCGCACGCTTGCGCGCGCGCACCCGTCCGGGAAGCGCAAGAATCCGGGCTGAGAAGCCCGGCTGGCCGGTCGAGCGAAAGAGGGGAGCAGCCGACCGGCTCACCCGCCGGCTCCGCTCCGTGGTGCGGAAAAGATGGCGGGGAGCGCCCGTGCGTTCGAGCCCAGGGTGGTTGTCATTGTGTTCTGGTCAAGGACCTCGAGGCTCGGAGAGGGCGATACTATCGGTGCGATGCGTGCGGCGTCCAGACGCGGCCCGCGCGATCAGGGGTTGAGCGGGGTCGTGGACTCGACCGCCGTTCCTGTCCCACGTCGCGAGCGGCGTCGATCGAGGAACGCATAGATCAGACCCGAGATCAGCACCGGGCCCAGGGTTGCCAGCAGCTCCGTGCGCGAGAGGCTTGCGAACAGGAAGCCGACCAGTGCGGCGGCGGCGACCGGCACGAGGACGCCGCCGGGCACGATGAAGGGCGTACCACATTGCTCGATGCGAAGAGCGCGTAATCGCAAGACGCCGAGACAGCAGACCGCGTAGACGACGAGGACCGTCGAGCTGGTGAACAAGGCCAGGGCGCGAAACGATCCGCTGACGGCGAGCAGCGCGCACAGTGCCGCGTGCACGCCCACGGCGACGTGAGGTGTGCGGAATCGCGGGTGCACGGCGGCGAGCGATCGCGGCAGCTGGGCACGCTCGGCTAGCGCGAAAAGCGCGCGCGGCGAGCACAGCAAGTCCGCGACCAGATAGCCGAGCGTCGACAGAATGATGCAGGCGATCATGAGCCGCGCTCCCCAGGGCCCGAGGAGGCTGGAAGCGACCTCCACCAGCGGAGCCGAGGAGTGCGGCAGCGCGACGCCCAGCACGCCCTGCGAGACGACCTGTATGCCGATGTAGAGCGCCGCGATCAGTGTGCAGGCGAACAGGATCGCGCGCGGTACCGTGCGCGCGGGGTCGCGAGCCTCACCGCTCGTGGTCAGACCGCTCTCGACGCCGCAGAATGCGAAGAACAGCAGCACCGCGGCCTCGCCGAGCGACTGGGTGCTCGGGACGGCGGTCCAGTGCAGGTTCGCCGGATGCAGCGCGAACAGCCCCACGACCACGATGACGAGGAGTGGCGCGAGCTTGGCGGCTGCAAACACGCTCGAGGCGCGTGCGCCCTGGCGCGCGCCACGAACATTGAGAACCGCAAGGGCGAGATACACGGCGAGCAACAGCCCGACGCGCGCGCCTGGAGCTGCGGTCGACGGCCACTGAGCCGCCAGGGTGTCGACCCAGAGATTGGCCACCGCGGCGCTGCCGGCAATGTTCGTGATCCAGCTCATCGTGCCGACGATGCCGGCCATCACCGGCCCGAAGGCGGCGCTGGCGTATGCATAGGTGCCGCCCGCCGCGCAGACCCGGCTGCCGCACTCGGCGAGACACAGCCCGACCAGGCCGATGAGCACGGTGCAGATGAGGTAGCCGAGCACCGCCGCGGGACCGAGCAGCGCCGCGATCGGCGCGGGCAAACCGAAAATGCCCGCACCGACGATGCAGTTGAACGATGCAAAGCCGATCGCGCCCACACCGAGCACCCGCGGCGGAGAGACGGGCAATTCAGCGCCTCGGCGCGGGGACGACCGCGAGAGAGCGATGACCTGCCGCATCGAGGGCGCGCACCGCGAAGACGACATTGTCCTTGCTCACGGGGAGGGTGACGCGGGTGCCCTGCACCCATTGCGCATGCTCCCAATCGGGCGCGGCCGTGGCGCGCCACAGGACCTCGTAGCCGCCCGCGCCGGGCGATGCCTGCCACTCGAGCGTCGAGTCGTTCTCGAGCTGTTTCGTCAACAGCATGACCTCACCCGGCGGGGCGGGCGCGGAGGCGAGCGATGCGAGCACGAGCGCATTGAGGCGCGCCACACGCGCGACGTATCCGGTGTCGACGAACTTGAGGAGATCGCCATATTCGACGCCGTCCTCGGTGCGCGGCGTCTGGTGCTGGTGAGCGAAATTCTCGCGGAACTCCGTCAGGCGAACCGCCGCAAAGCCCTCCTCGTTGAATGAGGCGTGGTCCCCTCCGCGCAGGTATCGATCCTGGCGAAAGATGAGGAGCGGCTTGATCGGCAGTCGATAGGTGGCCGCCACGGCGGCGACATAGCGGGCGAGCTCACGCGAGGCCGAATCGCTCTCCAGCCCCTGGGCACGGATGCGTCGCACATCGCCCGCCGAGAGCGTCGCCGGTATACCCTCGGAGAACACGCGCACGATATTTGCATCCTGCCCGGCGCTTCGATCGCCGCCGACGATGTCATTGTTCAGGACCGCCTCGAGGGCGAGGTGCTGCTCGAGCGCGCCGTGCGCGAAATGGGCGCTCCCATACAGGCCCTGCTCCTCACCCGCGACGGCGAGGAAGATGATCGTGGCGGGGAAGCGCAAGCGGCTCAGGACGCGCGCGCACTCGAGGCTCACTGCAACGCCGCTGGCATCGTCGTTCGCCCCGGGCGCCTCGTGAGTGGTGTCCTCATTGACGCTGTTGCGCGAATCGTAGTGCCCGGTGACCAGCACGATGCGCTGCGCGGCGCCCGGGTCGGTGCCGCGGAGCACCGCGTAGACATTGGTGATCACGGTCGGCTGCGCGATGCGCTCACCCGCGGTCTGCGTGAAGCGGTCGGTCTTGACCTCCAGGCACCCGCCGCAGTCTTTCGAGTAGCGCTCGAGCTGCGCCAGGATCCAGTCGCGAGCCGCGCCCACCCCGCGGTGCGCCGCCAGCGCCCGTGCGTCTTGCGCCGAGAGGGTCGAGCGCGTGCCGAAGCTCACGAGGCTCTCGATATGACGCTCGACCGTGGTCGGGGTGATCGTCTCCACCGCGTGCTCGAGGCGCGGGTCGGGCAGATCCGCGGGCGCGCTGGAGGGGCTGCTCGTCCCTTGCGCGTGGACGGCAGCCGAGCTCGCCAGCATCAGCCAGCACCCGTGCGCCGCCAGGCTCCGCCGCGCGCGCTCATGAGTCACATCGATTTCCCCCGTCAGAGTCCTGCTAGCATACCGCTTTCGCTCGACGCGCGAGCTCATGCAACCCAGCGCCCATCCTGCATTGATACCGACGCTCGAGACCGAGAGGCTGCGTCTGCGCGGTCATACCCTCGCCGATGTCGAGGCCTCGGTTGCGATGTGGGCGGATCCTGCGGTGACGCGCTTCATCGGCGGGGTGCCCGCGACCGAGCAGCAAACCTGGGCACGGGTGCTCGGCTATCTCGGATCCTGGTGCCTCATGGGGTTTGGTTACTGGATGCTCGAGGAGAGGGTGACCGGTCGATTCGCGGGTGAGATCGGTTTCGCGGAGTTCCGGCGCGAAACCGAGCCTCCAACCCGAGGGTACCCGGAGGCCGGCTGGGTGCTGGCGAGAGCGCTGCAGGGCCGGGGATTTGCGCACGAGGCGCTGCGTGCCGTGCTCGCCTGGGGCGATGGGCACCTGCGGCATAGCCGCACGGTGTGCATCATCAATCCCGAGCACACGCGCTCTCTCAAGCTCGCGGAGCGCTGCGGCTACCGGCCGTGCGGTCAGGCTCTTTATCACGGCGAGCACCTGACGCTCTTGAGCCGCCCGCGCGCGCCGGCCCTCGCGGAGCTTGGCGGGCCGGAGCGCCCGATCGCCTGAGCTACGGCTTGAGCTCGATCAGGATCGACTCGACGTCATCGAGCGCCTCGTCCGCGTGCGTGATCGGCGGACGCAGCTGCGCATCGCCCGTTTTCAGCTCGCCAATCCGGGTGGAGCCGTCGGGAAACGTGTACTTCACCCGGCCCCCTTTGACGACGTAGACCACTGAGGCAGGATGCGAGTGCATGGGGGTCTTATCGCCCCGATGGGGCGCATAGCGCAGCACACGCACCTTCGCATCCTCGGCGAGCACCGTGAGATGCTTGACTCCGAAGGACATGGGGTCCTGCGCGAGCAGGGTCGTCGAGAGCACCAGCATGCTCGCCGCCGCAATCCAGCGCATTCGCTTCATCGTCGCAACCTCCGGGTGGGCCATTGTTCAGCGCCGCGCGAGAAAGTCCTCGATCCCGCTCGCCGCATCGTCTTCCAGCAGATTGCGCGCCATGACCTCGCTCGCCTGCGCGTACGCCTGAGCGAGATCGAGCCCCTGCTGGCGGTAAAAGAGCGCCTTGCCGTGACGCAGGGCGGCGCTGCTCTTGCCGGCGATCTCCGCGGCTTTGCGCAGCACCGCGTCATCGAGCTCCGCCTCCGGCACCACCTCGTTGATCAGTCCGAACTCGCGGGCGGTCGGCGCGTCGATGAAGCGGCCGGTGACGAGCAGCTCGAACGCGCGCTTGGTGGAGACGTTGCGCGACAGGGCCACGGCAGGCGTTGAGCAGAACAAACCGACATTGATCCCCGACACCGCGAACTTTGCGGTATCGGCGGCGATCGCCAGGTCACAGGTGCCGACCAGCTGGCAGCCGGCCGCGGTCGCAATGCCCTGAACGCGCGCGATCACCGGTACCGGCAATGCACGGATACGCTGCATCACGCGGCCGCAGAGATCGAAGAGCGCGCGCGCCGCCTGCGCGGTGCGCAGCGCTCGCATCTCGGTGAGATCGTGGCCGGCGCAGAAGGCGCGGCCGGCGCCCGCGAGGATCAGGCAGCGCAGGCTCTCCTCCGCCTGCAAAGTCTCGAGCGTCCGGTCGAGCTCGAGCAGCAGCGCGTGGGAGAGCGCGTTCAGCTGTTGCGGCCGGTTGAGACGCAGCGTGAGAATGCCGCCGCGACGCTCGCTCTCGAGTGCCTGATCCGTGCTCATTGCAGATCTCGCGGGATGTCCTCGCGCCACGTGCGTGTGCGCACGACCGCGCCATCGCGCAGCAGCTCGCGCGTGAAGGCGTAGTGAAACGTCGAGGCATCGCTCGTGAGCGAGAGATGACCTCGATAGGTGAGCACACGGTCCTTGAGGTGCTCGACGCTCTCGCCTTCGCCCTGCGCGGAGGCGAGCTCGGGGTGCGCATCCTCGAGGTGGTAGACGATCTGCTCGCTGTGCTCGAACGAGCCCCACGGAAAGCGCATCCCCGAGGTGCCCCTCCAGGTGACGGTGCTCACTCCGTGCGTCTCGTCGCGCTCGATCTTCCAGGCGCCGGGCCAGGCATAGTCGCCGCCCGGCTCCGTGATGCCGGGCGGTGTCTCGATCGGCTCGAGCGCGGGCAGGGCCGGGGCGGCCGCGCCGTGCGGAGGTACGGTGGGGAGCGTCAGCGTCGAGCCGTCCTCGCCGCCGAGGCGCAGTGTCGTGGTCATTGCATGAGGCGTAGGCCAGAGCATCGGCCAGAGCGCGTTCGAGACCGCGATGCGGATGCGATGACCGCGTGGAAAGACCCAGCTCGAGAGGCGCATGGGAATCTCGAGAACGTACTCCTCGCCCGGCACCAGCGGCTCGGGATGCTCGCGCGAGCGCCGCTGCGCGCCATTGATGCCCCCGCCGGTGATTGCGGTCACCGCTCCGTCGGGCGCGACGTCCTCGAGCCGCGCGATCCAGTCGGCGAGCGGCGCGTCGGCCGCGGCCTTGAGGCTCACGTGCGCGGCGCCGAGGATCGCCAGATCCGCCTCGAGCGGTGCGCTCTCGTAGGTGAGCGCAAAGGCATCGGCGGGCCGCTGATCGGCGAGCAGCTCCCCCCACCAGAAACCCGCCTCGGTGCCGGCCGATGGAACATCGCGCAGCCGCTCGACGGCCGCGGGGCCCGCCGTGCGCGCGAGCACATGACCGGCACCCAGGTGCCACGTCACAGGCGCGAGCCCTGCGGGCGGCCAGCTCTCCATGCGCCATTCACCGGGCACCTGTTGCGGCTCGGCGCCCGGCGGGTGCGCATGCTGCTCGAAGACGGTGAGGCGCGGGTCGTGCTCGACGCCATTGTCGATGCCCTTCAGCCAGTGATCGAACCAGCGCACAGCCTGCGCGCGCCATTCCACGCGCGGGCCGTAGATGCTGGTGTTCGGATAGTCGTGGTTCCACGGGCCGAGCCACGCCTCGACCGGCGCCGGCACGCGCTCGAGCATGCGCGCAATGCTGTCGCGATACCCGTCTTGAAAACCGCCGATGAGGAAGCACGGGATGTGAATGTCCTCCAGGCGGCGCACGGGCGCCTGCCAGAAGGTCCCGTCGCGCTGGTGCCGGAAGTAATCGAGCGACCAGGGCGGGGAGTCCATGCGGGCGGCGAGCGTCGCCTCATCGAGCGGAAAGTCGGGCCCGCGGCTGCGACCCTGGTCGAGGTCCATCGCCACCTCGAACTCATCGACATGGAAAATTCCGTCGATGTAGTGCACATCCTCGGTAAACAGCGCCTCGGTGCCGTCCACGGCGAGGATCGCCTTGAGCGCCGGCGGCCCGCGCATCGCCATCTGAATGGAGTTGAATGCGCCCCAGGAAATCCCGAACATGCCGACCTTGCCGTTCGACCAGAGCTGGCGCGCGAGCCAGGCGATCACCGCGTCACCGTCGCGTTGCTCCTGAGCAGAGTATTCGCGCGAGGTGGGCGACCCGCCGCTCGCACCGAAGCCGCGGATGTCGACGCGCGCCCCGACGTAGCCGTGGCGCGCGAGATAGGCGTGGTTGGCGTAATCGGTGACGCTCGTGTCATCGTCTTTGCGGTAAGGCAGATACTCGAGCAAGGCCGGGACACGCTCGCCGGCGCGCAGGTCCGCGGGCATGTACAGCGTCGCCGCGAGGCGCACCCCATCGGGCATGGGAATCGAGGTCTTGACCAGCCGCACGCCGCGGTCCGCGCCCTGCGCGATGCTCGCGAGGAGTGGGAGGCTCGCAAGCAGGGCGAGCAGCCCGAGCTCTCGAGCGATCCGGGTCTGCGTCACGACGCTCGCGCTCCGCTCAACCAGGCTGCCAGGTGCTCGGATCGACCTCGAGCGGCAGGGGGTTGCCGTCGCTGCGCAGCTTGTGAAGCAGATCGGAGTCGATCGCGCGCCGTGCGGCGGCGAGGTCGATGCCGTACAGGCGCGCCGAGTTTTCCCCGAGGATTTGCCGCTTCACGGCCGGGGTGAGCTGCGGATATCCCTTCGACTCGACGAGCTCCTGCGGAAACTGGAAGGCCATGAACGCCCGGATCTGCCAGTGAGGCGGCCCCGCCACCGGCGTATCGGTTCCCCACAACACATGATCGGTGCCGAGTCCCGAGAGCACGGTGCCGAGCATCTGCGCATAGCGCGGTGGGTCGCGAAACATGAGCGGCGCGAGCCCCCCCATCTCCGCATAGATGTTCTTCACCTTCGCGCGCCGTGCATGCTCGGCGAGCTCCGCCTCGAACGGGAAGGAGCAGTGGAAGGCGATGAAATTGAGATCGGGAAAATCCGCGGCGGCGCGCGCCAGGTCATCGGTGTGGCAGTACTCCTCCAGGAACAGTCCCGGCAGCCCCTTGTGCACGCAGATGTTCCTGACCTTGTGCTTGCGCAGCACCTCGTAGAGAGGATAGGTGTTCTTCTCGTCGTCCATGCGCCAGCCCGTGGTCACGGGGCCCGGCGGGTAAAGCTTGAGGCCATCGATCTTCAGCTGCTCGCACTGATAGGTGAGCGAGTCGACCGCGCTTTGTCCGTCGGGCGGATCGACCACGCCGAGCACGCGGATGCGCGCTGGAGCCATGCTGCGGATGAAGGCCGCCTCGCGCGGCGGAAACAGATCGACCCCATCGAAGGCGCCGCGCATACCGAAGCTGTTGAGGAATGCGATGTCGGTCTCGCTGTGCAGAAACAGGTCCTCGATGAACATCATGCGGCCCATGTCCGCGATCGGCACCGGCTTGCCGATCACCTTCGCGCGGCTCCCCGCAAGGGCCTTGAGAAAGTGCTCGCCGCTCGGCGTCATGCTGCGCAAGCCCCCTTCGCGCCACCAGACGTGCGTCTGCGCATCGATCACGAAGGGCGCCGCCCCCGAGGGGTCGCGATCGGCGATCTTCTCGAGCGCCGTCTCGCTCACGAAGGGAGCGGCGCGCGCCCGCTCGGCCAGGGTCAACGGCGGCAGCAGCATCCAGGCCGCCGCGCCGGCGAGCAGCTCGCGGCGGCTCATGGGCGTCGTGGTGTCGGGTTGCGCGGCGGTCTTTGGATCTGCGGGCTTTTGCATGTGAGCGGTGCCTCCGGCGCAAAGAGCTCGATCGGTCCGAAGCGTACCACTCGCGGCCCCCGCGCCGCCAATCAGGTCGAAGCTCGCACCGCAATCGCGGCCGCGAGTCCGCCTCTGTATCATCCGCGGGCTGAACGCTCGATAAAAAGCGCCGCGCGTGCCGGTGCGAACGAGGCAACGAATGGATCGGATCGCGGGTGATCGAGGCACATCGCCGCTGCGCTGGCTCGCGCTCGGGCTCGCCGCGGCCGCCATCTTCTCGAGCTACTACGAATCCGACGCCATCGGCCCGATCGCCGACATGCTCTACCGGCAGCGCGGGCTCACGCAGTTCCAGATCGGCGATCTGACGGCGGTCATCAGTCTGCCCAATATCCTGCTCGCGCTCATCAACGGCCTGCTGATCGATCGGTTCGGCGCGGCCCGCGTCACCTTGTGGGCTGCGCTGATCGGCTTTGGCGGAGCGGTGCTGACGGCGATCGGCGAGCCTTACGGCCTCATGTGGCTCGGCCGCTTCATCTTCGGCATGAGCGAGGGAGCCATCTTCATCTCGCTCGTGGCCGGGCTCGCGCAGTGGTTCTCGCCGCGGCAGATCTCGCTTGCGGCGGCTTTGTTTCTGAGCTTCGCCCGCATCGGCTCCTACTCGCTCGACAAATCCCCGCGCTGGGCGCACGCGCTCTATGAGGGCGGCTGGCAGCCGCCGCTCTGGCTCGGCGCCGCGATCACGGCTCTCGGACTGCTCGCGGCCATCGTCTATCGCATCATCGATGAGCGCCGACCCGCGGCCGCGCCGGCGGCCGTCGTCGAGCGCTTGCGCGGGTCGGATCTGCTCAAGTTTGATCTGTCCTACTGGTACATCCTCGGTCTGCACGTCCTGTATGCCGCCGTGTTCTTCCCGTTCCGCCAGACCTACGCCATCGAGTATCTGCAGCACGTCAAGGGCCTCACGCTGCAGCAGGCGGGCGACGTGAACTCGGGCGTGTTTGCGGCCGCGATCTTCGCGACCTCCTTCTTCGGCCTGCTCGCCGATCGGGTCGGGCACCGTGCGCTCATGCTGACGGTCGGAACGCTGCTCCTGCCCATCACCTTCGTGGTGCTCGGCCTCACCGACCTGAGTCCGTGGATCTCGACGGTGCTGATGGGCGTGAGCTTCGCGCTCGTTCCGGCAATCATCTGGCCGGCGACCACGTTCATCGTCGAGCCGCGCCGCCTCGGCACGGCGCTCGGCCTGATCACCCTTTTGCAGAACGTCGGTCTCTGGAGCTCGAATCGTTGTGCGGGATGGCTCGCCGATCGAGCCCATGCGGGGCCGCAAAACCCGGCCGGTTACAGCACCATGCTCTGGTACTTCGGCCTGCTGAGTCTCGTTGCGCTCGGCTGCGTGGTGCTTCTGTGGCTGCGCGAAAGCGGTCCTCGCGGCCACGGCCTCGAGCTTGCGCGGGGCACCGTGGGAGCGCCGGCGTGAGGGCCGCGGGACGAGGCGGCTCGCAGCGCTATGACCTCGCCCGCCTGCTGTCCGGTCGCTTCGATGTCGTGATCTTCGCTCAGACCGGACCGTCCCGGTAACGCTCGAGCGCATCACCGAGTGCTTGCCGCAGCGGCTCGAGCCAGGGCTCATAGTGACGCCATTGCTCGAGTCCCTCGCGAAAGATCGGCTGGCGCACCTGCTCGGAGCTTGCGGTGCGCACGCTGCGCTCGGTACGGTAGAACTCGAGGCACTGCGGCTCGAACTCGAGCTCGCAGTACTCGAGGATCCGGCGCACGTTGGATTCCAGATCGTCCACCACGTCCTCGTGATGGACGCGCAGCACCCGCCCTGGCAGCACCCGATCCCAATGCGCCATGAGCTCGAGATAGGTGCGGTAGTAGCGCGCGATGTCCTCGATGCTGTAGGTGAACTCCTGGCCCTGGGCAAATAGCTGCTTCAGGTTGCCGAAGCAGCAAGCCATCGGCTCGCGGCGGGCGTCGATGATGCGCGCGTTCGGCAATATCAGGTGAATCAGCCCGAGGTGGCGGAAGTTGTTCGGCATCTTGTCGATGAAGCGTGGCGTGCCGAGCGTTCGATAGACACGCGTCTCGGCGAGGTAGCGCTCGCCGAGCTGGCTGAAGCGCTCGGGCTCGAGATCGGCCAGCACGGCGGGGTATTTCGGGCTGGCGAGGTCCGGCTCGCGTCCCTGCAGCTCGAGCACCATGCGCGGGATCTCGGCGAGCTCGTGCGTACCCTCGACCTTCGAGTGCGAGGCGAGGATCTGCTCGATGAGCGTCGAGCCGGAGCGCGGCAGTCCCAGGATGAAGATCGGATCCCGCCCAGCGTCGCCGACCCCCCTTCGCGCGCCGAAGAACTCCGCCGTGCACACGGCGATCTGGTTGCGGGTATTGTTCTCGATGATCTCCGGCCTGTAGCGGCTCTCCGCGCGCTTCAGGGCATTGCCGCGCTCGTAGTAGCGCCACGACTCCGCGTACTCTCCGCGATCCTCGTACGCCTTCCCAAGCGCGAAGCAGAGGTGATAGCGGTTCACCGGGAGAATGCTCGCCGAGGCCTCCTGCGTGCGCATCGCTCCGATCTCGCTGTCGAGGAAGCGGTAGGTCTTGAGATTCGCGAGACTCCAGTACGCGTCCCCATAATCCGGCTGCGCAAGGGCCGCGCTTCGATAGGCCTCGATCGCCTCCTCGCGACGGCCCAGGGTCTTGAGCGAGTGCGCGACCGAGAGGTGCAGATCCGCCGCTTTCGGTGCACCTGCGAGCAGATCCCGGTACAGGGTGAGGGCATGCTCGTGCTCGCCGAGCCCGACGCAGGCGGTGGCATAGAGCACGCGAAGCTGGCGATTGTCGGGCTCCAGCGCAATGAGCGAATCGAGCTCCTTGCGAGCCTGCGCATATTTGTGCCGGTCGATGAGCACTTGCGCGTAATCGTGGCGCGCCGCGCGGTACTCGGGCGCGATCTTGAGGGCGGCCTCGAGCAACAGCTCGGCATCGTCAAACACTTCGCGGGCCATGCCGATCTTCGCGAGCAGCCGCATCGCATCGACCTGGTCGCCGTGCTTGAGCAGGTAAGCGCGCGTGATGTTCTCGGCGGGCGTCAGCTCGCCATCCGAGTAATGGCCGGTCGCCAGTACGATCTCGGGCGGAATCCGCTTGAGCGTCGCGACGTGCGCTGCTGCGGTCGAGGCATTGTGCTCGTCGCCCACCAGCCGATAGAGGCCCTCGAGCATGCTCCAACTCGCGGGCAGTGCCGGGTTGATGTTGACCGCACGCAGGAACGCCTCGATCGCCCGCGGCGCATCGCGCAGCGCGACGTAACAATACCCGAGCTCCTGATACAGGCGGCTGAACTTCGGATGAAGCCGCTCGAGTCGCTCGAGCGTCGCGAGCGCCTCCTCGGTCCGCCTCAGGTACCGCAGCGCCATGGCCAGCAGATAGAGCACGTCCCGGTTCTCGGGCACCTCGCGCTCGAGCGCCTGCGCGCCTGCCAACGCGTCCGCGTAGCGTGCGCTCTTCATCAGGCTCTGTACTCTCTTCACCTCCCGCTCGATGGGTGAGATCGGCGGAGCGGCAACGTCCAGGGCGCTCGTCGAGGCCATCGAGAAACTCGGGGTAGGCGGGCGATGGTGCCTGCCGGCCGATTCTAATCGAGTGCTGCGAGGAGAACGAGGCCGGAACCGGCGCCGGCCGCAGCCGATCAGCGGCTCGATGAGCGCCCGCTCGCGCGCCAATCCGCAATGAAACGCTGCCGATCGCTCGCGCTGTCGATCTCCCCGGCGAGACTCTGCAGGAGAGCCTCCCGGTCCTGCACCCGGGCTGCCGTGCGGCGAACGAGCGCACGGGCGATGGGGCCCAGATGATATGCAAGCGCGCGCTCGAGTCTGCGCAACTCTTCCTCGCCGAGCGCGACTCCGGCTGCAGGCGCGGCCGGGGTGGAGAGCGGCAGGGTCGCCGTCGGGCCCAAGGTGGCAGCCGGATTGCCCATGTCCGGCACGGTGGCGGCCGATACGCCGCCGGCGCGCACGCGCCGGCTCGAGCTCAGCATGGAGCAGAGCCTCGCGTAGTGCGGCTCCAGGGGCGGCGGGAATGCATCGAGCCAGTGCTGTGCGCTCAGGAAATACTCGAGACTTTTCGACGGGGTGACGCTCTCGATGCGAAACGGCAGGATCGGCACCTGCTTGTGCACGGCGCGCTCGACCTCACGGCGCACCTGCGGCGATTCGTTGCTGTGCGACGAGAAGACCAGCACCATGATCCATGCGGCGGCGATCGCATCGATGATCTCGGCCGCCCACTCCGCGGAAGGAGCGATGTCGCGAGGCGCGATCCAGGCATCGATGCCGTGCGCTTCGATGCGCGACACGAGCTCGAAGGCGCAGTCACGGTCGGGCTGGGAGTAGCTGACGAATACGTGCTCCATCCCTCAGGGCTCCGCCATCTTCAGAGCGCGCTCGAGGCTGATGCGCATCCGCTCGAATGCGCGCGCGAGCGCCGTGAGCTCCGGGCTGCCGCCCCGCGGGAAGCTCTCGCTCGGCGAGCCGCCGAGGCTGATCTCATCGGCGAGCACGGCCATGCGCCGCACCGGCCTGACCACGAGCACATAGAGCAGGATGTTCACCACGACGACCACCGCCCCCAGCGTCACGCCGATCGACAGCATGATGCGGCTGAACACGCCGTTCGCCTCGGAGAGCGCGCCCGCGAAGGGGATGGAGACGATCTGCGCGCCGATGACCTCGTGCGCCTGCCAGCCGAAACCGTTGTTGCTGCCATAGCGGGCGATCAAGGTTGCGGGCGCCGTCGCGGGAAGACTGTGGCAGGACAGGCACGCGCGTTCGGCGCGTATCGGGCGGGCCAGATAGAGCGATTCGCCGAGCGGCGTATCGCGGGTGCCGACGATCTCCTGGCTCCTGGCATCGCTCCTGAAACGCTGAATGAGGTCGGCCTCCCAGTCCATCGCGCGATCGCGCGGATTGGTGGGGTTGAGAGTCGCCTCCTTGTAGGTATAGTCCGGATGGTGCTCGCGCAGCCTCATGAAGTTCTGGGTCGCGGCGTAGAAGGGAACGCTCTGAGGAACGAATCGCGTCTTCATCTCTTCACTGAGCAGAGGCACGATCTCTTCATCCGTATACGCGCGGTTCGCGAGCGCGCTGTCCATCATGAGTCCCGCTTCGCGAAGCGCGTCGTGCCGCGCATTGGCCTGCAGCTGCGTCTTGCATGCATAGCCCAGGGCGAGAGCGGCGAGGCCGAGCGTGGCGAGCAGCGCGATGTTGATCCGCAGCAGGAGATTCAGGCGCATTCTTGCGCGTACGGTAGCAGATGCGTCGCATAGACGCAGATCGTCTGAGGGAGAACGGGGTCATGAACCATCCGATGTTCGAGCTATTTCGACCGCAGGAGCTCGAGGCGCGTCGGCCCGCCGACCAGCGCTATCTCGAGTTCCTGCGCGTCAACTCGATGAGCGCAGGACTCTACGTGTTGCCCGCGGGCAGCGAGGACCAGCAGCTGCCGCACCGCGAGGACGAGCTCTACGTCGTGCTCGAGGGCCGTGCGCGCTTTAGCGCTGGCGGCGAGGAACGCGCGCTGACGGGGGGTGAGATTCTCTTTGTCGCTGCGAGCGTGCAGCATCGGTTCCACGACATCGAGCGGGACCTCAAGGTGCTGGTCGTGTTCGCGCCGCCCGAGTCGGGCTGAGTCTCGCGATCAGTCAGCGCGTCCCCGCGTTCGTCTCGGGGGGCGGCAGCGTGACCATCGCCAGAGACCGGTCACCGAGCACCGCGCCTTCGCCCGGATCGCTCAGGACGACATAGAAGCTGCGCGGCTGGCGCCTGCTCGCGCCCGGCGCGAGCGGAATCGTGAGCCGCAGCGAGCTCTCCCCATCGGCGAAATGCTCGACGTGGGGCGCTACGGGAGTGAAGTCCTCGCCCGGCCTCGCGGTGCCCGATTCCGTCCACCACGAGAAACTCGATTCTCCATGGGCGCTGCCGCTTCGCCTGACGAGAACGAGCGCGGCAGGCTCGGAGGGCGGTACATCGATGGTCGAGGCGGCAAATTCGATGCGCGCAGGGGCCTGCGCAACGGCGTGAGGCTTCGGTGCCGCCGGGGTGTGCGGGGCGGCAAGCGGTGTCGCCGGCGTGTGCTCCGCAAGCGATGCGGGCGGAGCGGACGGGCTCGCCTCGGTGGGTGCACTCGGGGCAGGGGCCATCGCCGGTGGAGCGAAGGCGGGCGGGGAGGGCGCGCTCTCGGCGACCCGGGGTGGCGGGACCGGTTCCGGTTTCACCCATCGCGCGATGCGCGCCTTCGCATCTCTCGTCCAGTCGCTCGATTGGCGCGCGAGGTCGGCCAGAGCTCCCACGACGGGCTCGGCCGCACCGCGCAGCAGCGCGGGGTTGGAGAGCAACGAGCCGACGCCTGCGCCGAGTGCCAGCAGGAAAATGACCAGCGCAATGGTCGAGGCCGAGCTGCGCGGCCTCACCGGCGGCACCCGCAGCAGGGCAATCAGCGGCGGGAGATGGTTGACGGCATCGCGAAAATCGAAAGCCTTGAGCCACTCGCCGAGGTCCTCGGGCCGATGCTCCCGCTCGAAGGCGAGTGCGCTGCGCAGAGCCAGCCAGGCCTGCGCCGACAGGCCGCGCGGACGACGTGGCCGGGCACGCTGCGTACGCGCCTCGAGGGCGCTGCGCTCCCCGTAGGCATGATGGCCCGTGAGGAGCAGATAGAGGATGCAGGCAAAGGAGTACACATCATCACGCGCGTCGGCGGCCTCGCCCTCGAGCACCTGACCGCTCGCGTAGCGTGGCGTCGCGACGCCTGGCTCCGCCGGCGACAGACGGGCGCCGGCGAAGTCGAGCACGCGCACCTCACCCTCATCGGTCAGGAACACGTTTCCAGGGTTGAGGTCACCATGCACGACGCCGCGGCTGTGGGCATATGCCAACGCACCGCCGACATCCCGTACGATCGAGAGCGCATGCGCACGTTCGAGAGGCACCTCCCGGCGTGCAGCGAGCACGCGGCTCACGGAGAGCCCGCTCAGAAATTCCATCGTGAAGAACGCGCGGTCGCCGTCGCGATCGTACTCGTATGCCCGGACGATGCTCGGGTGCGAAAGAGCTTGCAGGTTCTGGAATTCCCGTCGCAGCCCGGCCAGCAGCTCGGGTCGCTCACAGACGCTCGGGTTCAGCACTTTCACGGCCACGCGGCGGTCCGCGTTCGGCAAATCGAGCTTGAACTGATCGACCGCCTGGAAGACGGTGCCCATGCCGCCTCGACCGATGATGTCTTGCAGCAGGTAGCGGCCGCGCAGGACATCTCCGACCTTGACCTGCAGAGCAGCGCCTTCACCCGCCGGGCGCGGCCGACCGACGCTTGGGGCGCGCGGGACGCTCGTATCGCTCGCGCTCCGCTCGGGTACCGGCGAAGAGGGGATCGGTGCGGGGATTGCGTCGACGGATGGCTGGGCGGCGCGGGCCTGCTCCGCGGCCAGCAGCGCGACCACACGCAGAGGCGGGCTCGAGCGCATGCTGGGATCGGCGATCGGCTCGGTCGCCCGGACGCGTTCGCTCGGCGCGGGCGTCGACTCTTTCGGCGTGCGATCGGCGGGCCTCGCGGGGGCCGACGTGGGCACACGGGTCGGTGCCGGGGCTGCGTCCGCCGAGTGAGTGGGCTCGGGCGGTGACGGCGGGGCGGCCGGCGGTGCAACCCGCGGCGGAACCGGCGGGGCGACCGGCGAGGCGACCTTGGGGCCGGGCACCGGTACTGCGGGTGGGGCGCGGGGTGCGGGAGCAGGCGCTTTCGCAGAGGCCGGGCTTGGCTCCCGCGGTGGCGCGCGTGGGTTGGAGGGCTCTACCGCAGCGGGGCGCTCGGGCGCCGGCGCACGGACCGGGGCTGCGGCGGGTGCGGGAGCGGGTGCAGTGACTGCAACGGCGGCCGGCGGGGGTGCCGGCGCGGCGGCTGGGACCGCGGTCGCCGCGGGAGCAGGCGGGACGACTGGAACCGCGACCGGCGCCGGAGCAGGCGGGGCGGAAGGAACCGCGACGCGCGCGGGAGGCGCGGCCTCAACGGGCGCTGGGACCCGGGGGGCCGCAGCTTCGGCAGCCGCAGGTGCGGCGGCGGGTGCAGCGCCCGGACCGGCAGCCGCCCCCGGTCTTGCGACGGTCGGCGCGCGCGGTGGAATCGGAACGCTGATGTCGATGTCGAGCGCAGGTCCCAGCAGCTCGTGCTGGAGGAGCGATTTCAGAGAGTTGAAAAGCGGCTGGGAAATCTTGCCCAGTCGGTAGTACTGATCGAGCATCGAGAGCAGGTCCCAGCCCGCGTCGGGCGAGCGCCGCACGAGCTCGGGCATCGCCTTGATGAAGGCGGCCTCATCACAGGAGCCGCTCGCGAGCGCCTCGAGCCAATCGCGCGCAACATGCAGATCCTCATGAGCGCTCAGTGGGGTTTCTATCGTTTCCGCCATGTCGAAGTGATCTGCTCGACGAGCCTGTGTGCGGGGTGGGTCACGCAGGGGTACCTGGCGCAGGGTGGCCTATTTGGGCTCTTCGAGCGGGTAGGTTCGCGGTGCATCCGCAGCTGACGGCGGGGGTGCGGACTGTGCGGGTGGTGGCGCAGTCGCCGCGGCGGGAGCAGCCGCAGCGGGCGCCGCCCGCACCGCTCCATGCGCGGAGCTGGCGAGTCGGGCGAGGAAACGCTGACCGGCCTCCGGCGGCGGCGATGATCGGCCCGAAATGATGTCCGTCGCCGTGATGCCCTGCTGGTGATAAAGAGAGGCATTGGCGGAGCGGTCGATGGCGAGCACGCTGCCCTCAAGTGCAATGCCGCCGAACAGTCCCCGGGTGCGTGCATACGAGTAAATTTCGGCATTGAATGTCGGATCCGTGCTCACCGAGCCCTGCCGACCCACGGGGCCCGCAGCGACGGAAGCATCGGCGCCCAACGTGAACTTGCCGCCACTCACACCCTCGACACCGCGCTGGGTGGTGAATACCAGGATGATGTCGGCGGACTGCACACCCGCCTGCAGACCCCAACTACCACCCGTCAAGGCCACGCACACCGGGTTGCTCCAGGGAGCGTTCAGGTCCCTGCGCACGGACATGACGCCGTTGCCGTGACGCCCTCCAAAGATGAAGGCGAGGTTGGTCACGTCCGGAATCACGGCGATCCCATACGCATGCGCGAGCAATGCGTCCGGAATGCGCTGATCCGGCATGCCCTGTACCTCTTCGAGCACTTCGGTGGCCGTGAGCAGCCGTCCTTCCTCGCGGGCGGCGCCGGCTCGTGCAGCACTTACAAGGATCTGCGCCAATGCGAGCGGCGCGAGCAGAAGCAGAGCCGTTCCGAGCTTGTATCGTTTGGACATGTAGACTCCCTTTATAGAGCAGATTGCGCATTGTTGCGAAGCGACCCCGGGAATGCCCCTTAGTTCCGCTCGCACTGCGCTCATGTCGCAAGCTTAACGCTTGGCGGAATCCGCGAGAACCTGCGCCGCATCGGCGTCGCGATGATGCGTGCGGTAATACTGCGCGAGCCGCACGCCCGCATCGCGAGCGGCGGGGTGCTGCGGGCCTTTCGAGGCGCGCAAGTGCTGCCAGGCCGCCTCGAGCATCGGGCCGCCCTCGGCGCCCCGATTGCTGAGGATCAGAACCCAGCCGAGACTGGCCTCGCTGCGGGCAGTGCGCCAGTTGTCCGCGCCCGCAAGATTCCTGTTGATCGCGACCGCAGCGCGCAACTCCTCCTCCGCCGCGCCGAGCGAGCCGCGCCGCAGCAGCGTCTCACCGAGCGTCTGGTGTGCAGAGGCGACATACAGGTGCTCTGGCGAGAGCGATTGTTCCAGCACGATCCGCGCGCGGCGGGCGGTGGCTTCAGCCGCGGCCAGATCGCCGGCGTGCATGCGAATGTCCGCGAGCACATTGAGGTAGTACCCCGTACGCCAGTGACCTTCGCCCAATGCGCGCGTCGAAATGTCGACCGCGCGTTGCGCCGCCTCGATCGCCCGCGTTGTGTCGCCTTCACGCTCGTAGAGGACACTGAGGTGTGACTCTATCAGGGCAATCCGATCGCTCTCCTCGCCGAATACCGTTCGCTCGATTTGCAGCGATTCGGTGAGGAGTTGCTCGGCTTCCTTGAATTTCTCCCGCTCCGTGAGCACGTACCCCAGATTGGCGAGTGCAACCGCGTAGTCCGGATAGTTGCGGTTCACGGTCGTTTGGAAGATCTCGATCGCTTGTCGCTGGTAGCTCTCGGCGTGCTCAAAATCGTCGGCCCAGATGGCGGCAGAGGCGAGCCCGCTCAATGTCTCGGCGACCGACAGGTGCTCGTTCCCGAGGGTGTCTCGATAGATGCTCAACGCCTGATTGAACAGCAGGGTCGCGCGCTGCGGGTCGCTCTTGCCGGTCAAATTGAATTGGGCGTACTGCAGAAGGATATCCGCCGTCTCCGCCGACGGCTTGATTGCATCGCCGGCGCGCGACATCCGCAGCGCCTGCTGGAGGTAGGCCTCCGCCGATACCA
>DATGIA010000042.1:0-10887 GCA_035307465.1 Steroidobacteraceae bacterium
CGCCGCGCCGCTGGCTCGCCATCACGCTCGGGCTCGGGGGCGTCGTGTTGATCCTGCAGCCGTGGGGCCGGGGCACCGTGTCGCTCGTCGCGGCGGGCGCTGCCGCCGTCGCGACCCTGTGCTATTCGGTCAACGCCCTCACGGTGCGCTGGCTCGGGCGCAGCAACTCCAACCTCTCCATGGTGGTGTGGTACCTCGTCGCGGTGAGCACGGGCTCGGGGGCGCTCGCCGCGGGCGACTGGCAGGCGATTGCGAGCGGCGATTGGGTGTGGCTGGCCGCCATCGGAGTGACGGGCGCTCTCGGCCAGATGTGGCTCACGGACGCGTTCCGGCGCGCCCCGCCGGCCGTGGTGGCCCCGTTCGAGTACACCGCAATTCTGTGGGCGTTCGCCATCGACTGGCTGTTCTGGTCGGCTGCGCCCACGCTTCCTCTCATCCTGGGCGCCAGCGTCGTGGTGGCGAGCGGCGTGTTCGTCATCTGGGACGAGCGGCGCTCGCTCGATCTCGCGCTGAGCGCCGCGTGTCCGCCGCCCTGAGCGCGGCCGCCGTGATCGAGAGCCGCCCTAGATACGACCGGCAACCACCAGCACGAGGATCACGATCAGAACGAGGCCGAGTCCACCGCTCGGGTAATAACCCCAACCGGCGCTGTAGGGCCACGTGGGCAAAGCACCGATCAGCAGCAGGACCAGTACGATCAAGAGAATGGTGCTAACGGACATCGTTATTGTCTCCGGTTTGAGCGCCCCGCTGGCGCTCTCCATGGGTCGGTGCGACCTTAGCGAACGGTGCCGCGTTGCGTCAGTCGGGGCGCGGCCTGAACCCCCGTAGGGCCGCTCCTACCGCTGCAGCGCGATGACTGCACCTGCGCCGTTCATTGCGAGGGCGGGCGATCACCGGCGGGGGGAGCTCGAATCGAGCGGTCCGGTGGCGCGCGTGCCGCGCGACCAGAGCGCATAGAACGGCAGCGCGAGCACCAGGAGAGCCACGCCGGTGAGCGCTTGACGTGGGGTCGCGACGAAGGTGTTGACGATGAGTGCAACGGTCGTCACGAGAAACAGCGCGGGGATCACGGGGTAGCCCGGCGCCCGGAAGGGTCGCGGTGCATCGGGCATGCGGCGTCTGAACACGAAGAGCGCCCCCGCGGTGAGGCCATAGAAGAGCCACGAGGCGAAGATCACCGAGTCGGTCAAGGTGTCATAGGTGCCCGAGACCGCAAGGACGCTGCCCCACACCCCTTGCGCGAGAACCGCCCGCACCGGCACGTGCGTGCGCGGCGAGAGGCGCGCGAGCGCGCCGAAGAAGAGCCCGTCTCGGGCCATCGCATAGGGAATGCGCGAGTTCGACAGCACGCTCGCATGCACGGAGCCAAACGAGGAGATCATCATCGCCACCGCGGTCAGCGCAATCGCCACCGGGCCGAGGAAGCGCTCGAGCACCACGGTCGCCACCGAGGAGCTCAGGGGCACGCTCGCGACCTCACGCGGAGTGAGCGCATAGAAGTAAGCGGCGTTCACGAACAGGTACAGGAGCATGACCACCAGGGTGCCGCCGACGAAGGCTCGCGGCAGGTTGCGCTGCGGATCGCGAATCTCGCCGGCGAGGGGCGCGACGTTGTTCCATCCATCGTAGGCCCAGAGCGCACCGAGCATCGCGGCGCCGACCCCGGCGAGGCCGCCGCGGGCGGTGGCTGCGACGCCCTCGCACGTGCCCGCAAGTCCCGATTCGCGAAAGTGCGCGAACGTTCCCGGTGCGAACAGGAACGCGCCGACCCCGACCGCGACGACGAGCGCAAGCTTTGCGCTGGTCGCAATGAGCGCGGTGCGCCCGCCGGTGCTGACGGAAGCGCAGTTGATGAGCGCAACCACCCACAGGCATCCGAGCGCGGCGAGCGTGAGGCCCGAGACATGGACAGCGCCCAGTGTGAGGTGCCAGTGCTCGAGCGCGCCCGCGAGCGCCACGTTCATGAAGATCGCAAAGCCGACCGCGAGCGCGGCCTGGGCGCCCGTGCGAAAGATGAGAAAGGACATCCAGCCGAAAAGGAACGCGGGCAAGCGGCCGTACGCACGCCGCAGATACACGTAATCACCGCCCGCCTCGGGCATGAGCACCGCGACCTCGGAGTAGCAAAAGGTGCCTGCGAGCGACAGCAGCCCGGCGGCCACCCATACCCACATCACCGCCTGCGCACTGCCGACGTTGCAGGTCATGACGCGGCTCTTGAGGAATACCCCGGCGCCGATCATGTTGGTGACGTTGACGGCGATCGCGGCCCAGGCGCCGACCCCGCGCCGGAGGTGCGTCGAGGACTCGAGTTGCGCAGCGCTCATGCTCCCGTAGTATGGCGAATATGAACGGCAACGACCTGCAATTTGCTCCCTGGCTTGCGGCGACTCTCGTGCTGTTCATCCTGTACCTGCGGTTGCGCCGGCAATTCGGCCGCCAGCTCGTGAAGCCGGTGCGCCTGGGCGTGCGTATGGCTCTGCTCCTGGTCGTAGGCGTATTGCTCGCGCCGATGGCCTTCTCCTCCGCCCGGCTGAGCTTGATCGCCCTGGGCACGCTCGCCGCGGGCACCGCGCTCGGGGGCTGGGCGGGCGCGCACACGCGTCTCGAGCAGTCGGAAGGCCGGGTCTATTACGTCCCGCATGCCTATGCGGGCATGGCGGTGAGCGCGCTTCTGGTGGTGAGGCTCGGTGCTCGGCTTGCGCACCTCGGGTCCTCCGGCGCGGCGGCGAGCTCGGGGATGAGCCGCAATGCGCAGCTCGCGGACTCGCTCGAGAACCCGGTGAACCTCGCGCTGCTCTTCGTGCTCGTCGGCTACTACGTCAGCTACAACGGCTGGCTGCTGTGGAAGGCGCAGAGGCTGGGGCCGGCGGCACGCCCTGCCTCCTCCTCGCAAGGTTGAGCGCGCGCGGCGTTGCACCGCGCGGCGCGGCGGGACAGGCTCGGGGCTCGCGGCTCAGCGCAGCAGAAAAATGTCGAGGGTCAGGATACCCATGGCCACGAGCAGCACGTTGTGCCCCCAGCGGGCGACGGTCTCGAGCATGTGACGCTCCTCTAGTGGGTGGCGATGCACGCGCACCGGGTCCTTGAACACACGCACACCCTATCAGCCGGAAACGAGACGCCCTTTGCGCTCGGTCGCAGATTGAGTAAAGAAATTCGCCCGCGGCCGGCCGGGCCTCGGGCGCGTCGGTCGGCGCGGAGGGCTCACTGCCCTGTTTTGATGCGCGTCCAGGCGCGGGTGCGCAGGCGGTCGTACTCGGGACTGAATTCGGACGGCAGGTACAGGCGGGCGCGCACCTCGGGCGGCGGGTAAACCGCCGGGTCCTCGAGAAGCCTTCGGTTGACATAAGGTCGAGCGGCGAGATTGTCGTTGCCGTAGGACAGATCGTTGCTGATCTCGGCGATGACCTTGGGTTGCAGCAGAAAATCCAGAAAGGCGTGCGCGGCATCGGGATGCGGCGCGGATGCGGGGATGAGAAAGGCATTGTAGGTGATGTTCGAGCCTTCCTTGGGCAGGATCAGCGCGAGATGCGCGCCCGTGCGATCCTCATCCGCACGCCGTTGCGCCACCTCGTAGTCGCTCGTCCACGCCATGGCGATGCAGGTGTCCTTCGCCGCGAGCTGGTGCCAGTAGTCGTTCGAGTCGAAGGTGCGAATGAACGGACGTACCGAGCGCACCAGCGCCTCGGCGGCCGCGAGATCCTCGGGGCGCTCGGAGTTCGGATCGCGATGCAAGTAGGCGAGCGCGAGCTGAAAGGTATCGATCGCGGAGTCGAGGAAAGTCACGCCGCAATCGGCGAAGCGCGCCACGACCTTCGGGTCGAACAGCATCGCCGAGCTGTCGAGCGGGGCATCGGGCATGCGGGCCTTGATGAGATCGACGTTGTAGGCGATGCCGTTCATTGCATGCAGATAGGGCACGGCATAGCGGTTGCCGGGATCCGCCCGAGCCTGCAGCGCGAGCACCTCGGGGTCGAGATTGCTCCAGTGCGGAAGCTTGGCCCGATCGAGCGGACGATAGGCGCCCGCACGGATCTGATGCGCGTAGAACCCGGTGGTCGTGGTCACCAGATCAAAGCCGGAGTGGCCGGCCATCAAGGTGGCCTCGAGCGTCTCGTTCGAGTCGTAGAACTGGGTGACCACCTTGATGTGGGTGGCCTGCTCGAACTCGGCGATCGTGTGATAGCCGATGTAGTCCGCCCAGTTGTAAAGGTTGAGAACCTGCTCGGGCGGGTGCGATCCGGAGCCGCGGCCGCAGGCGATGAGCGCGAACGAGGCGCCGATCACGAGGGCACGCCTCGAGACTGCGCGGCTCACGTGAAATGCTCGAACGGCGTGCTCCTCGCTCCTAGGGGCGCGCGAGCTCGGACCGGACCCACTCGTGAAGCTGCCGAACCACGTACTCTTCGGGCATCAGCACGCCGCCCGCGTGCGGAAGTGCGTGCAGTCCGCGCTGATTGAGCTCGCACACCTCGGCATCCTCGGTCATCACGGTGTTGGTGAACTGGATGACGTTCGACAGATCGAGGCCGGGCCGCGCCAGCGTCTCCGGCGAGAAGAGGTACTCGACGCGCAGCTCCGTGCGCTCGGGCCCGAGCGGCCGCAGGCGCACCACGCGCACGTAATCCACGTGGCCGACGATGAACACCGAGGGCAGTCCCGTCATGTAGAGGTGGGCAAGCTTGCGGTCCTCTTCGCTCAGGTTCGGGAAAGCGACACCCGTCAGATCGCCGTTGAGCGACCAGGACGCCGCGCCGGCGCGCAGGCCCCCTTTGTATTTGGGATCGGGGTCCGCGGCGTGCTCGCTCCAGTTTGGATCATCGCGCTCCTCGAGAAGACCGCGGCCGTAGATGGGCACGAGGCTCGAGAGCTGCGGGTGCACGCCGGGGCAGTGCAGGCACTCGTTGTAGTTCTCCCAGAAGATCTTCCAGTTGCACTGCATGTCCTTCGTGAGCACATGTCCGACCGCGAGCGCGCCCATGTTCCAGGCATCGAGGCGATTCAAGGGCAGGTCGAACAGCCGCTCGAACGGCGGCGGGCGGTCGGTGAACGCGATGAAGACGAACCCGGACCACTCACGCACCGAGACGCGATAGAGCGGGTAATCGGCGACGTCGAAGCCGCTCGGTGTGCACTTCGAGCTGGTCCGCAGCAGATTCCCCTGCAGGTCATAGATCCAGGCGTGATACGGGCAGACGATGGCTCCCGTGCGCAGCCTTCCTTCGTGCTCGCGGCAAAGCGCGGCGCCTCGATGCCGGCAGGTGTTGTGGAAGGCCTGCAGCACGCCTTGATCGTCACGCACCAGCAGCACGCTCTGGCGCCCCAGCTCAAAGGTACGAAAGGCGCGCGCCTTGGCCAGCTCGCTCGAGCGGCACACGTAGATCCAGTTGCGATACCAGATGCGCTGCAGCTCGAGCTCATGCTGCTGCGGATCGTAATACGCTTCCGCCGGCAAACTCGCAGTGACCTCGACGAGCCCGTTGTACGCTTCGGTCTTGACTTCCGGTGTGCTCACGCTGCGCCCTCCGCCGATGAAGCTCGACGCAGATTATAGCGAAGAGATCGGCGCTGCGGCCGGGCGCCGCGACCCTTGGGGGCGTCCCGTCCCCCTGCGCCGGGCGGGCCCGTCAGATCACTCGTTCGACACGACGAGCTGCAGCGCGTTGCCCGTGCCGCTCGCACTCGCCGCGCCGCTCGAGTGCCCGAAGCGCTCGATCAGCCAGGAGCGAAACAGGGCGATCGCGGTATCGCTCAACGCCTCCGGCGCGGTGATGAGGTAATAGCCGTAGCCGTCATCGAGCGTGTCCTCGAACGGCTTCACCAGCCGTCCGTCGCGCAAATAATCGGCGAATAGGTAGCCGTCGAGGAGCGCAATCCCCTCGCCGCTCAATGCGTACTGCACGGCGAGGAGCGCCGTATCGAACACGAGGCCGCGCTCGACGTTCACGCCCCGAAGTCCCGCCTGGCGCACGAACTGCGACCAGAAGTGGTGCCGCGGCTGCTCCGTGAGGCGCACGTGCACGAGCTCGTTCGACTCGATGAATTGCGCGAGGCTCTTGCCGGCGTGGCGCGCGGCGAGCTCGGGGTGACAGACGATGTTCTGGCGTACCGGCCAGAGCAGGTCCTTGACGAGATCGGTGACGGTGGGCTTGGAGTAGACCACCGCCACATCGACGTCCGTCGGGGCCGGACCCACTCCATAGGGCGTCACGAGGTCGATCTCGACATCCTCGGCCGTGGCCTTGAAATCACGCAGGATCGGCACCGCGAGGTGGGCGGCGAAGGTGGGCGGCATCTGCACGCGCAGCGTGCGCATGGAGGCGGCGGCATCATTGCGGATGTCCTCGAGCGCGTACTCCAGGCGGTCGAAGGACTTCATCACCGCAGGCAGCAAATGCTGGCCGGCCTTGGTGAGCACGAGGGAGTGGGGACGGCGCTCGAAGAGCTGCACGCCGATGAGCTTCTCGAGCGCGATGACGTGACGTGACAGCGCGCTCTGCGAGATGAGGAGCGCATTCGCCGCCGCGGTGAAGCTCGAATGCTTGGCGACACCCTCGAAGGCGCGCAGCGCATTCAACGGAAGCCAGCGCCGGTCGATGCTTGTCTTGGCCATCGCGGGCGAGGCTCCTATGGAGACCAGGACTTCGTATAGCCGATCGCGCGCTCCTGATCGGCAACGATGGTGCGCGAGGCTCGCCACAGATGCCACGCCGCCCAGAATCCGGTCGGCGCGAGCACGAGGAGCGCGGCACGCACCGAGGCGGCATCGTTGGCATGCCCCTGGGCGTGAGCGAAATAGTTCGAGAGCCAACCGACGCCCTGGGTCGCGACGATCAGATTGCCGACATTGGCCACGAGCAGGGAGATCGCGATAAACATGTTGCGCATGTGGCAGGGCGAGAGATTATTGAGCAGGCCGAACAGCGGACCGATGTAGAAATAGATGAACGGGATATACAGCCAGAACATGATCTGCGCGACCGTGAGTGAGTGCGTCCAGTAGGCGATGATCGAGGGGAGCGTCGCGAGCGCAATGGCACCCGCAAGCAACCACACCACCCGGCGCGGGTCGGCCATCCACGGACGCGATAGCAGGCAGGCGGTGCCCACTGTCGCGATGGAGCCTCCAACCAGGTGCACGTTACCCGTGAGCGCGGCGGCCTGACCGACGTCGAGTCCATAGGTTCTCTGCAGGAAGACTGTCGTCCAGTACACGAGCCCCCAGCCCCACAGCGCCGTGACGCCGCCGCCCATCACGACATGAAAGGCCGCCTTTTGCTTCCACATGAAACGCAGCGAGTCCCGCAAGGTCGGCTTGATGTCATCGACGATGGCATCGAGACGGCCGCGGGCAGGCTCGCGAATCGTCAAATAAACGATTACCCCGAGCAGCAGTCCGGGGACGCCGAGGGCGATGAAGGCGGCGCGCCATTTATAGACATTCGCGATGGCGCCCGCGACGTTGTAGCCAAGAAAGGCGCCGATCGGTGCGCCGAGCGCGAGCACGGTCATGGCCATCGGGCGACGCGCGGCTGGGAAATAGTCGGAGACGATGGCGGTGGACGGCGGCGTGCCGCCCGCCTCCCCGACACCGACGCCGATACGCCCCAGGAGGAACTGCCAGTAGGTGCGCGACAGGCCGCAGCACAGCGTGAATCCCGACCAGATAATGAGGGCGGCTGCGAGAATGTTGCGCCGATTGACCCGGTCGGCGAGCCAGGAGATCGGGATACCGAAGGTGACGTAGAACAAGGCAAGCGGCCAACCCGTGAGCCCGGCGACTCCCGCATCGGTGAGCTTCAGATCGAGACGGATGGGCTCGAGCACCGTCGAGACGACATAACGATCGGCGATGTTGATCGCGTAGATGAGGCACGTGAGGATCAATACGTACCAGCGCAGGATGTGCGAGGGGCTGCTCGCCCGCGTGATGTCGATTGCGGCACTGCTCACATTCGGACGCACCTGTCGAAAACTCCCGAGAGCACCCTACCTGAATCGAGCTGGGTTTGCGACGGGTGAGGTCCGAGCGCCTCGAAAAATGACATGGGCGAATCGCCAAATGGCATAGCGGGCGCAGCAGATCGTATTAAGCTCAGGCGCGGTGGAGGACTTCGATTTCATCATCGTCGGAGCCGGGACGGCCGGCTGCGTGCTCGCCGATCGCCTCTCTGCCACCGGCCGCCATCGTGTGCTGGTGCTCGAGGCCGGTGGGAGCGATGCGCGCTTCTGGATCAAGGTCCCGATCGGCTATGGGCGCACCTTTGCCGATGCGAGGGTGAACTGGAAGTACCAGGCCCTGCCGAGCGCCGGACTCAACGGACGCGGCATGTACTGGCCGCGCGGCCGCGTGGTCGGCGGCTCGAGCTCGATCAACGCGCTCGTCTATTGTCGCGGCATGCCGGGCGATTTCGAGGACTGGCGCGCGCTCGGCAACGTCGGCTGGGGATGGGATGATGTGCGTCCCTACTTCGAGCGCTCCGAGCGACACATCGGCGCCGACGGCCGCGTCCGGGGCGAGGGGCCGCTCGATATCAAGGACGTGACTCCGTACCTGCACCCGATGCGCGCCCAATGGCTCGCCGCGGCGGCGGAGCTCGGACTGCCGACGACCGACGACTTCAACGGGCCGCACCCGGAAGGACTCGGTTGCTACGAGGTCACGATCCGCCAGGGCCGGCGCTGGTCCGCCGCCGATGCGTTCCTGCGCCCCGCCCTGAAGCGCGCACAGGTGAAGCTCGAGACGCAGGCCTGGGTCAAGCGGTTGCGCTTTGCGGGCCGCCGGGTCGTCGCCGTCGAGTACGTGCGCGGCACCGAGACTCACACGGTGCGCCCTCGAGCCGAGGTGATTCTGTGCGCCGGGGCGGTCAACACGCCGCAGCTCCTGCAGCTTTCAGGGATCGGCCCCGGCACCCTGCTTGCGGACAAGGGCATCGAGATCGTGCTCGACAACGCCGCCGTTGGCGCCCATCTGCAAGATCATCTCGCGATCGTGTATTCGTTCAAGTCCGCGGTGCCGACGCTCAACGAGGAGCTGCATTCGGCGCTCGCACAGCTGCGCTCGGGCCTGCGCTACGTGCTGGGACGGCGCGGGCCGCTCGCGCTCAGCGTCAATCAGTTCGGCGGCTTCGTGCGCTCGAATCCGGGCGCGGCACGGCCCAACCTGCAGCTCTACTTCAATCCGGTCACCTATGGGGCGGGCGATGCGACGCGCACCCGGATCCGCGTCGATCCGTTTCCGGGCTTTTATCTCTGCCATCAGCCGACGCGTCCCACGAGCGAGGGCCGCATCGACCTGGCGAGTCCCGACTTCCGTACGCCGCCGGCCATTGCGCCCAATTACCTCGCGACGGAGCAGGACTGTCGCGATGCCGTCGAGGGAGGCCGCTTGTTGCAGGCTCTGGCCCGCACCCGGGCCTTTCGCAGCCTGATTCGCGCACCGCTCGCGCCCGATCTGCTCGCGCTCGATGACGCCGGACTCCTCGCCGACTTCCGTGCGCGTGCGGCGACGGTCTATCATCCGGTGGGCACCTGTCGCATGGGCAACATGCACGACTCGGTCGTCGATGCCTCGCTGCGCGTGCACGGCATCGAGCGGCTGCGCATCGCCGACGCCTCGGTCTTTCCAACGGTCACCTCCGCGAACACCAACGCACCGACGCTCATGGTGGCGCAGAAGGCGGCCGATTTGATCCTCGCCGCGTGAGATCGCACGGATCGCTACACACAAGAAGAGGGACGCTGATGAGACTCGAGAGTTGCAAGGTGTTCGTCGTCGGCAATCCGCCGCCCGGCTTCGGCGGCCGCTACTTCGTGTTTCTCAAGCTCAGGACCGCCTGCGGGATCGAGGGCGTGGGCGAGGTGTATGCGGCCACGTTCGGCCCGCAGGCGATCGCGGCCATGATCGAGGATCTGTTCGCGCGCCGCTTCGCCGAGCGCGATCCCTTCCAGATCGAGGCGCTGTGGCGCGAGGCCTACGGCTCGGGTTTCAGCCTGCGCCCGGATCTCACGCTCGTCAGCGTCCTGAGCGGCCTGGAGATGGCCTGCTGGGACATCATCGGCAAGGCGGTCGGGCAACCGGTCTACAACCTGCTCGGCGGGAAAGTGCACGAGCGGCTTCGCACCTACACCTATCTTTATCCCGATCCCTCCCGGGGCGAGACGGATGCGTTTTACGCCGATGCCGAGCGATCGGCGCAGCGCGCCGCCGAGTATGTCGCCCAGGGTTTCACCGGCCTCAAATTCGATCCGACGGGCGGCTTCTCGGTTTTCGATCCACGGCAGCCGACGCTCGCACAGCTCGAGCTCAGCGAGCGGCTGGTGCGGCTGGTGCGCGAGGCGGTCGGTGATCGTGCCGACTTGCTGCTGGGCACGCATGGCCAGTTCAGCACCTCGGGCGCATTGCGGCTCGCGAAGCGGCTCGAGAAGTACGATCCGCTGTGGTTCGAGGAGCCGGTTCCACCGGAGATGCCGGAGCAGATGGCGCTGGTGGCCCGGGGCACCTCGATCCCCATCGCCACCGGTGAGCGCCTCACGACCAAGTATGAATTCGCGCGCGTACTCGCGAGCGGGGCCGCGCACATCCTGCAGATGAATCTCGGACGCGTCGGCGGCCTCCTCGAGGCGAAGAAGGTCGCCGCGCTCGCCGAGGTGCACTACGCGCAGATCGCCCCGCACCTGTACTGTGGCCCCGTCGTCGGTGCCGCCAACATTCAAATCGCGACCTGCAGCCCGAACTTCCTCATTCTCGAGAGCATCCAGCGCTGGGACGGCTTTCACGCTAAGATCCTCAAGAAGCCCATTCAATGGGAGGATGGCTACGTGATCCCCCCGACGACGCCGGGGCTCGGGGTCGAGCTCGACGAGGCCGTCGCTCTCGCT
>DATGIA010000043.1:0-31931 GCA_035307465.1 Steroidobacteraceae bacterium
CTCCGGCACCTCCATGTCGCCGATCGAGGTGCGCGTGTACTTCGCCTGCGCCGGCAACCAGGCGCGGTAGTCCGGCATCTCGTGCGGGTGGGTGAGGTCGTAGAAGTAATCGATGCCCGCGGCGCTGAGCAGCCGCAGCCGTGCCGGCGCGTCCGCGGCCGACGCGCACGGATGCTCGCCGGCGAGGAAGCGGCCGGGAATCACCCAGTAGGTATTCGGCAACGGCGCCCGCATGTCCTCTCAGCCTGCGGGGCGCCGCGCGACCGCCGCGATCTTCTTCGACACGATGCGCACCTTCTTGCCGTACAGGATGAACACGATCCGCATCGCCGCTTCGAGCAGCCCGGTCACCGTGAGGCCGACGTAGTTGAGCGGATTCTTCCAGAACACGTACAGCCTGAGCGCGAAGGGGTGGATCGACTCGAAACCGCCGAGCTCGAGCAGCTGCTTCAGACTGTGCTCGGTGACATTGTAGAAGTGATCGATGTTGTGGGCGATATTCTCCGAGCCGACGAGCGGATTGGCGCCGTTCATCGCATACACGATGATCGTGCCGCCGGGCTTGAGCGCGCCCCGGCAGAGCTTGAGGAACGCGATCGTCTCCTCGAGCGTGAGATGATTGAGCTCCTGCTCCGGGATGATGCAGTCGTACTCGGCATTTTGGTGCGCCGCGAGATGCGGGAAGACCTGCGCCGTCTCGCAGGGGAGCGAGCGCTTCAAGGCGTGCGCGACCTTGGCCGCATCGGAGTCGATGCCGAGCGCATGGCGGTAGCCGGATTCCACCAGCAGATCGACGAGGTATCCCGGGCCACAGCTCACCACCAGAATGCGCGCCTCCCGGTCCGCGGGGATGTGCTTCAAGTAATTCGCGCGATAGTAGGCCTTGAAGGACTGATAGCCCCGATCGACGTCCTCGGGCGCCTGCCAGTAGGAATCGAACGGCTCCAGCCGGGCGGAGAGGCGCGCCGGTACGAGCGCGGCGCGCGCGCCGAGGTCGGCGACCGGAGCCGGGCCTTTGGGTGTGAATGGGGACGCTTGGGACATGCTCTCTCCTGGCCGCCGCAAACCCGCGAGGCGCTTCGAGCACTCGATTATAGTGGACCGGCCCGTCGAACCACCGGATGACATTTGACTAAACTCGTCCGGCGTCGTGACACAACGAGCCCGCGGCGCGCGGCGGCCGCGAAAAGTCACCCCGGCGGCGTGCCTGGCGGCTAAAATCCGCCGCGGTGGAAGGGCATACGGAGCAACGTGCCATACGGGTTTGCGTATTGACACCGAGCTTCCCGCCGACGCCCGGCGGCCAGGAAGACCATCTGCTCGCGCTCGCCGGCGCATTGCGCAGGGCCGGCGCCGAGGTCGAGGTGCTCACCCGGCGCGAGCGGCCCGAGGTGCCGGCCGCCGAGCGGCTCGGTGAGGTGCCCGTCCGCCGCTTCAGCCCGCACGGTGCCATCAAGGGGGTCGGCTTCCGCGCTGCGCCGCGCCTCGCGCTGCTGCTCATGAAGCTCCTGTGGCGACTCATCGCCGAGCGTGGCCGCTATGACGTGGTGCTCGTGTCCGGCATCAATTTCATGCCCCTGGTGCCGGTGCTCGCCGGATTCGTGACGGGCAAGCCCTGCGTGGTGCGCCCCGAGTCCCCGCAGGAGCTCAAGGAGCCCATCGGCGGCGCCAGCCGCCGCCGCATGCGCCTCGGTGAACGATCGCTTCCCATCCGCCTCCTCGCCGCGCTCCGTCGCCTCGCCGTGCGCCGCATCGATCGCTTCGTCGCCATCTCGAGCGAGATCCGCCGCGGACTCGAGTCGCTCGGCATCGCCCCCGCGCGCATCGAGTCGGTGCCGAACGGCATCGACACGGCGCGCTATGCCGGCGTGTCGCCCGAGCGCAAGCGGGCGCTGCGCGCCGCGCTCGGCCTGCCCGCCGAGGCGCTGCTGCTCATCTACAGCGGGCGGCTCGCGCGCACCAAGGGGCTCATGATGCTGATTGAGGTGTGGCGCGATCTCGCGCCCGCCTTCCCCGCCGCCCATCTCATTCTCCTGGGCACGGGCCGTGGCTCGTTCGACGACTGCGAGAGCGAGCTCGTGCGCTTCATCGCGGCGCATGGGCTCGAGGCTCGGGTCACGCTCACGGGCAGCGTCGGCAACGTCGCCGACTATCTCAAGGCGAGCGACCTCTTCGTATTCCCGAGCGACTATGAGGGCTTCAGCCTCTCGCTCCTCGAGGCGATGACCGCGGGACTGCCGCTCGCGAGCACTCGCGTCGGGATCGCCGCCGAGCTCGAGCCGGTAGCCCGCTTCGCCCTGCTGGTTCCTCCCCAGGACCCCGCCGCCTTCCGCGAGGCGGTGCGCGAGCTTCTCGGCGATCCGGCGCTGCGCGCCGAGCTCGGACGGGCCGCGGCCGAAACCGTGCGCGAGCGCTACTCGCTCGATGCCGAGGCCGCCCGCTACCTCGAGATCTTTAAGGGTCTCGTGCCGAGGCCGGCGTGAGGCGCCTCACCGCCCTCTTGCTGCGTGGGCTCGCGCGCACCGCGCGGCCGTACCTGCGGGCGCAGGGATTGCTCCGCGTGAGCAAGATCTTCAACCGCTCGGCGCTCGAGTGGCAGCCGGGTGCGGAGCGGGTGCTGGTGCTCGCCCCGCACATGGATGATGAGGTCATCGGCTGCGGGGGCACCCTCGCGCGTCACCTCGCAGCGGGCGGCCAGGTCTGCGTCGCGTTCCTCACCGATGGCCGCGGCGCGGGCGGCCCTGCACAGCCCGGCGATGCCGCGCAGCGGGTCGCGACGCGCAAGGCGGAGGCGACGCGCGCGCTCGCCGAGCTCGGCATCGCACCGCCCCGATTCCTCGACGCTCCGGACGGCGCACTCGGCCGCTCGGCGCCGCTCGTAGCGGCGCTGCGCGAGCTGCTCGAGGCGGTGCGCCCCGAGATCGTTTATCTGCCGTTTTTTCTCGAGGAGCACCCGGATCACCGTGCGGTGAGCGCCCTGCTGGCGGCGGCCGTGCACGGCACCTCGCTCGACTTTCGCTGCCTCGGCTACGAGGTGTGGACGCCGCTCTTCCCCAACTGCCTGGTGCGCATCGATGCGACCGTCGAGGCCAAGCGGCGCGCGCTCTCGCATTACCAAAGCCAGCTCGCCGAGGCCGACTATCTGCACACCGCGCTCGGGTTGAATGCTTATCGATCGAGCGCGCTTCTCGACCCCGGCTGCCGCTATGTCGAGGCGTTTTACGCCGTGCCGCTCGCGCGCTACCTCGAGCTGCTCGCCGCCTACGGCGCCGCCTCCTCGCCGACACCCGCATGAGCCGCGCCCGCAACGCGCTGTGGCTCACGGGCGGGCGTCTCACCGGCGACGTCCTCAACCTGCTGCTGTTCGTGCTGATCTCGCGCGAGTTCGGCCCGGCAGGTGTCGGCGGCTATTCCTACGGTTTTGCCGTCGCGACCTTCGGCTACGTCATCGGCTGCCTGGGCGTCGAAGAATACGGCCTGCGCCAGTACGCACGGCTCGACGGCCCGGCGCGCGCCGCATTCCTCGGCGGCCTGCTCGGCACCCAGCTCCTGATGCAGGCCGCGGCGCTGCTCGCGCTCGCAGGCTATGTCCTTGCGACCCATCCACCGCCCGAGCTCCTCGCCACGATCGCCGCCTTGAGCATCTATCAGCTCACCGCGGCCCTGGTCGCGACGCTCTTCATTCCCGCCATGGCCGCGCAGCGCATGCTCTGGCCTGCACTCTCCGAGCTCGGTGCGCGCGCGATCGCCTTCGGCGTGACGGGCACCCTGATCCTCGTCGCGCATGTGCCGCTGCACCGCGCGCTCATCGGCTATCCGCTCGCAGCGCTCGTCTGGCTCGCGCTCGCCCTCAAGGCGCGGGCGCGCTTTGCACCCGGCCTGCGCCTCGTGCTGAATCTCGCGACGACGCGTGAGATCCTGAGCGTGCTCTGGTCGTTCGCGCTGCTCGAGATCGCCGCGCAGCTCTTCGCCCGCATCGGCGTCATCGTGCTCACGCTACGCGCAAGTGAGGCGGCGGCCGGCATCTTCGCGACCGGCCTGAGGCTCATCGAGGTCGCCCTCATGCCCTTGAGCTTCCTGGGGGTCGCCTCCTACCCGCGCCTCAGCCAGCTCTTCGCAAGCGATGCCGCGGCATTTCGCCGCAGCGCGCTCGATCTGCTGTGGTGGATGCTGCTCGGCGGCGGCCTGGTCGCCTGGGGTCTTTACTACGTCGCGCCGGCACTGCTCGTTCCGGTGCTCGGGGCGCGCTTCGCGGGCGCCGAGCCGGTGATCCAGTCGATGGCCGTGTTCGCGCTTCTGCAAGCCGTCGAGGTGGCCTTCGGGCGCGTGATGCTGTCGGCGGACCGGCAGACCGTGAATGCCGTCTACGTCGCGGCGGGCGCGCTCGCGAGCGTCGCGCTGAACCTCGCTCTCGTGCCACTGTACGGGGTCGGGGGTGCCGTGGTGGCCGGATCGATCGCCTTTGCCCTCATCGATGCGCTGTGTCTCATCTCGCTGCGCTCACCGCTGGGGACGGCCGCGCTGCGCCGGCTGTTAGTCGCGCTCGCGCTCAACGTCGCGCTCGCGAGTGCGCTCGCCGCGCTGATCGCGAGCCACGGCTTGCGGCCGGTCGTCCCGGCGCTCGTCTTTCTCGCGGTGTTTACCGTGGGCGGGCTCCTCGGCTACCGCACCCGCCATCCGGACGCACCGCCACCGCCCGCCGGAGCGAGCGCATGAGTCGCAGCAGCAGCCCCGCCGCCGGCGAGGTGCGCATCCTCGAGAGCCTCGAGGCCTTCGATGCGCTCGAAGACGCCTGGCGTGCGCTCGATGCCGCGCCCGGCCTGCACCCGTTCCAGGAGTTCGGCTGGCTGAGCGCCTGGGCGCACACGATCGGCCGCGCCGAGGGCTGGCAGCTGCGCATCGCCACCCTGTGGCAGCGTGAGCGGCTGATCGCGGCGCTGCCGCTCGCCGTGCAGCGCTTCAAGGGCCTCAAGATTCTCGAGTGGCTCGCCGCGCGCGTCTCGGACTATTGCGACGCGCTGGTCGCGCCGGGCGTCGCGCGCCACGAGGCGCTCGGGCTGCTGTGGCGCTCGATCCAGCGGCGCGGCGGCTTCGATGTGGCCCGCCTGCGGCACGTGCGTGCCGATGCGCACATCGCCGCAACGCTCGACGCGCTGCAGCCGTGGATCGAGACGCTCGAGGATGCGGGCGGTGTGCCGATCGCGTGGCCGAGCGGCGATGCCTGGTACGAATCGCAGTCGACCAAGATGCGCGAGCGCGTGCGCTACAAGGCGCGGCGCATGCAGAGCGCCGGCTTTCGGGTGGAGCTCATCGAGTCGGCGGGCGATCTCGACGGCCTGATCGATGTGCTCGTCGCGCAGAAGCGGCCCTGGCTCGCCGAGCGCGGCCTCACGAGCATGATCGATGCGCCCGCGGGCGTCGCCTTTCTCAAGCGCGCCGTGAGCGAGGCGGCGCGCCGCGGCGAGCTGCACCTCTCCGTCGTACGCAACGACGAGCGCATCGCCGCCTGCGACCTCGCCTTCGTGCGCGAGGGCCGCATCTACAGCTACATCGCCTCCTTCGATGCCGAGTACGCCAAGTACAGCTTCGGGCGCCTGCTCACCGATCGGCTGCTGATGTGGGCGTGCGACACGGGGCAGCGCCGCCTCGACCTGCTGCTCGGCGCGTACGACTACAAGAGCGAGTACCAGTGCACGCTCGAGCCCGTGCGCACGCTGGTGCTCGGGCGCACGGTCCTCGGGCGCCTCGCCGTGATTCTCTACCGGCGGCGCACCCTCGCCGCGCGGCTCAAGAGCGGCGCTGCCTCGCCCTGAGACGCCGCGAATCCGCTGCGCTCACTGCCGGCGGGTGCCAGCGAGATAATCGATGATCGCCTCACGCTGCGCCGCATCCGGCAGGCCACGGAAGGTCATCGCCGTCCCCGGCACCGTGCTCTGGGGCGCAGCGAGGAAGGCATCGAGGCGCTCGCGCGTCCAGCGCCCCTGCTGCGCCTTGAAGGCGGCCGAGTAGCTGAACCCGGGCGCCGAGGCCACGCGGCTGCCGACGATGCCGGCCAGATCGGGCCCGTAGCTGTGGGTCGCACCGTCGATGGCCTTGTGGCAGCCGCCGCAGGTGGTCGCGAACAGCACGGCGCCCCCGGTGCCCGAGGCGGGCGCGAGCGAGATGATCGTCGAGGTGTCGGTCCACAGCACCAGGCGTCCATCGTGCCCTTCGACGAGATCGCGGATGCGCTCGCCCATCTCGATCGGCTCGGAGAAGATCACGTGCCCCTCGAGCAGCCGCACACGGAAGAGCGCGTGACCGTGGAGCGAGCCGATGAGGAAGTCGCCCTTCCACACCGGGAAGGGGCTGTCGCGCTCGATGCGCACCAGATTCGATACGCCGATCGAGGGAATCCACACGAAGGTCGGCTGCTGGTAGCCCTCGTGCCGGCCCTGGTCGTGGCTCAGAGGCCACGCGGCCGAGCCGTAATCGGTGCCATAGGTCACGAGCGGCCAGCCGTAATTCGCGCCCTTCACGAGGCGATTGAGCTCATCGCCGCCCTGCGGCCCGTGCTCGGTGCTCCAGATCTCACCCTCGGGCGTGATGTACAGGCCCTGGGGATTGCGGTGCCCGAGCGTGAACTGCTCGCTGCTGCCGTCCTCGAGATGCACGAGAATGGTCTTGCCGTAGGACACGCTCGGGTCCTGCGCGAACATCTGCTTGCTCTCGACGCCGGTGAAATCATGATCGCCCAGCGTGAGCAGCAGGCGCTGTTCGGACAGAAAACCGATGCGCCCGCCGATCTCCATGCCCGCGAACGGGTTGTTCTCATGCACCGCCATCTCGCCGTGCAGCGGCACGCACGGTGTGGTCTCGTAGACCGTCCGCCAGGTGAGCGCGGGGTCGCCCGCGAGCACCGCGCTGCGCGCGCCCTCGAGGCTCGAGAGGCGCACGACGAAGCACTGCCGGTCGTGGTACCAGTAGTGGTGCGAGGCGAAGATGCGCACCCGCTCGCCTTGCTCCTGCACGCGCACGTCCGCGACGCGGAACTGCCAGGTTTGCACGCCCTGCAGCCGGTCGGCGAGATCGCCGCCGTTCGGCTTGCCGGCATAGCCCTGCGGGTTCGCATCGGCGGCGAACGCCTCTCGATTGGCCGGGACGTGATAGGGCAGCGACCGGATCGCGAACACGCCGCCCGGGCCGCTCCAGCCGAACACATAAAGGCGCCCGTCACCGGTCGCGAGCAGATAATCATCGCCCAAAAGACTGATGCCGCCGCCGCGCACGTCCGTGCCCGGGAGGGCGTTGCGATAGGCCACCGTGTGCAGCGTGTAGAAGGCGGTCGGGATGTCGCTGCCGATGACCTCGAGGTGCACGCCGCGCTCGGCGCGCAGGCGATGCGCTTCCAGACCGCCGGCCGCGAGCGTCACGAGCAGAAGCGCACCGAGCGCGCCGCGTCGCGCGCGCGCGCTGCGCGGAGCCTCCGCGGCGATCGACAGCAGCAGCGCCGCGGCGAACACCCCGACCACCACCGAGCGCGACACCACGGGCGCCGGGCGCTCGATCAGGAAGAAGAGGAACGTTGCGCAAAAGAAGGCGAGCGGCAGCGAGATCGACAGTGCCGGCGCGCGGCGGCCGGCGAGGCTCGCGAGCGTGATCACGAGGCCGCCGAGCAGGAACGCGCCCGACAGCCACACCGCACCGGTCTCGGGGTAGTCATCCGCCCAGAACGGAACGTGCGACTTCAACGCGGGCAGGATCGACAGCAGCACGCACCCAAGAACGTACCAGATGAGCAGGAATCCGGTACGGCCCGGCCAACCCGCGTCGTTTCGCGCACTCATCGCACCGGCTCCTCGGAACGGCGGCGCGCCGGCGAGTGCTCGAGCGCGTCGAACACCGCGAGCACCTGGCGCGCGCATCGATCCCAGCTGAAATCCTTCGCGCGCTCGAGACCGCGGGCGATGAGCTCGGCGCGCAGGCGCTCATCCGCGAGGCCCCTGCGGATCCCGGCGGCGATGTCGGCGACGCTCGCGGGATCGACGAGCACACCCGCCCCCGCGACCACCTCGGGCGGGGCGCAGGTATTCGCGGTCACGATCGGACAGCCGCAGGCCATGGCCTCGATGAGTGGAATCCCGAAGCCCTCGTAGAGCGAGGGGAACAGGAACAGGTCGGCGAGGCTGTAGACCGCCGCGAGATCGCCGTGCTCGATCCAGCCGGGAAAGAGGATCCGCTGCGTGAGTCCGAGCCGTTCGATCCCGGCGAGCTCGGCGCGCGTGTTCCAGCGCCGCTCGCCTGCCATCACCAGCGTGTGCGGGATCTCCCCCTGTACGAGAGCGAATGCCTCGAGCATGCGCGCGACGTTCTTGCGCGACTCGATCTGTCCCGCCCACAGGATGAATCGCTCCGGCAGACGATACCGTGCACGCACCGCCGCGAGCCGCCCCGGATCGCGCACCGGCTGAAAGAGTTGCGGATCGAAGCCGTTGTGGATGGGATAGACCTTGCCGGGATCGACCCCCACGCAGCGCACGACGTCCGCCTTGACCGCATGCGAGACCGCGATGAATGCATCCGCCGCGCGGCAGTAGAGCGGCACGAAGAAATTGAAATACAGGCGGTCATGGCGCTTGAAATGCTCCGGAATGACGAACCACTCGCTGCCGTGCAGAACGAACACGGTCTTCGCGCGGGTGAGAAACGGCACGGTGAACTTCGGGTTGAAGATCAGATCGACCCGGTGACGCCGTGCGATCCAGGGCACGGCGATCTGATCCCAGGGTACGGTGCCCGGCAGGCGCGCGGCCACCTCCTCGACGTTCGGGTACTGCGCGTAGGTGCCGACGAGGCGCGGATTCTGATAGATGAGCAGGTACTCGTGCTCGGAGCCGTGGCCGAAGAGCAGCGGCAGAAGCCGGCGGGTGTAGACCTTGACGCCCCCCGACTGCTGCTCGAAGTGACGGAGCATGATGGCGATCTTCATCGTGGGCTCGGCCTCGGGAAGCTCGGGCGCTCGCGCTCGAGCACGACGCGGCGCGCGCACAGGGTGCCCGAGAAGTACCAGAATAGATAGCTCACCGAAGTGAACTCGTGGACGATGGTATAGGTGATGGCGACCGTCATGAGCACGACGACGCCGCTCCAGCCGGCCGCGAGCGCCCCGTCGAAGGACGGGTCGTGGCGGCTGAGGTAGACGGTGTCGAAGAACAGCAGCGCGTGCAGGAATCCGATCGAGAGCACGCCGAGCACCCCGCACTCGATGATGAAGAAGGTGAGCGAGGTGATCAGAAAAGGCTTGAAGAGCTGGAAGTACGGGCCCTCGAAGGCCTTGCCGAAGCTGGACGGCGCCACCGCGCCGAGGCCCAGGCCAAAGGCGAGCCGCGCCGGATCGCTCGAGATGAAGCGCAGCGGCACCATCATGGCATCGCCCCGCCGGACGTCCTTCTTGGTGCCGACGCCCGAGACGTCCGAGCTCAAATAGCGCGCGAGCTCATCCGGGTTGGTGAAGTAGTTCAGGATGTCGCGCTGGGATTTGTAGGGATTGTGCGCCTCCATGAGGTTGTAGACCGGCACGAAGATGAATCCGAACAACACCAGCGCCGCCACGCCCATGCCGGTGTAGCGCAGGCGCTTGCCGGGCTCGGCGCCGATCATGATCGTGCACAGCAGGCCGAGCGGCAGAAGGAACACCGTCACCTTGGTCTCGTTGATGGTCGTCGGCGCGAGCACCAGGAAGAACAGCGGCCAGAACCAGCGATGACGGATGCGCCCGCGCAGCAGAAGGCCGGTGAGCACGCAGGCGGCGCCGATCTCGAAGATCGAGAGTACCCCGGAATCCATGACCGTGCCGCGCACCTCGTCGCCCGTGTATCGACCCTGGCTCAGCACGATGGAGCGCTGATAGAGCGCGATCGGGAACTGCACGAGGGCGAGAACGAGCAGCCAGCGAAGCTGTCGCGTCAGATCCCTCGCCGTCATGGGCAGCACCGCGGGTAGGAAGAACATCGGCAGGGCGCGCAGATAGAAGCGCATCGCCGAGAGCACCGGTCCCGAGCCCGATGGATTGTTGAAGATGCCGCAGAGCATGAGCACGATCAGCGTGCCGAACACCAGCCAGTACTTCGGCGCGACGTTGCGGAAGTGCTCGCGCGTGCCGGCAATGGCCACGTACACGATGAGCACCCCGGAGAGCGCCTCGGGCACGAAGCGCAGCACGAGGGGTAGCTCGAGGAGCTTGACGAGATAATCGCCGAGCATCACGTCCGTCATGATGAGGAGCACCAGGAACTGCATCTAGGGTGCTCCCGCCCGATCGGCACCGGCTGCGGCGGGTGTCAACAACAGCACGTGCGAGGCGTCGTTGCCGGAGGTGAACACGCGGGTCAATGACCAGCCGCGGTCCGCGCTCGCGGCCTTGAGCCGTGCCTCGACCTCCGGATACACGGTGAGATACACCGGCCGGCCCGCTCGCACCAGAGCCGCGAGACTCTCCTCGCCGTACAGCACCGGATCGTCGGTCCAGCGATCGGTATGCCCGTCGGCGCAGACGTAGCTCTCGTAGCGATCATCGCCGCGCTCGAAGAAGAAATAGTCGAGCGGCGGCCCGTACTGCGCGAGCGTCGGGATGCCGGTGACGACACGGTCGGCCGTCGTGACGTGCGCGCGCAGCCACTCGCCGGTGCTGCGCACGTCGCTGCGCGGATAGTAGTGCGCCGAGCGTGCCGCCGACATGCCGATGCGAAAGTTGACGCGCGCCGAATCGATCGCCGCCATGTGTCGCGGCTGAAAATCCTCCGTCGCCGCGAACACGGCGAGCGGCACGAGCAGCGCGGCCCAGGACGCCCGTGCGCCCGGGTGGCGCCGCGACCAGTCGAGCACCGCGCTGATCCCGAAGGCGATCGCGAGCGGATACAGAAAAAACGAGTAGCGCGTCTCGATGCGCTCGGTCGGGATCATGCCGACCGCGAGCACCATGACGATGAACAGGGCCAGCAGCGCCGCCATCGGGGTCGGCGTCTGCGTCTCGGTGCGTGGTGCGCGGATCACCTGCACGAGCCAGTAGCTCAGCGCGGCGGCGAGCGCGACCACGAGGAGCGGCATCGTGCGTCCCCAGGGCCGCACCATCGCGCCGAACACGTTCGGGAAGCCAAGAAGCTCCTCCCCGGTGTGCAGCAGCACGACGCGCGCCGGACCCGGCGAGGCGAGCCCGAAGGCGAGCCACAACACGAGGAACGCGCCGAGGCTCATGAGATAGCGGCGGCCGGCCGGTGAGGCGAGCTCGCGCGGGGCGAGCCACCCGGCGACGAGCAGCAGCGCGAGCAGGCCGCCCGAGATGATGAAGCAATGCAGAGCCGCCGCGATCAGGGCGCATGCGAGCGCGATCGCATTCAGTGGGCGACGCCGCTGCTCGAGGATGAACGGCACGGAGTACAGGCCGAGCAGCAGCGGCACGACGAACACCAGGGACCGCCACGGATGGTGCTTGAGAGGTGCGATCCACAGGCCCAGCAGCCGGGCGTGCTCCGGCGCCTCGGGCCCCGCGTCGGGCAGCTGCGCGTAGCCGCGCAGATCGCGGGTCATCAGAAAGAGCAGCGCGAGCAGCACGAGGAGCGAGCCGATCCGGCGCCACGAGCGCCCCGACAGCCGCGCCGGCGGCTCGCTCAGGATCACGGCGAGCACGCTCGCCGCACCGAGCAGCGCGCCGCCCTCCCAGGTGAGCGTGCCCACGATGCTGAGGAGGACCATGAGGGCGAGCGCGCCGGGCGATTGCGCGGTCACGAACCGCAGATACGCGAGGGTATAGCCGAGGAATACCGCCTGGTAGGGCGCGTACATGCGCCCGAAGCGGGCCATCTCGATCTCCCAGATGGAGAGCGATAGAACGATGACCATGAGCCAGCCCGCCCTTACACCCCCGAGCCGCCGGCCGAGCCCGTAGCCGAGCGGCAGGACGACGATGCTCGCGAGGACGGCGAGCGAGCGGCCCGCCAGCTCGGGACCTACGCCGGCGAGCCGCAGCAGCGCGACGCCGTACTGATAGAGAAGCCCCCGGGTGTAATAGCCGCCGCAGGGAAAGGCCGGAAGTCCGCTCTTCAGGATGTGATCGATCGAGCGCGAGATGTAGAACTCATCGACCCCGAGAGGCCAGGTCCCGAGCCCGCGCAGACGTGCGTACAGACCCGCCGCGAGCGCAAGTCCGCCGAGCGCGAGCAGCAGCGCGCGCGCCGGCGCACGGGCTCTCGTGGTTGAGTCCATCATGGTCGCGTCCAGGCGCATGCCGAGTGCGCCTCCTCTATGCGGCGGGCCCGCGGAATCAGGCGGCCCGCGGACGCCCGATAATGTTGCATGGGGCCTATCGAAACGTCCACAAGAACACGACAATAGTCGGCATGAATCTGATCCTCGAGGATCTGCGCGCGCAGCGCGAGGGTCCCTTCGCACTCGGCTTCTGGGCGCTCCTCGTGCACCGCTTCGGTCACGCCCGCTTCGTCATCCGCAACCGCTGGCTGCGCGCGCCCTGGACGCTGCTCTACCTGATCCTCGCCAAGATCGTCGAGATCGTCTGCGGCATCACCATCGGCTCGCGCGCGCGCATCGGCCGGCGGCTGTGCATCGAGCACCATGGCTGCATCGTCATCCACGGCGAGAGCGTGATCGGCAATGACTGCCTGATCCGCCATGGCGTGACCATCGGCAACAGCGGCTACGACGACCTGCTCGGTGCGCCGATCCTGGGCGATCGGGTCCAGATCGGCGCCGGCGCGAAGATCCTGGGACGCATCACCGTGGGCGATGACGTCGTCATCGGCGCGAATGCCGTGGTGGTGCACGACGTCGCGGCCGGCGCGGTGGTGGGTGGCGTGCCGGCGCGCCCCCTGCGGACGCGCGTCGAGCGCGAGAGCCTGACCGCGGGGCCTCATGCGCGCAGCTGATCGATGAGGCGCTCGGCGTTCGCCATCGAGTGATGCGCGAGCGCATGCTCGCGACCGCGCCGCGCGTACTGCGCGCGCAGGGCCGGCTGATCGATGAGCTCGCCGACCGCACGAACCAGCCCGGCCTCGCTTCCCGCCCGCATGCCCACCCGGGCACGCTCGAGGATCCCGTCGGGATCGACGCTCAGGCTCACGACCGCCACGTCGCGCAGCCAGGCCTGGATGAAGGTGTTCGGAAACCCCTCGTGCGTGCTCGTGTTGACGAAGATGTGTGCGCGCGCGAGCAACGCCTCGACCTCCGCCTGGGTCTTCTCGCCGGCATACTCGAGGTTGCCGAGCGCGCCGATTCGGGCGAGGAGCTGCTCCTGCCAGGCGCGATTGCGGCTGCCCGCGGCGGCCGCCCCCACCATGACGAAGCGCACGTCGGTGCGCTGTGCGAAGGCCTCCGCGAGACGCACGAAGACTTCAGGCCGCTTCCAGGGCTTCAGGTTCGCGATCCAGAGCACCGTCGTCGGACCGGACTTGTCCAGCACTTCGCGCGCCGGCGGCTGAAAGTTGCCGATCACGGCCGCGGCATCGCGGCCGTAGTGCTCACGCAGCAGCGCGCCCTGATGCGCGGTCTGCACGACGATGCGCGTCGCCCGCCGGATGGCCCATTCGAGCGCGCGCTTCTCCAGATGGAGCCTGAGCTTGTTGCGCCCCTGCTCGAGCTGGCGCGGCATGACCTCGGTGTCGTGCGCGACGTGCCATACGAGTGGAATGCCGTGCCGTTGCGCGTAGTGCGCGCACACCGCGGTGTAGCCGCAGCCGACCCGCTGGTAGATGACCGCGGGCGCACGCGCCTCCAGGAGCCGATGGAGCGAGCGCGCCTCGACGAGGTAGCCGAGGCGCGGAATGGCGCCGCCGCGACCGATGCGGGCGATCTCGTAGCTGCGCGTGCGGGCCCGCAGGTCGAGAAAATGCGCGAGATAATGCACATCGAAGCCGCCTACCCGGTCGAGGGTGTCGATGAGCAGTGCGATCTGATATTCCGCGCCGCCGCCGTGCTCGAACGGATTGACGATGCACAGCGTGCGCTTCACGCGGGCGCCTCGGCGCAGGCGATGAGCCGCCGCTCGACCGCATCCGCGATCACCCGGTACGAGCGGTGCTCGAGCACGTAGCGGCGGCCGCGCTCGCCCATGGCGCGGGCGAGCGCCGGGTCCTCGAGGAGCCTCACAAGCGCGTTCGCGAACGCCTGCTCCTCGTACGGCACGCACAGACCGCCGCCGCTCTCCTCGAGCACGCGCCGCTGCTCGGGGTGATCGTTTGCGACCACCGCCTTGCCGAGCGCGAGATACTCGACGAGCTTGGTGGGCGAGGTCGAGCGCAGGATCGGCGTGGGATGAAAGGGCGATGCGCACACGTCCGCCTCGCGCACGTACTCGAGCGCGCGCGCCTGGGGCAGCTCGCCAACGAATATGACCGAGGCCTCGAGTCGAAGCTCGGCGACCGCGCGGCGCAGGAAGGCCTCGTCCTCCGCTTCCACACCGCGGCCCACCAGATAGAGCCGCGCCTGCGGCAGCCGCGCGTGCACCCGCGCGAAGGCGCGGATGAGGAAGTCGAGCCGGCGCACCTGGATGAGCGTGCCGAGGTACAGCACGCAGGGCACGCCCGCGGGCAGCACCTCGCGCACGCCACGCGCCGCGCAGGGTGTGGCGAGCTCCTCCGCGACACCCATCGGCACCGCGGTCATCTTGTCGAGCGCGATGCCCTCGGCGGCGATGTCGGCGCGCATCTGCTCGCTCTGCACGAAGACATGATCGGCGGCCGGCAGCAGCCAGCGGTAGAGGAGCCACTTGAACACGGTGCCCCGGACCCGGTAGAGCCAGGGATAGCGCGCAGTGCCGTCGCGCGCGCGCAGCAGGTAGCTCTCCGGAAACGGATAGGAGAGCCAGTAGATGAAGCGGCAGCGAAAGCGCCGGCGCGCGATCAGCGCGAGCACGCCGGCGAGGAACTTGTCCTTCACCTGGATCACGTCGTAATGCTCGCGGGCAGGCAGGCTGAGCACCTTCAGATCGTTCTTCAGGCCGAGCAGATGCTTGCGAATGCGTCGCCAGAGCGCATCACCGAGATCGGTGGCACCGACGTATGCGGTGCCGCCGCCCCAGGGTGTCTCGTAGGCGTGCCCGCAGGCGGCCTCGCTTTGCAGGATCCAGTCGATGCGATGGCCGCGGCCGACGAGCTCGCGCGCGAACAGCACCGCGACGTCCACCCGCGTCGGCGGATACGTGTCGGACGAGACGACCAGGAGTCTGAGGCCGCTCATCGCTCAGTCGACGTGCGCGCCGTACACCCCGCCCGAGCCTTGAGTAAGCCCCAGCGCGCGCAGCAGGCGCACCTCGCGACCGGGGAACAATCGCGCGATGAGCTCCCGGTCCGTACGACAGAGCGCGGGCCCGCGCAGGAATGCGAGGCCCATCAATCCGAAGAGCACCACGCCGAGCCCGACCTGTGCGAGCGCCGGCATCGGCATCATCCGGTCGAGCAGGACGCACACGAGAGCCGTGCCGCCCCACATCGCGAGGCCGCTCGTGATGGAGGCGGGCGCGTTGAGCCACACCGCCCTGTCGCGCACGTGCCACCACACGAAGAGGTTTTTGAGCAGCTGCGCCGAGCCGCTCGCGATCGCCGCGCCGTACAGGCCGAGGCGGGGTATCAGCACGAGCATCGCAACCACGTTGTAGCCCGCGAACACCTTGCTCAGGAGCTGCACGCCGGTCTTCTCCTCGTACTGCGCGACGAGCGAAACCGGGGTCGCGAAGCAGTTCAGGGTTGCAAAGCCCAGGATCACCGGCAGCAGCCAGGAGTACTCGACATACTTGCCGCCGAAGGCGATCTGCACGAGCTGTGCGTGATAGGCCGTCGCAAAGCCGAGCATCGGCCACAGCAGCAACAGGTTCATGTTCATGAGGAAGGTGAAATATTGCGGCAACCGCTCGTCCGCATCCGCGGGGCGCACGGCGAAGAACATCGGCTGAATGATGTTGTCGAACAGCCGCACCGGCATCAGATTGACGGCCATCTCCATCAGACGCACGTAAAACGAGTAGATGCCGACCGACACGGCGTTCATGAAGGCGACGATGAAGAAGTTGTCCATGCGCGAGTCGAGAAACAGCGTCCCCGCGTCGTTGAAGTTGTTGAACGCGCCATAGCGGATCATCCGGCGTCGCTCGCGCGCGTCCGGGCGTGCCTCGCCGGCGAGCGCACGCAGGCAGTGGCGCGAATACACGATGCGCAGGAACACGTAGATCCCGAGGTAAGCGCACAGGTCGCTCGCGATGGCCGTGCGCAGGGTGAGGGTCCCGGCGAGCGTGAAGCCACCGTACAGCGCGAGCTTCAGGAACGAGAGCATCGCCGTCGAGCCCACGCTGAACCGATGCAGCATGTGGGAGGCGAGCGAGAGCTGCAGGATCTGGCTCTGGAAATGCAGCAGCGCCAGGATCCCGAACACCTCGAATTCGAGCTTGTAGCGGCCGAGATCGATGAGCGGTGCAATCCAGTTCCACGCGAGCAGCAGCGCGACCAGGATCGCGAGATTCGTGCCGAGGCGCGCGCGCGCGATGACGCGAACCAGCCAGGCGGCGAGCCGCGTGTTGCCCGCGCGCAGAAATTCAGGCTGGAAGCGCCTGAGCGTCTGCTCGAGTCCGAGGGAGGCGAGCGTGCCGACCAGCGGGATGAAGGAATAGAGCAGGTTGAAGATGCCGAAGTCCTGCTTGCTGAGCGCACGCACCAGCACGACGTAGCCGAGCACCGTCGACACCTGCGACATGACCCGATACGTGACCGTATCGAACAGCGAGCGGCGGGCCTTGCTGCGGTGATACAGGGGGTGGTTCAAGCGCAGCCTCGGATGACTCGCTCGGACCTTATGAGCTCCGGGCGCCCTCGCTGCTTCCCGAGTAGGCGTAGTCGTAGCCCTGCGTGGCCTCGAGCGCACGATTGAGCGCGATGCCGGCGATCGGGAACTCCTGCAACATGCCCATCGCCTTGATGAAATCGGCACGGATGGTCGTGCCTTCTGAGGTGACCACGAGAAACGCGTCGATCTTCGGCGCAATCACCAGCGCGTCGTCCGTGACGAGCACCGGGGGTAGATCGATGAGGATGAGCGGATCGACGGTGCCGCGGCGGATGAAGGCCAGCATCTCGTCGAAGCGCGTCGAGGCGAGAAGCTCGGAGGCATGGGTGATCGGGGTGACGCTGCCTGCGATCAACAGGTTGTCGATGCCGATCGACATGAACACGTCGCTGCCGCCCTGACCGGTCTCGAGATACTGGCGCAGCTCCACCGCCGGATCGATGCCGAGGGTGCGACACACGCTCGGATTGCGCATATCGAGGTCGAGCAGGACGATCTCCCGGTTCTTCTCGCGCGCCATGCTGATCGCAAGGTTCACGGCGGTGAGCGTCTTGCCGTCGTTCTGGTCGGCGCTGGTCACCGCGATCGAGGTCCATTGCTTCGCCCGGATCCGGTGCAGCAGGCGGGTGCGCAGTATGCGATAGGCGGCCACGGCGGCGGCATCGGTATCGGTGGCATCGTGCAGAATCACACGGCGCTCGCGACATCCCGGCTTGTCGATCTCGAGGCGCAGCGGACGGATGCGGACCGCCGGGTCGATGATTCCGGAATTGTTCAGCCGGTCGACGTCCTCGCTCGCGACACGCGTCGGCGCCACCCTCCCGGCCTTCTGGTTGGAGCGGTTTTTCTCGAGCGCGTGCTCAACGATGGACATGGCGGGACCTACCTCGGAGAGGACACATGCAGCGCAATCACCGCCGATGTATCCCAAATAATATCACGGCGCCTGCGATCACCGCCGCGATCGAGTAGGCGGTTGCAAAAGTCGAGAACAGGAGCGCCCGACGGCGCTGATCGCGGGAGTTACGTATGCGCGGAATGCTCGCGAGCACCGGATAATCGGTGAACATCGCGGCATCGCGCGCGGTGCGCACCTTGCGGTCGGTGCTCTCCGCAATGGCAATGGCGAGCACCGTGAGAGCGAGTCCGAGCACGAGGCCGAGTAGGATCAGACCGACGCGGTTCGGGAAGGCTGGCGCCCGCGGCAGGACGGGCGCGCGCACCAGGGAGAAGCGCTCACCGCCCTGCTGGCTCTCGAAGGTCTCGGCAAGGTTCGCGTTCTGCAGCTTCTCCTGCGTGTGCTGGTACTCGGTCTGCAGGGATTCCTTGCGCCGCAGCACCCCGCTGATCTCCTTTTCCGAGAGAGGGGTGCGCAGCACCAGGCCGCGGTAGGATTCGAGCTTCGCGCGCAACGCCGCCGCCTGGGCCTGCAGGTTGGCAAGCTCGTTGCGCGCAGCCTTCAGCTGGGCCGCAATGAGCTGGTACTGCGGGTTGTTCGCATCGGCCACGGTCGTGGAGTTGCCGCCCGCGGTCTGCTGCTGCATCAACGTCTCGAGGGCGCGCTTCAGCCGCTTCACCTCCGGGTGATCCGGCGTGTAGCGCTGCTCGGCCTCGGTGAGCTTGGCGCGCACCGTCGCGACGTCGGTGAGATCGCCCGATTGCGTAATGAGGTTGGGGCTCGTCTGGCTGAGCTGCACGCTCAGCACCGACTCCTTCTCCTGCGCGAGGAGAATCTGCTGCTGCACATTGTCGATCTGGCGCTGGGTGTCCTCGACGGTCGATTGGTTGCGGGTCAGAAGCTCGGGAAGCGCATCACCATAGCGACTCTTCAGGGCCGCGAGCTCGGCATCCACCTCGCGCATCTGCTTGACGATCTGCTCCGACTCCTTCTGCAGGAAGCCGGCGGCCTCGCCGGCCGCCGCGGTACGCATCGCCTGGTTGTAGGTGAGAAACAGCTGCGCCAGGCGCTCGTCCACCTTCACCGCAAGCTCGCGGTTCGGATTGTCGTAGTGCAGCGAGAAGGCGTTTGACTCGGCCTGCGGCTTCATGGTCACCGGATCAACCTTCTCGAGGGAGGTGTCCTCGAGGATCTTCTGCGCCTTCTCCGCGACGCTGAGCGTGGGTTGGTCGGGATACGGGTCGATGGCCTGAACGATGCGGCTCAGACTCTCGACCGTCATGACGCGGCCCTGCACGATCTCGATCTGCTGATCGGAATAGCTCAGCACCGTCGATTCGATGATGTCCTTCGGCACCGAGGAGGGCTCGAGCATGATGGTGGCCGTCGCCTCGTACTGCGGACGCAGGCCGAACGCGGCGACCACCGCGATGAACACCACACCCGGCAGGATCGTGCCCACGTAGACATAGCGACGTCGCACCACGGCGAGGTAGTGCTGGAGAGCCGAGTTGCGTTGCGCGCTGCTGGACACCTAGTACTGCCTCCCCAGACCCTGATAGCCGAAGCTCACGTAGACCCGGTTGTTGTTCGCGCTGAAGGTCTCGAACTGGTAGCGCTGCCAGAAATATTCATAGCCGCCCTGCACGAAGAAGTTGCGGCTGAGCAAGTACTTGAGGTCGAATCCCGTCCGATAATAGGTGCGGTCGCTGCCGGCGAGGTTCGCCGTGAGACCGTGGTTCTTGAGGGCGATGGCCGCCGTCGACAGCGTGAAGCGGGGCGTGACGTTGCGCGAGTACTGGAGGCGTACCTGCTCGCTCACGTACACGCCCCCGCCGCCCGAGGGTGTGATGATGCGACCGGCATCGAACCGGAACTGCTGGATCTGGCCCTTGTACTCACCGTTCAAGCGCAAGCCCCAGGTATTCGAGGTGTCCTTGAAGAAGACGCTCACCTGCTCGCCGCTGTATTCGTCGAGATGGACCACGGTGCGCTGGTAGCTCCCCTGGATGCCGGTCGTGAGCAGCGGGGTCCAGCTGCGATCGAAGTTGACGCTCACTCCGCCGGCATTGGCCTGCGATTCGATGTGCGTCGCCTCGTACTGCGACGCGTAGACGCCGACCGTGACGTCGTCCTGCTGCGTGAGATCGTGGCGCAGATAGGTGCGCGCCTGGTAGTAGCGAAAGTTCACCGCATCGAAGGCGTTGTCGGGCGAATAGTTGAATTGCTGGTAGATCCCGGAGACCCCGAGGGCGGTGAGCGGCGTCACGCTGTAGCTGTAGTCGGGGACCAGCAGCACCGAGGTGCGCACGCCGCCCGTCACGGTATGTCCGGTGTCGGGCGAGGTCGGGGACGGCGGACCGATGTTGCTGTAGAAGGCCGAGTCGCGCTCGGCGAACAGATCATCGCGCCGCTGCACGTCGAGATAAACGCCGCCCTTGCTGCGCTGCGTGCGAAACGAGCTGTCGAGATCGAGGTATTCCTCGAGCCGGTTGTCCGTGGTGTCGCTCGGATAGTCGCGATAGTCGACACGCGGATGGATGATCGTGTCACTCGAGGGCGTCGAGATCCCGACCAACGCCTCGGCATCGCCGATGTACCCCGGCGTGTTGGTGTTCGGACCTGGAACGAGGTCGATATTGCTGTTCGTCTCGCCCTCGAGCGAGACGATCGGCTGCCACCACACCTCCGCCGCCGGCGCGGAGCGCACACCGAGCAGCGCAAGAGCGACGCAGGCGCATCGTCCCGCGCACCGGGCGCGCCGATCAGGGCACGACGACCACATCACCGCTTTCCAGTTGGATGTTCTCGTCGAGCTCCCGGCCGCTGCTCACGCCGCTGTAGCGGAAGTGGAGCACACGCTGCGCGGCGCCGCTGCTGCGGATGATGACGATGCCGTCGAGCTTCGCATAGGGATTGCCGCCGCCCGCGAGCGCGAGCGCCTGCAGCACGTTGAGCGTCGGATTCATGATGAAGAACCCGGGCTTGTTGACCTGGCCGATGACGTAGACGACATTGCCCTGGACCTGCGTCACCATCACGGTCGCGATCGGCTCGGCGATGTACTTCTTGAGGCGCGCCTGCATCTCGGCGCGCACCTGCTCGACGGTCTTGCCGGCCGCCAGGATCTCGCCGACGAGCGGATAGGAGATCTTGCCGTCCGGAGTGATGGTGATCTCCTGGGGCAAGAGCTTGGGGTCGTCGTACACCCCGAGGATGACCTTGTCGCCCGGATGCAACTTGTAGTCCGGGAGTGCCTGCGCCTTGAGCGCCCCACTCGCGAAGCAGCCGAGAGCGATGAGCGTGATGATCCGAATTGAACGCGCGGCGGGCCTCGCGGCTCGTCGTGAAGCATGCATTGTTGTCCCGTACTCCTCTTGTGACTGACGCTCTCATGGGGAACGTTTGCGCGTCGTCAAGGCACGGTCGTCGCCGCGCGTGAAACCTTCGCGCCGATGCGACGATCCCCTTCAGTGCAGTATACAGCGCTCTCCTGCGCGGCCAAGACGCATCCGGCGCGCACTGCTCCAGCGCGCTCGTGTCGGTGATCCGGTGCACGTAGTTCTTACAATTATGTTAGGTCGGAACACAACGACGCCTCGCCGGCGCGCCGCTTGTGCCCCGGAACGCCCCTCATTAGGCTTGCGGGCGATGTGGCGTACGATCGCGCTCGCTGTCCTCGCGCTGTCGGGCTGCACCAGCCAGTCACCGCGCGACACGGCGCCCCGCGCGCCCTATCCCTCGAGCCGAGTCGTGCGCGGCATCGACTGGGACTTCGCCACCCTCGAGACCCACCGGCAGGCGCATGGCAGCGACCTGTGGCCCTGCGCCTGGGCGGTGGACGATGCGCTCTACTGCGCCTGGGGCGACGGCGGCGGCTTCGACGGAGACGACGACCACATCGGCCGGGTGAGTCTCGGATTTGCGCGGGTGATCGGCATGCCGAGCGCCGCGGATCCGGCCGCCGTCGTCGGCCGCAACGTCTGGGGTGCCCTGCCCTATGCCGAGACGAGCGCAACCTTCGGCGGCAAGGTCGGCAGTCTCACCGCGGTCGGCGGCGTGCTCTATGCACACGGCGGATTCTGGACATCCGACGTCACGCGGGACCCGGCGCAGCGCAGCGGGCGGGGTCCGCTCTCGACCGTCGCGTGGTCGGGCGACGGCGCGCACAGCTGGCACCTCGCGCCCTGGTCGAGCCGGGCGCCGCTCGGCGCCTTCCTCGACCGCGGGCGGGACTCGCCCGCCGACATCCCGCCCTACGTGCTGCTCTACACGATGCATGCCGGTGACGATCGACATCTCTACCTCGAGCGCACCCGCCCGGCCCGGCTGCTCGAGGATCCCGCCGCCCCCGGCGTGCGCGAGTTCTTCGCCGGTCTCACGTTCTGGCGCCGCGCACCCCGCTGGTCAGCCGATCCGCGCGCTGCGCGCCCGGTGTTCGAGGATGCCCACCATGTCGAGGGCCCGACGGTCACGCTCGATCGAGGTCTCGGCCGGTATCTCTTGACCGCCGGGCACTATGCCTCGGGCAACGACGATGACTCCTCCGCGGGACAGGTCGGCCTTTTCGAGGCGCCCAATCCCTGGGGGCCATGGCGCACGATCGGCTACTACGAGCAGTGGGGCGGCGCAGCGCTCAACCGCGAGACGCACGGTGATTTTCTCGGACTGCGCATCCCCTCGAAGTGGATCTCCTCCGAGGGTACGGAGCTGTGGGCCGTATTCTCGGGGCCGCGCTCGTTCGACGCATTCAACCTCGTGCGTGCGCGCCTGATCGTGCGCGGAGAGCGGTAAAAGACGGGACTCAAGAAATCCCGGAAAACCCCGTTTTCTCGGGTTTTCTGGCATGATGGGGTGCTTCGGATAGGCATCACGCCAAGGAAATGTCCGCTCTTGCTGCGGCAACTCTCAATGTTTGCACTGGTCGGGAGCTTGGCGACCGCCGCGCAGTACGCCGTGCTCATCGTTCTGGTGCTCGCTGGCATGACGGCACCGCTCGCCTCGGCGGTCGGATTCGTGCTGAGCGCCTCGCTGAACTACTGGTGTAACTACCACTACACCTTCCGCAGCCGTCAGCAGCATGCCGTGGCGGCGATGCGCTTCATCGCGGTGGGCGGCTTGGGACTCGCGCTCAACTCGGTGATCGTTTACGTCCTCGTCGGCATCCAGTGGCACTATCTGCTGGCGCAGGTCTGCGCAACGGCCGCCGTGCTCGCGTTCAATTTCGCGGCAAACCGCAGCTGGACGTTTGCCGCGGCCCGCCAGGGCGCGGCGAGAGGCGCACTCGAGCCGCCCGCGCTCGCGGCACGTGCCCTCGCCGACCGCGACCTTCTGCTCATCCTCGGCCTCACGGCGGGCATCCGGCTTGCGATCTGTCTCGTGACCGATAATCAGCCGGGCGATGCGGACCTGCGGGCCGTGCTCTCCGGCGTGTGGTCGCTCCATCCGCAGTGGATCAAGGTGGGGCCCTGGCTGCCGTTGCACTTCTACACGACCGGCGTGCTCACCTGGCTCTTCGGCAACCCCATCACCGCGGGCAAGGCATTGAGTTTCGTGATGGGGACGCTCACGGTGGTGCCGCTCTTCCTGCTCACGCAACGTCTGTTCGACCGTCCGACCGCGCTCGTGACGGCCGTGCTGTTCAGCGTGTACGGCACCGAGATCGATCTGTCGTGCGTCGTCATGTCCGAGGCCCCCTTCATCTTCTTCACGACCTGGGCCGCGTACCTTCTGTTTCGCGAGACGAGCAGCGAGCATCCCCGCGGTCGCTTCCTCATCGCCGCGGCACTGCTCATGTCGCTCGCGGGCGGCTTCCGCCAGGAGGCCTGGCAGCTTTCGGCCCTCTTCGCGGCTTGTCTGCTCCTCGATCGGCGCACACGAGCATGGGCCGTACCGTTCGCCGCCGTTGCGCTCACGTCCTTCGCGGTTTTCTCGATCTCGAACGTGATCCAGGATCGCGGCTGGCTGCACTCCGTGAGCGGCGTCGGACACGCCAAATCCAAGGAGGCGCTGTACCATCACTTCAGCGCAGCCGAGAACGTGATGCGCTGGCTATGGATCGCCGTGCAATCGCCGGGGCCCTTCATCTCGGTACTGTCCGCCTGGGGCCTGTATCGCGCGCTCCGACAACGCAGCCGCATGAGCCTCGGGCTGATCGCGCTCGCGTTCCTCGTGCCGTACGTGGTGCTCTCACTCGCACGACCGCAGTGGCAACCCCAGTCACGCTATCCGCTCGTGTTCTTCGAGCTCATGCTGCCCTATGGTGCGGCAGCCCTGCTCGCGCTGCGCCATCGCACTCAGGTCCGGCATGCCGTGCTGCTCATTGTCGTTCTCAGCGTCGCCGGGCAGGCCCTGAGCTACGCGAGGCGCTCGCATCTCGGACTGCCGGTGCCCGACTACGAGCCGAGCGATGTGAGCGCCTGGCGGTGGCTGCGAGCGCACGCCGGCACCGATGAGCGGCTCATCGTCGAGGACATCGACTGGAGAGCGCCCGGCCTCATTGCGCATAGCGGGCTTTATGGGCACGACTATCGCATCGTCTCGGGCAAGGAGGATACGGCGGTGCTCGATGAGATGCTGCACGAGAGCCCCGGCCAAGCGGTGCTGCTGGTGCTGCACTCGCCGCTCACGAGGTGGCTGCCGGGCGTGCAGAGAGCCGGCACGATCGAGTTTGCCAACGCCGACTACCGGATCGTGCGCCTCAAGGACGGGCCCTCATGATCGTGACCCGGCTAAATCGTGCCATCAAGCTCAGCGTCGTCGTTCCCTGCTTCAACGAGGAAGAAGCGCTGCCCCTCGCAGCCGCCGAGCTGGAAGCGGTGCTGCGACTGCTGATGGAGCAGGGTCTGGTCGCATCCGACAGCAACCTATGGCTCATCGACGACGGCAGCACCGATGCGACCTGGGCGCTCATCGAGGCGCTCGCCGCGAGCTCGGATTTGTTCGTCGGGATGAAGCTGTCGCGCAATCGGGGTCATCAGAACGCGCTGCTGGCGGGTCTTCTGAGCGCGGACGGCGAGGCGATCGTGTCGATCGACGCGGATCTGCAGGATGATACGGCGGCCATCGAGCGCATGGTGAGCGCCCATCTCGGCGGCTACGAGATCGTCTACGGTGTGCGCCGCGCCCGCGACAAGGACACGTTCTTCAAGCGCTGGACGGCGCTCGGCTACTATCGGGCCCTGCGGATGCTGGGCGCGGACATCATGCCAAACCACGCCGATTTTCGCCTGATGGGCCGCGCCGCGATCGAGGCGCTACGCGACTTCGGCGAGGTGAATCTGTTTCTACGCGGCATCGTCCCGCAGCTCGGCTTCCGCTCCACGAGCGTCTTCTACGAGCGAAGGGCGCGCGTGGCGGGCGAGTCGAAGTATCCGCTCGGCAAGATGCTCCGACTGGCGCTCGACGGGGTCACCTCGTTCAGCGCCGTGCCGCTGCGCCTCATCGCGGCGCTCGGAGGGCTGGTGTGCCTGTTCAGCCTGCTGATGGTGCTTTGGGTGCTGTTCATCCGCCTGTTCACCGATCGCGCGCTGCCCGGATGGGCCTCGACCACGGTGCCGATTTACTTTCTCGGCGGCGTGCAGCTCCTCTGCATGGGCATCATCGGGGAATACGTCGCCAAGATTTACACCGAAACCAAGTCGAGGCCGCGCTACGTCGTCGAGAAGGTCGCGCGCCGCATCGCGTGCCGCCCGGTTGCGCTGGCTTCCGGCGTCCTCGATGAGCCGCCTGAGCACCTCCCCGCTGCCGATGCAACAGAATCCCCGGGGTCCGTGATGAAGCTCACAGTTCTCACCAATCAGAGCGTCGAGGGGATCACAAAATTCTAGCATCGAGCATCGCCAGTAAATTGACCGGGGGGATGGCACCATGGACATGAGAATCGATCGCAGGCTCGAGGCCTGCATGCGGCTTGCAGTCCTTTCGAGCATCGCGCTCCTGCTCAACGCCTGCGGTGGCGGCGGCGGCGGCGGCGGCGGGGGCGGCGGCACCACGACGTACACCATCGGCGGCTCGGTCAGTGGACTCATGGGCACAGGCCTCGTGCTTCTGGACAACGGTGGCAATAGTCTGGCCGTGTCGGCGGGTGCCTCGACCTTCACCTTCACGACGGCTCTGGCCGGCGGCGCCAGCTACGCAGTCACCGTCGGCACCCAGCCCACGAATCCATCACAGACCTGTACGGTCTCGGGCGGCTCGGGCACGGTCGGCGCCGCCAACATCAGCAGCGTCAAGGTGAGCTGCGTGACCGGCGCCTTCACGGTCGGCGGCACGATCAAGGGTCTCACGGGCACGGGGCTCGTCCTGCAGATCAACGGCGGCGGCAATCTCAACATCGCCGCGAATGCGACCAGCTTTACTTTCCCCACGCCGCTCACTTCGGGGACCGCGTACACCGTGACGGTGAAGACGCAGCCTTCGAGCCCGACGCAAACCTGCAGCGTGGCGAATGGCACGGGTACCGTCGGCGTGGCGGCCGTGACCAACGTCTCGATCAGCTGCGCCACCGGCGCCTACACGGTCGGCGGCTCGGTCTCGGGCCTCACCGGCACGGGTCTCGTCCTGCTCGACAACGGCGGCGATGCGCTGCCGCTCGCAGCGAATGCCACCAGCTTCACGTTCAAGACCCCGGTGGGCAGCGGACAGCCCTACGCGGTGACGGTGAAGACACAGCCTTCAGGCCCGGCCGAGACCTGCACCGTCACGGCGGGCGCAGGCACGGTGATGGCCGCAAACATCACCACGGTGGTCGTCAGCTGCGTGCCCGTCGCCTACACCATCGGCGGCACGATCTCGGGCTTGACCGGCAGCGGCTTCGTGCTCCAGGACAACGGCGGTGACAACCTCGCGGTGGCCGCGAATTCGACGAGCTTCACCTTCAAGACACCGCTCGCGCCGGGGGCCAACTATGCCGTGACCGTGTCGACGCAGCCGGCGGGACCGAAGGAATACTGCTCGGTCGCCATGGGCAGTGGCACTGTGCCGGCCGCGAACGTCACCACGGTTGCGATCAATTGCAACCCGTTCGGCCGCTTCCTCTATGTCGTCGATGGCACCGACAGCGACATCACGGGGTTCACGATCGACAACACCAGCGGCAAGCTGACGCTGATGGCGGGCAGCCCCTTCACGGCCGACACCGGCTCGCAGGCCATCGCCGTGGATCCGACCGGCCAGTACGTCTACGTCGTCAACAAAAAAGCCGCCGATGTGAGCACGCTCACGCCCGATCAGACCACGGGCGCGCTCACGCTCGTGGGACAGAACAAGACGAGCAACACCAACGGCTTCTCGATCGCGATGTCACCGCTCGGTGACCTGCTGTTCGTGGGCGGGGCTTCCAACCCCTCGACGGGCAGCGACAACATCTTCGTCTTCAACCGCGACACGAGCAGCGGGGTGCTGACGGCCGATCCGAACGCCCCGTACGGAGCGAGCGTCGATGATGTGGGCCTCGCCGTCGATCCGACCGAGACCTTCCTGTTTGCGACGGCCAATCAACATCATGAGCTCAACACGTACTTCATCAACAACAGCCCCATCCTCACGGAGAACGCGGATGGGCCCTTCAGCACCTCCTCGCAGCCCTGGAAGGTGGTCGTGAGCCCGAACAGCAACGCGAGCAGCGGCTTCGTCTACTCGGCGGACGCGGGCGTCGGGCGCATCAGCGCCTTCTCCTACATCGCCACGGGCTCGTGCACCCCGGGGCCCTGCCCGGGCGATCTCACCGAGCTCACGGCCAAGGGCTCGCCGTATCCGGCCGGCGGCAACGCGAGCGGTCTGCCCGCGAGCGAAGGGCTCGCCATCGATCCGACGGGCACCTACCTCTACGCCACCAACTACTCGAATGGCACGGTCTGGTCCTACTCGATCAACGCGGACGGCAGTCTCACGGCGATCAGCGTGGGCGTCGGTTCGGGCACGAGCGCCACTCCCGGCCCGACCGACATCGTGGTCGATCCGAACGGTCCGTACGTGTTCGTGGTGAATACCGCGGAGAATTCGGTCACGGTGTTCCTGAGCACGAACGGCGCGCTCTCGCAGGTGCAGACCTACCCGGTGGGTGCCGGACCGCTGTCGATCGCCGTCGATTAGCGCGGCGACGCGCGCGGTCCGCGGCGCTCCCCCCGGGGCGTCCGCGGACCGCGGGCGGGGACCAGTGAAGAGGCATCGGCGGCAGCCGGCGGCGAGAGCCCGCGCCGAGACTATCCTACTCGAGATAGTGCGCCGTGGTCCGCTGGCGCACATCGCTGCGGCTGACGCCGGGCGCCGTCTCGATCAGCTGGAACGCATCGTGGCGCGTCGGGCGTGAGAACACGGCAAGCTCCGTGATCACCCTATCGACCACGTTGACCCCGGTGAGCGGCAGCTCGCAGCGCTGCTTGAATTTCGCCTCCCCGTCCTTTGAGCAGTGCTCCATCACCACGACGATGTGACGCACCCCGGCCACGAGATCCATCGCGCCGCCCATGCCCTTGACCATCTTGCCCGGGATCATCCAGTTGGCGAGGTCACCGTTCTCGGCGACCTCCATCGCGCCGAGCACGGCCATGTCGATGTGTCCGCCCCGAATCATGGCGAAGCTGTCCGCCGAGGAGAAGTACGAGCTCATGGGCAATGCCGTCACCGTCTGCTTGCCGGCATTGATGAGATCCGGATCCTCCTCGCCTTCGAGCGGGAAGGGCCCGATACCGAGCAGGCCGTTCTCCGACTGCAGAATGACCTTCATTCCGGGCGGAATGTAATTCGCCACCAGTGTCGGAATGCCGATGCCGAGGTTGACGTAGTAGCCGTCCTTGAGCTCTTGCGCCGCGCGTGCGGCCATTTCCTCACGAGACCACGGCATGGGTGCCCTCCGTTCGTTTGCGCACGGTTCTCTTCTCGATGGGCTTCACATAGGGTGCGCCGCACAGAATTCGCTTCACGTAGATTCCCGGGGTGTGGATCTGGTCCGGATCGAGCGTGCCGGCCTCGACCAGCTCCTCGACCTCGGCCACCGTGACCCGACCGGCGGTCGCCATGTTCGGATTGAAATTGCGCGCCGTCTTGCGATACACGAGGTTGCCCTCCGTGTCGCCCTTCCAGGCCTTGACCAAGGACACATCCGCCACGAGCCCGGTCTCGAGCACATAGGTCTCGCCGTCGACCGTGCGCTGCTCCTTGCCATGCGCAACCAGCGTGCCGGCGCCCGTGCGCGTGAAGAAGGCGTAGATGCCAGCGCCGCCCGCGCGGATACGCTCGGCGAGCGTCCCCTGGGGGTTGAACTCGAGCTCGAGCTCACCGGCGAGGTACTGGCGCTCGAATTCCTTGTTCTCCCCCACGTAGGAGGAGATCATCTTGCGGATCTGGCGGCTTTTCAGCAGCAGGCCGAGGCCGCCCTCATCGGTCCCGGCGTTGTTCGACACGACGGTGAGGCGCTTCACGCCCGATGCATGCAGCGCCCCGATCAGCTTCTCCGGAATGCCGCAGAGGCCGAACCCGCCGCACATCAGCGTGATCCCATCCTGGATGACACCCCGCAGGGCAGAGGCCGCATCGGGGTAGACTTTCGAGCTCATGAATTCAGCTTCCCTCGGTTCACCGGGGCCGCAGTATAACCGAGCGGGGGCAGCGGGAAATTCAGCTCGAGGATGCGGCCTCGGCCACGCGCTCGCGCGTCGCCGCACGCAGGTGCGGCCGCAGGTACAGATGCTCCCGCGTGGTCAAGTTGATGTCCGCGCATATCTGCGGCCGCTCACCGCACGAGCTCAGCCGCACCTTGCGAAGCACGGTGACGAGCTGCGCCTGGATCTCCAGGCGTGCCATGAACTCCCCGATGCAGTTGCGAGGCCCGCTACCGAAGGGGCACAGGGCCGCTCGGGACCCCTCCCCGGGCCCCTCGAAGCGCTCGGGCTCGAACTGGTCGGGCCGCTCCCAGAACGCGGGATGGCGCTGGATGAGATAGGGTGAGATGAAGATCTCGGTGCCTGCCGGGACGAAGAACTCCCCGAGCTGGTCATCGTGCAACGATCGGCGGGTCACCAGCCATGCGGGAGGATAGAGGCGCAGCGCCTCCTCGATCACCCGCTGCAGGTACGGGAGCCTCTTCATCGACTCGACGGTGAGCGGCCCCGCGCCGCCCCGCGCGTCGATCTCCGTGAGCAAGCGCTTCTCGATGCGAGGGTGCGTCGCCAGCAAATACCAGGTCCAGGCCAGAATGCTGGCGGTGGTCTCATGTCCCGCCACGGCGAGGGTGAGGACCTCGCTCGCGAGCTGCGAGTCCGACATCGGCTCGCCGCTGTCGCGATCGCGCGCTTTGAGTATGCGGCCGAGAAGGTCGTCCCCGTCCCGGTCCCGCTCTCGCCGGGCGCGAGCGATCGAAGTGACGAGCTCGCGCCGCGCACTGAACCCCCGCGCGAACTCGAGGTCCCGCGGATCGTCCGCGATCAGATCGAACTCGCCCGCCACGCTCGGGTAATCCTCGCCGAACAATGCGCGCAACGTGATCTCGAGCGTCACGCGGCTCATATCGGCGCTGACGTCCACGCTCGTGCCGTCCTGCGCGGCCTGCGCCCAGCGGGCGCAGAGCGGCTCGTTCACCCGCACGATGAGCGGCAGCAGCGCGCCGATGGCCGGACGGCTGAAAGCGGGTTGCAGCATGCGCCGCTGCCTCACCCAGAGCGGCCCGTTGCTCGAGAGGAGCCCGTTGCCGAGACTCAGCGAGATGCGTGTGATCGCGGCGCTCTTGCGCACGTAGTTGCGCCAGCGAGTCACCAGCACATGATGGGCATGGGCGGGGGCGCTCAGGACGTAGACGGTGCGGCCGTAGATGCTCGCCTGGAACAGGTCGCCGTACCGCGAGCGCTGCTCCGCGAGCCAGGGCAGCAGCTCACCGGCCGGATCGTAGGGATCGGAGGGACCCGGCGGCCGGCGGCTGGGGCGTGACATGAGATCACGCTAGCCAAAGCCGTCATCAGCGGATGTCGGACGCACTCTACGGAGCGCGTCGGCGCACCCCAGCAGGAATTTCAGTAGCGATAATGCTCCGTCTTGAACGGCCCCTGTCGCGGCACACCAATATAGCGGGCCTGCGCATCGGTGAGCTCGGTGAGCTGCGCGCCGAGTTTCGAGAGCTGCAATCGCGCAACCTTCTCGTCGAGGTGCTTGGGCAGCACGTACACTCCGACCGGATACTTCGCGGTCTCGGTGAAGAGCTCGATCTGCGCGAGCACCTGGTTCGCGAACGAGGAGCTCATGACGTACGACGGATGACCAGTGCCGCAGCCCAGGTTTACCAGACGTCCCTGGGCCAGCAGGATGATGCGCTTGCCGTCCGGGAAGATCACGTGATCGACCTGCGGCTTGATGTTCTCCCAGGTGTACTGGGTGAGTGAGGCGACCTCGATCTCGTTGTCGAAGTGGCCGATGTTGCACACGATCGCCTGGTTCTTCATGCGCCGCATGTGCTCGTGCGTGATCACGTGCATGTTGCCGGTCGCCGAGACGAAGATGTCGGCCTTGTCGGCCGCATAATCCATCGTGACGACCCGGTAGCCCTCCATCGCGGCCTGCAGAGCACAGATCGGATCGATCTCGGTCACCCATACCTGGGCCGAGAGCGCCCGCAACGCCTGCGCAGAGCCCTTGCCGACGTCCCCGTACCCTGCGACCACCGCAACCTTGCCCGCAATCATCACGTCGGTCGCGCGCTTGATGGCATCGACGAGCGACTCGCGACAGCCGTAAAGATTGTCGAACTTGGACTTGGTCACCGAGTCATTCACGTTGAAGGCCGGGAACGCGAGTCGCCCCTCCTTGGCCATCTGTGCGAGCCGCTTGACCCCGGTGGTCGTCTCCTCGGTCACGCCACGAATCCTGCCGATGCGCGTCGAGTACCACTTCGGGTCGTGCTTGAGCTTGGCGCGAATCGCGGCGAACAGCGCCTTCTCCTCCTCGCTCGAGGGGGCGGCAATGATCGAGGGGTCCTGCTCGGCGCGCGTGCCGAGATGCAGCAGCAGCGTCGCATCCCCCCCATCGTCGAGGATCATGTTCGCGTAGCCCTCGGGCCACTCGAATATTCGATGGGTGTAGTCCCAGTACTCGGGGAGCGTTTCGCCCTTGACGGCGAACACCGAGGTGCCCTGCGCGGCGATGGCCGCTGCCGCATGGTCCTGGGTCGAGTAGATGTTGCAGGAAGCCCAGCGGACCTGTGCCCCGAGGGCCTGCAGCGTCT
>DATGIA010000044.1:0-21894 GCA_035307465.1 Steroidobacteraceae bacterium
GAGCGGGTGATCGCTCAAGGGCGGCAACAGGATGACCCCCTCGAGACGCAGCTGGCCGAGCAGCGTGTCGAGCTGCTTCTCGATGCTCGGGCTTTGCACGTCCCAGGGCTCGACCATGAGGTGCAGACTCGATTCGCGGCAGCGCTCCACCGCACCGGCCTGGAATTCACTCAGGTAATCCCCGGGACGATCGCAGAACAGTCCGATCAGAAATGAGCGGTTGCTCGCAAGCCCACGCGCGTTCAGATTCGGGCGGTAATTGAGCTTCTCGATCGCCTCGAGGATGCGAGTGCGGGTGTCGGAGCGCACGCGTGGCTCGTTGTTGATGACGCGCGATACGGTCTTCGGCGAGACCTTGGCGAGATCCGCGACTTCCTGGATGGTCACCGACGGCGGAATGAGCGTCATGATTCCTCGTGCGCGCGGGACGTCCGCGCCTCGTGTGCGGGGCCTATATTAAGGCGGCCGCGAGGCGTGCGCGTGCACGACGATGCTCGGCTCGCGATCAAGGGCAAGGCAGGGCCGGCGCGGGCGCGGACGAGGGGGGCGCGGGCAGCGCGAGCTCGATCTGCGCGAGGGTCAGGGCAAAGGAGCCCGAGCTCGACAGCACGAACGGCGCATCGATCTGCTCGAGGTCGGAGACCTTGGGGGCCAGGCAGCTCAGTGGCACCTCGAGACTTTGCCACTGCCCGAGCGGCGCGCGGGCGAGCGTGGCCGAAAGATCGAGGCGGCCGCTCTCGGCGCCGCAGCCCGCGCAGTGCATTCCGAGGCGCACGGCGCTCGCCGGGCGCTGATCGAGCCGATAGCGAATCTTGAGCACCGCGCCTCGCCGCGCGGCAGGCTCGAGGTCGCGCTCGCGGCCCGAGATCAAGAGCGAGCCGACGTTCGGACCTTGCCAGCGAGCGCTCACGCCGCCCGCGCCGAGAGTGGCCTCGACGGCCCCGTGCGGGCTTCTCTGAGCCTCACCGGTCACGTGCACCTCATCACCGCCCTCGGCCACAAAGAGAATGTTGGGCGCCGTCGGATGGCCGTCCGCGAACAGCTGACCGGGCTTTGCCTCGTAGCCCGGAGCGATCTTAGGATCCTCCGACAGCATCCCCAAGGGGGAGCGCGGCTCAGCGTCGAGACCGTAGCCGACGGGAAAAAGGGCATCGCGCGCACGCCCTTGTGCATCGAACTGGACCGGCATGGCGGTGCGCGGCCAGGAGAAGGCGAGCCGGCCGGTGAAATGCTCGCGCACCGCGCCGTCGGGCCTGCGAAACAGGAGGTCGGCGACGCCCTCGCCCTCGCTGCCCGGCAGCCAGGCGGCGATGAATGCATCGGAGACATTCAGCTCCGGATTCACCCACAGCGGCCGGCCGGAAAGAAACACGCTCACGGTGCGGATGCCCTCGGTCCGCAGGCGGTGAAGCAGGGCGAGCGAGCGTGGATGGGCGGCGGAAAAATCCAGATTCTCCCGATCGCCTTCGAACTCCGCATACGGCTCCTCGCCGAAGACGACGATCGCAACGTCGGGGCGGTGGGCGAAGCCGCCGGCCGGCGCGAGCTCGACCGTGCCGCCGGCCGCGGTGACGAGGGCGCGGATGCCCGCATAGATCGAGGTGGCGCCCGGGAAATCCTCATTGCGGTTGTGAGCGCCCTGCCAGTCGAGCGTCCAGCCGCCCGACTGGCGGCCGATGTCATCGGCGGCGTCCCCCGCCACGAGCACGTGAGCGTTGGCCGCAAGCGGCAACAGCCCCGCCTCGTTCTTGAGCAGCACCAGCGACTCGCGCACGGCCTGACGGGCGAGCTCGCGGTGCGAGGCACTGCCGAGGACGGAGAGATCGTGGACTTGAGGCGGGCGCGGCACGAGCAGCCCGGCGCGCGCCTTGACCCGCAGGATGCGGCGCACGGCATCGTCGATGCGCGCGCGGGGAATGACTCCCGAGCGCGCCTCTTCGAGAAGATTGCGATAGAGCGGCTGCCACGCATCGGGAGCCATCAACATGTCCACCCCGGCATTGATGGCGGCGGGACAGTCCGATTTCGTGCACCCTGGCAACTGCTCGTGCGCGTTCCAGTCCCCAACCACGAAGCCGTCGAAGCTCATGCGGCCTTTGAGGATCCCGGTGAGGAGTCCCTCGTGACCGTGCACCTTGATGCCGTTCCAGCGGTTATAGGAGGCCATCACGATCTGCGCGCCGGCGCCGAGCGCGCCGTAATAACCGGCGGCGTGCACGCGCGCGAGCTCGATTTCGGGCAGGACGGTATTGCCCTGGTCGCGCCCGTCCTGCGTGCCGCCATCGCCGATGAAGTGCTTCACCGAGCCGAGTGTGTGCCCGGGACCCAGGAAGTCGGCCCGGCCGAAGGTCCCCTGCAGTCCCGTCACGAACGCGGCGGCGTACTCGCGCACGAGCGCGGGCTCCTCGGAGTAGCTTTCGTAGGAGCGTCCCCAGCGCACATCGCGCACCACCGCCACCGTCGGGGCGAAGGTCCAGTCGATGCCGGTGGCCGCCACCTCCTCGGCGGTGGCGGCGCCGATACGCCGCACGAGATCCGGATCGTGCGCGGCTCCGAGAGCCACGTTGTGCGGGAAGATGGTCGCGCCTTTCACCTTGGCGAGGCCGTGAACGGCATCGATCCCGAAGAGCAGCGGGATCGGCGCATGGTGCGCGCCCGGCGCGGGCGTGAGCGCCGCGCGATGATACTCATCGACGAGCGCCGCCCAGGAAGCCGCGGAGCTGCGCACGTTGTCATCGGGCGCCGCATTGCCGCCGGCGAGGATGGAGCCGAGCCGATAGGTGGCGAGGTCTGCGGGCCGGATCGAAGCGATGTCGGCCTGGATCATCTGACCGACCTTTTCCTCGAGGCTCAACTGCTCGAAGAGCTCCGTGACCTGCGCTTCGAGCGTCGCATCGAGGGGCCGCTGCGGACCCGGCAGCCAGAGCGACGGATGTACACTCGCGGCCGGGGGAGGAGTCGCCGGGGCGGCGGCGATCGTCGATGCGGCGGCGGTGGGCGGGGTGGCGGCGGCGGTCGCCGGCGCGGCCGCCAGGGCGGCGACGATCGTCGCGGCGATGGCGGCAGCGGCCCCTGCGAGCGCGACCCGCAGCGCACCCAGGGGCGCGGCGAGGCGCGCCGGGAGGCGCTCTGCTCTTAGCGTTTCACACATGAAAGTAACGATAAGTTTATAATTATACTGATATTCAAGAGCGGGCCTGATGACTGACGGCGTGCCTGTCGACGACTCCACGGACGCCGTGTGGGTGCGATTAGATGGAATAATGTCAGCGCTGTCAATCGGCAGGTTGGGCGTGCCGTCTGCAGGCCTGCCGGGCGCCGATGTCGATCCGAACCTGCGAGCGATCGCCCCTCGGCCAGGAGGCGTGCTTGCTGGCTGAGGCCCCGACGCTGCTGAGCCTGATCGACTGGGTGGTGATCGGCGTGTACGCGGGCGGCCTGGTGCTGCTCGGACTCCTGATGACCCGCCCGCAGCTCGGCGCAGCCGACTACTTTCTCGCCTCGCGCGCCTCGCGCTGGCCGGTGATCGGGCTCGCGCTCATTGCCTCGAACATGTCCTCGACGGCGCTCGTCGGCCTCGCGGGCGGCGCCTACGCGCTCGGCCTCTCGGTCTACGACTACGAGTGGAGCGCGAACTTCGTGCTGGTCTTCTTCTGTGTGTTTCTGCTGCCGCGGATCATCCAGAGCCGCACCTTCACGATGCCCGCCTTCCTCGAGCAACGATTCGATGCGCGGGTGCGGGTGCAATTCGCGCTGCTCACGCTGTTCTTGAACATCTTCGTCGACTCGGCGGGCGTGCTGTACTCGGGCTCGCTCGTCTGCCAGCTGCTCCTGCCGCACTGGCCGCTGGCGCTGATCATCGCCCTCATTGCGGGCGCCGCCGGGCTCTACACGATGCTCGGCGGACTGCGCGCCGTGATCGTGACCGAGGCCGTGCAGGCCGTCGTCCTGCTCGTCGGGGCACTGCTCATCGCCCTGGGCGCTTTCAGCCGCGCCGGGGGATGGCATGCGGTGATGAGCGGCGTCAATCCGGCGGCGCTCTCGCTCATCCGCCCGATCGGCGACCCGTCGGTGCCCTGGCCGGGACTGGTGCTCGGCATTCCGCTGCTCGGTTTCTACTACTGGTGCACCAACCAGACGATCGTGCAGCGCATGCTCTCGGCGCGCGATCTCGAGCAGGCGCGCCGCGGCGCGTTGTTCGCGGGGCTGCTCAAGCTGCCGGTGCTCTTTCTCATCGTATTGCCGGGGACCTGCGCCTTGCTCCTGTTCCCGCACCTGAAGCGCGCCGATGCGGTGTACCCGGCGCTGATCCTGCACCTCCTGCCCGCGGGGCTGATGGGCCTCGTGGTCGCGGGATTCATCGCCGCCACCATGGTGTCGATCGCCTCGATGCTCAATTCGGCCTCGACGCTGATCACGATGGACGTCGTGCGGCAGTGGCGCCCGCGCCTCTCCGATCGCGAGCTCGTGCGCGTGGGGCGCGGCTGCACCGCGCTGCTGCTGGTGGTTGCGGTGCTGTGGGCGCCGCAGCTCACGCATTTCCCCTCGCTCTGGCAGTACCTGCAGGCGGTGCTCGCCTACGCAGTGCCGCCGGTGGTGGTGGTGTTCCTCGCGGGACGCTTCTGGGCCGGAGCGAGCGCGGATGGCGCGGCGGCGACGCTGCGGCTCGGCTCGCTGTGCGGCCTGCTCGCCTTTCTGATCAACGCCGTACTCGGCTGGACGCACCTGCACTTTTTATATGTGGCGCCGCTGCTCGCAGGCCTCGATGCGCTGATTCTCGTGGGCGTGAGCCGGCGGGCGCGGGGACCGGTGCTCGCGCCGGGCGGGCACGGCGGCCAAGCCCCGGCTGCGCTCCTCGAGGAGGACCCGCAGGCGGACTCGAGACGGCGGCGCCCTGCCCCGTGGCGCGACTGGAGAGTGCTCGCGGCGGGCCTTCTCGCCCTCACCGCCGCGCTCGTCATCGCCTTTCGCTGACCCGGGCCGGCCGGCTCAAGCGGCCGTCAACGCAATGGCAGCTCGATTCGCCTCGACGACCGTGATGGCGGTCATGTTGAGGATACGCCGCACCGTCGCCGCCTCGGTGAGGATGTGCGCCGGGGCCGCGCAGCCGAGCAGCATGGGTCCGATGGCGACGTTGTGTCCGGCGGCGGTCTTCAGCAGGTTATAGGCGATGTTGGCGCTGTCGAGCGTCGGGCACACGAGCAGGTTGGCGCTGCCGTGCAGGGTACTGTCGCGCAGCGTCGCGGCCCGCAGCGCCTCATCGAGCGCGCCGTCGCCGTGCATCTCACCGTCCACCTCGAGCTCGGGCCGGTGCTCGTGAATGAGCGCGAGCGCTCGGCGCATCTTGAGCGCGGACGGCGCATCGCTCGAGCCGAAATTCGAGTGCGACAGGAGCGCCACCTTCGGTACCAGGCCGAAGGCGCACAGCTGCTCGGCCGCGAGCGCGGTGATCTCACAGATCTCCTCCGCGCTCGGATCGAGATTCACATGGGTGTCGACGATGAACACCTGACGCCCCGGCAGCACCAGCCCGCACATGGCGCCGTAAACGTTGACGCCGGCCTTGCGCCCGAGCACCTGATCGATGTAATGCAGATGGCGACCGGTGGTCGAGATGGTGCCGCAGATGAGTCCGTCGGCCTCCCCCTTCTTGAGCAGCATCGCCGCAATCAACGTCGTCCGTCGCCGCATCTCGAGCTTCGCGTACTGCGCGGTGACCCCCTGGCGCTCCGTCAGCCGATGATAGGACTGCCAGTACTCGCGATAGCGGTCGTCGTGCTCCGGATTGACGACGCTCACGTGCTCACCGACGCGAATGCGCAGGCCGGCGCGCTGGATGTTGCGCTCGATGACGGCGGGACGACCCACCAGGATCGGCGTCGCGAGCCGCTCATCGACCGCCATCTGCACGGCGCGCAGCACCCGCTCGTCCTCGCCCTCGGCGTACACGATGCGGCTGCGCTCGGCGCTGACGGTGCGAGCGGCGGCAAAGATCGGCTGCATGAGCGTGCCGCTGTGGTAGACGAACTGCTCCAGCCGACGGCTGTAGGCCTCGAAGTCCGTGATCGGCCGGGTCGCCACTCCCGATTGCATCGCGGCCTGCGCAACGGCCGGTGCGATCTTCACGATGAGGCGGGGATCGAAGGGTTTCGGGATCAGATACGACGGACCAAAGGTCAGGTCCTCGAGGCCGCCATAGGCGGCGGCCACGACGTCGCTTTGCTCCTGGCGTGCGAGCTCGGCCAGTGCGTGAACGGCGGCGATCTCCATCGGCCGCGTGATGGTGGTCGCACCCACATCGAGCGCGCCGCGGAAGATGAAAGGGAAGACCAGGACGTTGTTCACCTGATTGGGGTAATCGCTGCGCCCCGTCGCGATGACCGCATCGGGGCGCGCCTCGATCGCGACCTGCGGCAGGATCTCGGGGGTCGGATTGGCGAGCGCCAGGATCAGCGGCCGCGGCGCCATCTTGCGCACGAGCTCGGGGGTGAGGACACCGCCCGCCGACAGACCCAGGAACACGTCGGCATCCCCGATGATGTCGGCGAGCGTGCGGGCGCGGGTGGGCTGGGCAAAGCGTGCTTTTTCCGGATCCATGAGCTCGGTGCGGCCCTCGAACACGACGCCCGCGAGATCCGACAACCAGACATTGGAGCGCGCAAGCCCGAGGTCGATGAGCAGATCGACACAGGCGAGCGCGGCCGCGCCGGCGCCGCTCACCACGAGCTTCACGCGTCCGATCTCCTTGCCGATCACCTTCAGGCCATTCAACACCGCCGCACCCACGGTGATGGCGGTACCGTGCTGATCGTCGTGGAACACCGGGATGCGCATGCGCGCTCTGAGCTCGCGCTCGACGATGAAGCACTCGGGCGCCTTGATGTCCTCGAGATTGATCGCGCCGAACGTGGGCTCGAGCGCGGCAATCACCTCGATGAGCTTTTTGGGATCGCTCTGCTCGATCTCGATGTCGAACACATCGATCCCCGCGAACTTCTTGAAGAGGACCGCCTTGCCCTCCATGACCGGCTTGGCCGCGAGCGGCCCGATCGTGCCCAGGCCGAGCACGGCGCTGCCATTGGTGATCACACCGACGAGATTGCCGCGTGCGGTGTAACGGACGGCGCTCAGGGGATCGGCGACGATGGCGCGGCACGCCTCGGCGACCCCGGGCGAGTAGGCGAGCGCAAGATCGCTCTGCGTGAGGAGCTGTTTCGTCGGGGTGATGGAGATCTTGCCGGGGACCGGAAACTCGTGGTAATCGAGCGCGGCCTGCTTGCGGTCGTGCATTCCGGGTGCCTGTATCTGCCAGGAAAAACCCGAGAAGGATAACAAGTTTGGCCGCGGGCGGAGATCAAGCCGCCGTCAACCCGCACAGGGTCCGATTCGTTATGCTCGCGTGCCTGTGCACTAACGATTCCTTGCCGGAGATGCCACCATGAGCCGCTCATCCTTTGGCCGACGCGCCGCCGCGCCGCTCGGCCTCCTCGCCGCCCTGCTCACCCTGCTGCCCGTAGCGTCCGGATCTGCCGAGCAGAGCGGCGCCGCGACCGCCCCCGGGATCTGGCAACAGCACAAGATGTCGTTTCAATTCATAGGTTTCACGTCGACCTACTCGTGCGATGGCCTCGCCGACAAGCTGCGCATCTTGCTGCTCGCCGCCGGCGCCCGAAAGGACGTGAAGTCGACCCCAGGGGTCTGCGCGCGCGGATTCGGCGAGCCCGACAAGTTCGCGCGCGCCGATCTTCTCTTCTACACGCTGCAGCCCGCAGCCCCCACGGACTCCGGGAGCGTGCCCGGGATCTGGCGCCCAGTCGCCCTGTCCGACCGCTCCCCGCTGGAGCTGCGCTCGGGGGATTGCGAGCTGGTCGATCAGTTTCGCGCGGAGGTGTTGAAGAATTTCACGACGCGCAGCCTCGTGAACAACACGAGCTGCATTCCGCACCAGGAATCCGGCTCGCGCATCGATGTGCGGTTCGAGGTCTTCACCGTCGCGCAGCCCGCCAAGCCCGGAAGGCCCGCACCGCCCGCGCCCTGACGGCGATCCCCACCGTCGACCCCGCGGCGCCGGCCGCTACGGGCCGCCGGGCGTTCCGGCCGCCGGCTCATCGCGAGCCGGCGGCAGCGCGCATCTACTTCTCTGCGCCGTAGCCGTTCTCAGCAGCAATCTGCCGCGCCGCCTTCAGATGCTTCTCCAGGGTGGGAAGCGTCTTCTTGGCCCATGCTTTTGCATCCGCATCCTGTCCCGAATTGATCTCCTTGCGGAACAGGGAGATCACTTCCTCGTGATCCTTGATCTGCCCGTGGATGTAGGACTTGTCGTAGGCGCCGCCCGAGAGCACGTCGAGCTTGGTCTTCTCGGCGGCCTCGCCGACGCTCGGCGTGGTCGGCAGCTTGATGTTCTTGGTCGCGGCGAGCTCCTTGAGCTCATCGTTGGCCTTCGTGTGGTCGGTGACCATCATCTGGCCAAAATCCTTCACCTTCTGGTTGTCGGCTTTTTGCACCGCCTGCTGACCGGCGGAAACTTCGGCAATGCCTGCCTCCGCCGCATTCTTGTAGAAGCTGGCATCGGGGTCGTCTGCCGCGACGGCAGCGAGCGGTGCCAGGGCCAGTGAGGCGAGCAATGCCACGATGTATCTCATGAGTCTCTCCTTGGAGTTCATCTGGGAGTTCGTTAGGTGTGTGCGCTCCGGGCAGAGCGTCGAAAAGCGTCAAGATTATTTTCGGCGCTGCACGTCAGTGTTAAGCTCGTGGGACCCTGAATAGGGGTCGGAAAAGGACCGAAATCCTGACGGCGCAGGCCGACAGCTCCCCGGGTTCGGCCCCTACAGTATCGATTTCAAGTGCCCGCGTAGCGTGCAACGCCGGCGGCGTCGGACGATTCGTGCTTCAGACGAGAGTATTCGGTTCTTCGCATTCCAACGATGGGCGAATGACGGTGGCGCATCCCGCATGTGCCGCACCCGGGGTCCTGCACCGCCCGAATTGGGTGACCGTCTCCGCCCTGTCCTTCGAGATACAGGCCTAGAGCATGTGGATCGTCAGAATCGCCCTGCAGCGGCCCTACACCTTCATCATGCTGGCCGTGTTGATCGTGCTGCTCGGCGTGAACGCAATCCTGCACATGCCCACCGACATCTTTCCCAACATCAAGATCCCGATCGCGGCCGTGATTTGGCGCTACAGCGGTCTGCTGCCCGAGGAAATGGCCGATCGCATCGTGCTGTTCTCCGAGCGCACCGCGCAGACGGTCGTGAACGATGTGGAGCACACCGAGTCGCAGTCGGTCAACAGCACCTCGGTGGTGAAGTACTTCTTCCAGCCGAATGCCAACCAGGATCTGTCCCTGGCGCAGATCATCGCCGTGTCGCAGACGCAGCTGCAGTCCGCGCCGCCCGGGACCACGCCCCCCTTCGTGCTCTCGTACAACGCCTCGAGCGTGCCCATCCTGCAGCTGGCCCTGTCGAGCGAGACCATTCCCGAGCAGGACATCTTCGATCTCGGCAACAACATCCTGCGCACCCAGCTCGCGACGGTGGCGGGAGCCTCCATTCCCTACCCCTATGGCGGCAAGCAGCGGCAGGTGCAGGTGGATCTCGATCCGGCCGCGCTGCGCGCACGTGGGCTTGCCGCCAGCGACGTCGTCACCGCGATCGGCCAGCAGAACCTCATCCTGCCGGCCGGCACCGAGAAGATCGGGGGGCGCGAGTACTTCATCAAGCTCAACGCGAGCCCGCTGCAGATCGAGCAGCTCAACGACCTGCCGGTGCGCCGCACGGCGGGCGGCGTAACCTACGTGCACGACGTCGCGCACGTGCGCGACGGCTATCCGCCGCAGACCAACATCGCACGGCTCGATGGCAAGCGCGCGATCGTGATGAACGTGCTGAAGACGGGCGGCGCTTCCACACTCGACATCATCAAGGGGATCAACGAGAAGCTGCCCCCGGTGCGCGCCATCATGCCGCCCGGGGTCAAGGTCGAGGCGATCAGCGATCAGTCGATCTTCGTGCGCGCCGCAATCGGCGGGGTGATCCGCGAGGGCGTGATTGCCGCAGCGCTCACCGGACTGCTCATCCTGCTGTTCCTCGGCAGCTGGCGCAGCACCCTCATCATCACCATCTCGATTCCGCTGTCGATCCTCACCTCGATCGCCTGCCTCGCCGCACTCGGCGAGACGATCAACATCATGACCCTGGGGGGCCTCGCCCTCGCCGTGGGCATCCTCGTCGACGATGCGACCGTGACCATCGAGAACATCAACTTCAATCTCGAGCACGGCAAGGACGTCGAGCAGGCGATCCTCGACGGCGCACACCAGATCGCATTGCCCGCGCTGGTCTCGACGCTCTCGATCTGCATCGTGTTCGTGCCGATGTTTCAGCTCGCCGGCATCGCGAAGTACCTGTTCATCCCGCTCGCCGAGGCCGTGGTGTTCGCGATGCTCGCCTCCTATCTGCTCTCGCGCACGCTGATCCCGACGCTCGCGAAGTTCTGGCTGAAACGCAAGGACGCCTCGCAGGATCGCCGGCGGGGGGCGCTCACGCGCTTCCAGGAGGGCTTCGAGCAGCGTTTCGAGAGGCTGCGCGATCGCTACCGGGAGCTGCTCTCGCTCGCACTCGACAGCGGCTGGCGCTTCGCGCTCGTATTCCTCCTCGCCATGGCGGCAAGCGCGCTGCTCGCCTTTCCGATCGGGCCCCTGCCCGGTCTCGGCCAGGACTTCTTTCCCTCCGTCGATGCGGGCCAGCTGAAGCTGCACTTCCGGGCGCCCACCGGCACACGCATCGAGCAGACGGCGGCGCTCGCCGACCAGGTGGAGCAGACGATCCGGCAGTCCATCCCGCCTGATCAGATCACCTCGATCGTCGACAACATCGGCCTGCCTTACAGCGGCATCAATCTCTCCTACAGCACCTCGGCGCCCGTCGGTCCGAGCGACGTCGACGTGTTCATCAATCTGGCACGGCATCACTCCTCGATCTACGACTATCAGCGGGAGCTGCGCATCAAGCTGGCGGCGCTCTATCCCTCGACGCAGTTCGCTTTCCTGCCCGCGGACATCGTCAGTCAGATCCTGAACTTCGGACTGCCCTCGCCGATCGATGTGCAGATCACCGGCCAGAACGTCGATGCCAACCGCGCGTTCATGCAGCATCTGCTGCCGAAGCTGGTCGCCATCCCGGGCGCGGTCGACCTGCACATCCAGCAGGCCTACGACTATCCGCAGATCAACGTCGACGTCGACCGCAGCAAGGCGGAGCTCCTGGGTCTCACGCAGCAGAACGTCGCCTCCAACATGCTCGTCTCGCTCTCGGGGAGCTTTCAGACCAGCCCGTCCTTCTGGATCGACCCGAAGACCGGCACGCAGTACAACGTCGTCTCGCAGACACCCCAGTACCGGCTGCAATCGCTCAACGATCTCGGCAACACGCCGCTCAGCCAATCGGTGGGCTCGACGCCCGCCGCATCCGGCACCTCGCAGGTGCTGTCCAATGTCGCGCTCATGCATCGAAGCGTCGCGCCGGCGGTCGTCAGCCACTACAACTCGCAGACCGCCTTCGACATCTACGGCACGGTTCAGGATGCCGACCTCGGATCGGTGGCCGCCCAGTTCAAGCAGGTGATCGATGACTCACGCAAGGACCTCCCGAAGGGCTCGCAATTGCGCTTGAAGGGTCAGGTCGAGACGATGCATCAATCCTTCAACGGGCTGCTCATCGGCCTGGCGGCCGCGATCGTGCTGGTCTACATGCTGATCGTGGTCAATTTCCAATCCCTCCTCGATCCGCTCATCATCATCACCGCGCTGCCCGCCGCTCTTTCCGGAATCGTCTGGATGCTCTTTCTGACCCACACCACCGTGAGCGTGCCCGCCCTGACGGGCGCCATCATGTGCATGGGGGTCGCAACCGCAAACAGCGTGCTGGTGATCAGCTTCGCGCGCGAGCAGATGAACGAGGGCAAGGATGCGCGCGAGGCGGCGCTCAACGCCGGATACACGCGTCTGCGGCCGGTGATCATGACCGCCGCCGCGATGATCATCGGCATGATTCCGATGGCGCTCGGTCTCGGCGAGAGCGGCGAGCAGAACGCGCCCCTGGGCCGCGCCGTCATCGGCGGGCTGATCTTCGCCACGGTCGCCACCCTGATCTTCGTGCCGACCGTGTTCAACCTCGTTCATGGGCGCCGGCGCGGCGGCGCTCTCGCACCCCCGGAGCCCGCCCATGACTGAGCCCTCGCGTCACGTGCCCGCGCCCCCGGATCCGCTGCTCGCCGGGGCCGAGCCCGATGCCGAGCGCGTGCGCGAGCTCAAGGGCAAGGTGCGCCGCTTCGCGCTGATCGCCGCCGTCGTGGCGCTCGTGCTGGCCGCGTGGGGCGTGACCAGCCGGATTCATGCGCGCTCGCAGCTGCGCAAGACCTCGGCCGAGAACGCGCTCATCACCGTGGCGACCGCGAAACCGACGCTCGGCGGGGCGGACGCCGAGCTGGTGCTGCCCGGAATCGTGCAGGCCTACATCGAGTCGCCGATCTATGCGCGGACCAACGGCTACCTGAAGAGCTGGCGCACGGACATCGGCGCTCACGTGCACCGCGGTGAACTGCTCGCGGAAATCGACACGCCCGAAGTCGACCGGCAACTCTCCCAGGCGCGGGCCGATCTCGCCACCGCGCAGGCGAATCTCGATCTGGCCGTGCTCACCAATCAGCGCTGGCAGGGCCTGCTCAAGACCCAGTCGGTCTCGCAGCAGGACGCCGACAACAAGGCGGGCGATGCCGCCGCGAAGCTCGCCACCGTCGACTCGGCCCGGCAGAACGTCAAGCGGCTCGAGGACCTCGAGTCCTTCAAGCGGGTGCTCGCCCCGTTCGATGGCGTGGTGACGGCGCGCAACACCGACATCGGCTATCTGATCAACGCCGGCCAGACACCGGGGTCGGAGCTGTTTCGCATGTCGGACCTACACCGCCTGCGCATCTATGCGCAGGTTCCCGAGGCTTATGCGGGGGCGGCAACCACCGGCCTGAAAGGGGAGTTGTACTTCATGGAACGGCCGGGCCAGGTGTTCTATGCCGACGCGGTGCGCACCTCGCGCGCGCTCGATCCCAGCGCGCGCACGCTGCAGGTCGAGCTGGATCTGGACAACGACAAGGCCGATCTGCTGCCCGGCTCCTATGCCGACATCCACTTCAAGCTGCCGGAGAGCAGCGCGACGCTGCGCCTGCCGGCGAACACCATCCTGTTCCGCAATACGGGGCTGCAGGTTGCGACGGTGCAGCACGGCGACACCATCCAGCTCAAATACGTCATTCAGGGGCGGGATTTCGGCAAGACCATCGAGATCCTGTCGGGGCTCGACCCGAACGATGAGGTCGTCGTGAATCCTCCGGACTCGATCGCGGATGGCGCGCGCGTGCGCATCGCGCCGCCGCCCCCGCGGGGCTCGAGCCCGAGCCCCGCGCCGGGAACCAAGCCCTCATGAGCGGCATCGCCCGCCTCACCGTGCTGTCGACGCTCGCGGGGGCCGCGGCGTGCTCCTTCGCGCCCCACTACGAGGTCCCGTCGAGCGCCGCGCCGCCGCCGAGCTACAAGGAGCAGGCCGGCTGGCAGCGCGCGACGCCGCAGGACGCGGTGGCGCGCGGGGAGTGGTGGACGCTGTTCGCCGATGCGGATCTCAATCGCCTGGAGGAGAAGCTGCACAGCGACAACCTCTCGCTCAAGGCGGCCGTCGCGCGGCTCGACCAGGCCCGGGCGCAGTACCGCATCGCGCGCGCCGATCTGTTCCCGACGATCACCGCGGGTGGGTCGGCGACGCGCGAGAAGTTCTCGGTCAATGCGCCGCGCTCGTTGCCGGGTTTTGCCACCACCTACAACGACTTCGTCGCACAGGGCGATGTGTCGTACGAGCTCGATCTGTGGGGCCGGGTGCGCAATGCGGTCGCGGCGGCGCGCGCCAATACACAAGCGAGCGCGGCCGATCTCGCCGTCGTGGAGCTCTCGCTGCGCGCCGAGCTCGCGGTGGACTACTTCACGCTGCGCACCGACGATGCGCAGATTCAGGTGCTCGACGAGACGACCCAGGCTTACGGGCGCTCGCTCGAGCTCACTTCCAATCTGTTCAAGGGCGGAGGCGCTGCGCTCAGCGATGTCGCCCAGTCACAGGCGCAGCTCGAGACCGCCAACACCCAGGCGGCCGAGATTCGTCTGCAACGTGCCCAGACCGAGCATGCCATCGCCGTGCTGGTCGGGGAAAATCCGTCGAGCTTCTCGCTGCCCTCGAGCCCGCTGCCGCTGTCGATCGCGCCCCCGCCGCTCGATCCCGGCATGCCCTCGGCGCTGCTCGAGCGCCGACCCGACATCGCCGAGGCCGAGCGGCGCGTAGCCGCGGCGAATGCGCAGATCGGGGAGGCGCGAGCAGCGTACTTTCCGCAGTTCAAGCTGCTCGGGGACGGGGGCGTCGAGAGCACGCACACCGGCAACTGGTTCAGCGCGCCGAGCGAGATCTGGGCATTGGGTCCGCAAGTGTCCTTGCCGATCTTCGAGGGAGGCCGGCTGGTCGCAGCTACTGCTCAAGCCAAGGCCGCGTTCCGGGAGCAGGCGGCCAATTATCGCAACACCGTGCTCGCGGCCTATCAGGACGTCGAGGACAATCTGGCGGCCCTGCGCCAGCTGCAACGCGAGAGCGAGACGCAGGCGGCGGCGGTGCAGGCGACGGCCACCGCGCTCGATCAGGCGCAGAAGCGCTACGAGGCGGGCATCGTCACGTATCTCGAGGTCGCCACCGCACAGACCGCAGCGCTGCAGGCGCAGCTCGCGGCGGTCAGCATCCAGGCGCGGCGCATGAGCTCCGCCGTGCTGCTCGTGAAAGCGCTCGGCGGCGGCTGGCAGAGCCCGCGCTCCTCCCTGGCCGCCGCTCAATCTCAAGCTCAATCTCACTAGCAGCGGCGCCTAGCGGCTGCATTTGCGCTTGAGCAGTCCTTGCGCCGACGGATCAACCGCGTTGCCGGCGATGAGCTTATCGACGTAAGCGCAATCGACATGAAAGCGCCCATTCGCCGGCATGAGCTTGGGCTGCGCGTCCGGGGTGTGATCCGCGCCGTGCTCGTTGAGCAGAATCCAGACCCAGGGAGAGGCCACCTCACCGGTCGGAAGCCCGAGCACGAGGTAACCCGACTTCTCCGGATGGCTCACGAGGAGCGGCGCCTCGGGCGAGCGGTCGCTGCGATGCTGCTCCTCGATGTCCTGCAGCACGGTCCAGGGCGTGCCTTTGCCCGGCTGCGGCTGCACCGGATGCTGACGGTACCAGAGGAGTGCGAACGTCGCGGCAAACACGCCGATGAACACGGCCAGGATCAGCCTGGAGGAGCTCTCTCGGCCCGGCGCCGAGGCCGGGCTCATGCGGCGTTGTCCGCCTCGACCTTCTTGACCGCCGGACGTGCGCGAATGCGCGTCGTGTGGGCGGCGATCGCCGGCAGGCGCGCCTCGAGCTGCGCGGGCTCCGGGTACCACGAGACGAGCATGTAAAGATAAGAATCCGCGATCGAGTAGGACTCGCCGAGCACATAGGGGCTGAGCCTCTGGGCGATGACGCTCGTGTGCTCGATGAAATCCGCCATGCCCTGGCGGCGGATCGCCTCGGCGTCCGCCTCGCCGCGCGTCGAGTAGCGCGCCGAGTAGAAGATGCGCAAGCACGCCTCATAGAGGTTCGCCGACAGAAACACCATCCATTGCAGGAACTCGCCATGGCGCGGGGTACCCGGCTCGGGCGCGAGCCGCGCCTGCGGGTGCACGAGCGCGAGATGAATCAGAATCGCGGCCGACTCGGCGAGGATCGTACCCTCGGGGAGCTTGAGCGCCGGGACCCGCCCGGCGGGGTTGAGCCTGCGGTAGTGGGCGACGGCCTCGGGCTCGCGGCCCACCCAGACCCGCTCGTAAGGCGCGCCGATCTCCTCGAGCGCAATCTGCACCGCCACCGAGCCCGAGCCGGGCCTGCCGTAGAGCACGTAAGATGGATCCATGGACTCGAACTTCCTGCTGGGATGAGCGAGTATAGACAAACGGCGCCGCGACGCACACTCATGGAGAAAGCCATGCTCGAGGACACGCGCACCCAGGATCCCATGAGAAGCGAGGAGCGACGGCTGCGGGCGGAGCTCGCCGACTTCTACCACCTGGTCGACCATCTCGGCTGGACCGAGCTCATCTTCAATCACATCTCGGTGCGCCTGCCGGGGCCACAGCATCGCTATCTCGTCAACCCGTTCGGCCTCAACTACAGCGAAGTGACGCCCGAGAACCTCCTCAAGGTGAGCGTCACCGGCGAGCTCGTCGAGCCCTCGAAGTATCCTGCAAACCCCGCCGGGTTTGCGTTGCACGGGGCGATCCACGAGCATCGTCCCGACGTCGCCTGCGTCGCCCACACGCACACCACCGCCGTGTCGGCGGTCGCCATGAAGCGCGCAGGTCTTGATTGCAACAACTTCTACGGTGCGCAGCTCGCCGGGCGCGTGGCCTATCACGACTTCGAGGGCATCACGCTCTACGCGGAGGAGCGGCCGCGCATGCTCGCGAGCCTCGGCGACAAGCACGTGCTGATCCTGCGCAATCACGGCGTCGCCGTGTGCGAGCGCGATATTCCGAGCACCTTCCTGCTGCTCTGGGCGGTGCAGCGGGCAGCGGAGATCCAGTGTGGGGCTGGGCAAATTCCCGGCGAGAACTGCGTGCTGAGCGATGAGGTGCGCGCGCGCTGCCGGGCGTCCTCGAGCGATCTCGGCGCGCAGATCCAGGTCGCGCGCATCACCTTCGATGCGCTCGTACGCCGCATGAAAGCCGCGCGGCGCTAGACTTTTGATCCTTCGGGGAGATCGCGGCCGCCGTGCGGCGGGCCGGGGCCTGGCCGCCGACCTGGCGAGCGGCGCGCTCGCGTTCCTCGCCTTGCCCATCGCGCTCGCGTTCCCCATTGCGCTCGGCCTCGCCCTCGCACCGCTCCCCGCGCTCGCCGCGAGCCCGCCCGGCGCCCTCGAGAGCGGCCCGAGCGCACCGTGCGCGGAGCGGGCGGCCCACACCGAGATCGTGCGCGACGAGTGGGGCATCGCCCATGTGTACGGCCGCAGCGATGCCGATGCGGTCTTCGGCGCGCTCTATGCGCAGGCCGAGGATGATTTTGGACGCATCGAGCACAACTACCTCGCGGCGCTCGGCCGGCGCGCCGAGGCGGAGGGCGAGAGCGCTCTGTATGCGGATCTGCGGCAACGGCTGTTCGTCGATCCCGCGCAGCTGCGCGCGCTGCATGCGCGCAGTCCCGCCTGGCTGCGGGCACTGATGCAGGGCTGGGCCGACGGGCTCAACTGCTTCCTGGCAACTAATCCGCAGGTCGAGCCGCGCGTGCTCCAGCATTTCGAGCCGTGGATGACGCTCGCCTTCACCGAGGGCAGCATCGGCGGAGACGTCGAGACCGTCGACCTCGAGGCGCTGGCGCGCTTCTATGGCCCGCCGGCCGGCGCCCGCCGCGCGAGCGCCGCAGGGCGCGTCGCGCTCGAGGGAGCTCGGGCGATCGCGCGGGCCGAGCGCGCGGCCCCGACGAGCGGCGGCTCGAACGGCTTTGCGCTGGCACCGAGCCGCACCGCCTCGGGACATGCCCTCCTCTGGATCAACCCGCACACCTCGTTCTACTTTCGCGCCGAGATGCAGATCGCGAGCGAGTCGGGACTCGATGTGTACGGCGCGCTCACCTGGGGGCAGTTCTTCGTCTATCAGGGCTTCAACGCGCGCAACGGCTGGATGCACACCTCTTACGGCGGCGATGCGATCGATGAGTACGCCGAGGATGTGCTGCGGCAAGGCGGGCAGCTCCGCTACCGCTATGGCACGGGCACACGCCCGCTGCGCAGCCGCCGCATCGCGCTCCTCGTGCGCACGCCGACCGGGCTCGCAACGCGCCGCTTCACCGTGTACCGCTCCCATCACGGCCCCATCGTGCGCTCGCAGGCCGGGCGATGGATTGCCGTCAGGATGCTCGAGGATCCGGTGCACGCGCTCGAGCAGTCCTTCCTGCGCACGCGCACCGCCGACTATGTCTCCTTTCGTCGCGTGCAGACGATGCGCACCGACACCTCGAACAACACCGTGTACGCCGATGCCGACGGCACGATTGCGTACTTTCACGGCAACTTCATCCCGCGGCGCGATCCGCGCTTCGACTACACGCATCCGGTGCCGGGGAGCGATCCCGCCACCGAATGGCACGGCGCGCACGCGCTCGAGGAGACGATCACGCTTCTCAATCCGCCGAATGGCTGGATCGAGAACACCAACAACTGGCCCTTCTCCGCGGCGGGCGCGGCGAGCCCGAAGCGCGAGGACTATCCGCGTTACATGTGGACGCGCGGCGAGAATCCGCGCGGCTTGCACGCGGTCGAGGTGCTCGAGCCGTTGCATGATGCGACCCTCGAGAAGCTCATCGCCGCGGGTTACGACCCGCATCTCAACGCCTTCGACGAGCTGCTGCCGCCGCTGATGGCCGCCTATGAGCGCTTGGACGCCGGCGATCCGCGCCGCGCGCGCTTGAGCGCGGCCATCGAGAGTTTGCGCCGCTGGGATCGACGCTCGAGTGTCGAGTCCATGCCCACCGCGCTCGCGATCTACTGGGGTCAGGCGCTCGTCGATCGCAAGGGTGCGGAGGCGCGTGCGGCCGAGGAGCCGGTGTTCGACTTCCTGGTGGGCGCGACCAGCGATGCCGAGCGCATCGCCGCCCTCGAGGAGGCCCTCGCGCGCCTCACGCGCGACTTCGGACGCTGGCGCATCGGCTGGGGAGAGATCAATCGCTACCAGCGGCTCGATGATGCCATCGAGCCGCACTTCGACGATGCTGCACCGAGCTGGCCGGTCGGCTTCGCGCCCTCGCAGTGGGGCTCGCTCGCTTCCTTCGATGGGTCGGGACCGCGCACCACGAAACACCTGTTCGGCTCGGTCGGCAACAGCTTCGTCGCCGCCGTCGAGTTCGGCCCCACGGTGCGCGCGAAGGCGGTGCTGACGGGCGGAGAGAGCGGGCATCCGGGCGCGGCGCACTTCACCGATCAAGCCGCGCTCTACTGCGAAGGTCGGCTGCGCGATGTGCATTTCACTCGTGAGGACGTGCTCGCCCATGCCGAGCGCCGCTACCATCCCGGAGAGCCGTGATGCTTGACATAACCGTTTTGAGAGCGCCGCGCCCCACACGGCATGCCCGGCGACCGCCCCGCATAATGCCGATCGATGCCCGGCCGTACGGAGACGATCAGGGCGTCCGTCGGTGGAAGCCGCGCGCACGGATGCGCGCGCATCTTTCAGGGTGCACGTGCCCATGAGGACCGCCCGGCTCGCCGCGACGGCGCTCGGCGCACTCGCCCTGCTCCTGTTCCTCGTCCTCGCGGCGCTTGCCGGGATCGGCAGCGCCAGCCTGCCGCAACTCGAGGGTCGCGCGCACCTGGCGGGCTTGAGCGCCCCGCTCTCGGTCGAGCGCGACCACGACGGCGTGCCGACGCTGCGCGCCCGCAACCGCCGCGACCTCGCGCGAGCGCTCGGCTATCTGCACGGCGAGGACCGCTTCTTTCAGATGGATCTCCTGCGCCGCGCCGCGGCCGGTGAGCTCTCCGCGCTCTTTGGTCCGGTCGCGCTCAAGGCCGATCGGAGCTTGCGCGTACACCGCTTCCGCAGCGTCGCGCGCTCGATCGTCGAGGGGCTCGATGCACCCTCGCGCGCGCTGCTCGATGCCTATGTCGAGGGTGTGAACGCGGGCCTCGGATCACTCGCGAGCGAACCGCCCGAATACTGGGTGCTCGGCGCGAAGCCCAAGGCGTGGAGCGCCGAGGACACGGTGCTGTGCGTGCACGCGATGTTCCTCGACCTCCAGGACTCGGCCGGGCACCTGCAGCTGCAACGCGGACTGTTGCGCGCGACGCTGCCGCCCGCTGCCTGGAAGCTCATCGAGGCCGGTGCACCCGAGTGGGACGCCGCGATCGATGGCTCACGCAGTGCCGAGCCGGTGCTGCCCACCGCACAGGAGTACGATCTGCGCGCCTATCCTGCGGGTCTGCCCGTGGACCCCCCTCCCCACTTCGTGCGTGAGGTCGATCTCGGCAGCAACAACTGGGCCGTGGCCGGGATGCACACCGCCCGCGGCGGCGCGGTGCTCGCAAACGACATGCACCTCACCTTTCGCGTACCGATCATCTGGTATCGCGCGCGCCTCATCGTCGAGCCCGCCGCCGCATCGCCGGACGCCGGCGCGATGCCCCTCGCCGTGACGGGCGTGACGCTGCCGGGCAGTCCCGGGATCGTCGCGGGCAGCAACGGCTCGATCGCGTGGGGGTTCACCAACAGCTACGGTCAGTACTCGACCCTCATCCGCCTAGTGCCGGTCGCGGACGACCCCAACGCCTATGCCACGGCCGCCGGGCCGCAGAAGCTCGTGCCGGTCGATGAGCTGATCGAGGTGAAAGGCGCTGCGCCCGAGCACCTCGTCGTCGAGACGACTCCCTGGGGGCCGGTCGTGGGTCGCGATTGGGAAGGCAAGGATCTCGTGCTCGACTGGACCGCGCACGATCCGGCGGCAACGAACCTGCGGCTCATCGAGCTCGAGACGGCGCGCTCCGCGCAGGCGGCGCTCGAGCTCGGCGCCGGGTTCGGCATGCCGGGACAGAATCTTCTCGTCGCCGACCGCGCAGGGCACATCGGCTGGACCATCGCCGGGCGCATACCGCACCGTGACCCTGCGCAGGTCGTGCCGCAGCTCTCGACCGAGGCATCGCTTGGATTTCAGGGCTGGGTGTCGCCCGAGGAGCAGCCGCGGGTGCTCGACCCGCCGGGCGGCCTGCTCTGGTCGGCGAACGCACGAGTCGTGGGCGGCGAGGCCGCGCAGCTCATCGGTGACGATGGCCTCGATCGCGGCGCGCGCGCCGGACAGATCGCCGAGGACCTGCGCGCGGCGCCGCGCCCGTTCGCCCCCCGCGACAGTCTCGCCATCCAGCTCGACGATCGGGCGCGCTTTCTCGAGCGCTGGCGCGCGCTCCTCGGAAAGGTGATCGCGCTCGAGCGCGCACGCGGCGATGAAACGCAGGCGGCCGCCGCGGCGGTGCTTGCGACCTGGAGCGGGCATGCGCTGCCGGGCGATGCCGCCTTTCGCTGGGTGCGCCAGTTCCGCGCCGAAGTGGAGACGCGTGTGTTCTTCATGCTCATCGCGCCGGCGCGCCAGCGTGCGCCGGCTTTCGAGTTCGAGCTGCCGAGTTCCTTCGAGGGACCCTTGTGGAGACTGCTCGAAGCGCGTCCGGCCCATCTCCTCGCAGCGAGCTATGCCGACTGGGATGCGCTCTTGCGCGACGCGCTGCACGCGAGCGAGGCAGTGCCCCCGTCCTGTCGCGATCTGGCCCACTGCACCTGGGGTGCGGTCAACGCCGTGCACATCGAGCATCCGCTGGCGCGCGCCCTGCCGCTGATCGCACCGCTCCTCGACATGCCCGGGGTCGAGGTGCCGGGAGCGCATCACGACATGCCGCGCATTCAGGGACCCGATTACGGCGCCTCGGAGCGTTTCAGCGTCACGCCGGGTGAGGAAGCGCAGGGCTACTTTCACATGCCCGGAGGTGAGAGCGCGCATCCGTTCTCGCCCTATTACCGCGCGGGATTTGCCGCCTGGCGCGAGGGCCTCGCGACCCCGTTCCTGCCGGGCGCGCTCGAGCACACGCTCGTGCTCGAGCCCTGATGCAGGCGCTCCTCGAGCGCCCTGCGATCCGCACTACGCAGCCTTCCTACTCGTTGGATGATGGATCGGTCGGCGGGACGGCACCCGCGCCCGCAACCGGCGCGGGCGCGCCGGCGGGTGCCTGCGCGGACTTCGGCGCGAAGACTTCCGCACCCACGCA
>DATGIA010000045.1:0-17709 GCA_035307465.1 Steroidobacteraceae bacterium
GACGCTGCGCACGGGCGCCTCGAGCTCGAGCCGCAGGAGCGTGTGCAGCACCGTGTCCTCGAGCCGAGCGCGGGCGCTGGTGATGCTCGCGAGCCCGAGGCGGATGTGCCGCGGCGGGCGCTCCCGATACTTGAGCCGCAGCTCGAGTGACTGCACCCCCGCCTGACGGCGGCGCAAAAAGAGCGCGCAGCGCTCGATCATGGGCGTGAGCAGCGCGAGCAGCCTCTCGACGCTCTCGACCTCGCTCTCGAAATCACGGCGCTCACGAAAGCGCTCGAGAGGCACGAAGCGGCGGCGCGGCGAGCCCTGGCGCGCGAGCGCGACCTCGAGATCGCGCACCATCGATCGGCCGAAGCGGCGCGCCAGTCCGCCCCGCGGCAGGCGCAGCAGCTCGCCGAGCCGAGTCACGCCCATGGATCTCAGGGTATGCACCACCTTCTCGTCCCAAGCGGTCACCCCCAACGGCAACGCAGCGAGCGCGCCGGCAAGTGCGCCCTGCTCCTCCAAGGTCACCTGCGCAGCGCCCCGCGCGAGCCACAGCGCAGCGAGCGTCGAGGGCGCCGTGGCGCTCGAGGCCTCGAGCGCGAGCCGGCGCCACGCGCCATCGATCTCGCCCTGCAAGCGCTCGAGCGAGCCGAACAAGCGCACACTGCCGCGCACCTCGAGCAGCAGCGCGTTGGGCGGCTCGAGGCTCACGAGCGAGGTGAATCGCTGCGCGATACGGCCCAAGCGCTCGAGCGTGAGGCTTTGCTCGCTCAAGTGAGGAAATACCACGGCACGCCACAACGCCGGCGAGCGGTGCGGGTGCGGCTGGGGTGGCGGCGGCTGCGCCGCGGGTCGCGACAGGGAGCGGAGCGGCCCGGGCGAGGGCGGCACCGACGACGGCAGCGCGGGCGCCGGCGGTCGGGTCGTCGGCTTCGGTCGAGGCATGGGCTCGAGCGGCGCGGGTGCGCGGCCAAGAGCATCGAACAGGTCCCCCATGAGAGGCTCGATCGCGCGTGCTTTCATCGCACTCTCAGGCGAGCTCGATGGCCCCGCACCGCTCGGTGCCCCCGCACCGCTCAGTGGCCGCGCACCGCTCGACGCTTCCCGGTCGACCGCCCTGCACCTTGATGAGATCGAGTCGCGGCTCGCGCTCGCCGCGCGTCATCAGCAACCGCAGCGCGGCGGGTGAATGCTCGAAACGGTGCCGTTCGGGACGAAAGAGGACTCCGAGCGCACCCCCGGCCTCGGCGGCGAGCTTCAGCCGTCGCAACCAGCGTGCATCGGTGCCCTTGAGCCACAGCAGAACCACCGCACACACCCCGGAGCTCAAGGCCTGTTCTGCCGCCCACAGAGCCTCCGTCGCCGACGGCGGACGCACCACGATCAGACGCTCGAGGGTGATGCCTTGCTCGGCCAGAGCGGGCGCGTAGGGCTCGTAGGGGGGTGCAATGAGGGCAAGCCAGGACATCTCTCCCTCGCTGCGACGCTGCGCCGCCACGAGAGCGGGTACAAACAACTGAATCTCACCGAGGCCCGTCGATTCGAGCAGCACCTCGATCAGCGAGGTGGTCGGCCACCCACCGCCCGGCAGGCGCTCATCGAGCGCCGGACAGCCGCTCGACCAGACCGGCCGGGTGCCGGCGGCCTGCGAGTCCTTGAGCCGCCAGACCCGCGCATCGGCCAGCAGGTCATCGAAGGATGACGTCTCACGCGGCATCCACGTCTTTACCCCGACGAAGCACGCCCACCACCACGCCTTCGATGATCATGGGCTGCGCCTTGAGATCGATCCGGATGGGCTCGAAATCCGCGTTCTCCGGCAGCAACCACACGATGGTGCCCTCCTGCCGGTAGCGCTTGACCGTCACCTCGTTCTCGAGGCGCGCGACGACGATCTGCCGATTGCGCACCTCGGGCGTGCGATGCACCGCCACCAGATCGCCGTGCAGAATGCCGGCATTCTTCATGCTCATCCCCTGCACCTTGAGCAGGTAATGCGGCTGCGGCTGAAAGAGCTGCGGATCGATCTGATAGCGCTTCTCAATATGCTCCTCGGCGAGGATGGGGCGGCCGGCAGCGACGCGTCCCACGAGCGGCAAGCCGAGCTGCTCGCGCAGGATGTCCTTGAGCTGAATGCCCCGCGAGGCGCCGGGGATGAGGTCGATGACGCCTTTGCGCTTGAGCGCCCGCAGATGCTCCTCCGCCGCGTTCGGCGAGCGAAAGCCGAGCGTGCGTGCAATCTCCGCCCGCGTGGGGGGCATGCCGTTCTCGGCGATCGAGTCTTGAATGAGCCTCAGGATCTGGGTCTGACGTGGCGTGAGGTCGGACATAGCGCACCTGTATATACGGACAGTGAGTCTGTTATTATATACAGCCATCCAGCACTCGCAAGTGCTTTTGACTGCTCCGGGGCCTGGCCGCCCCTGGCCAGCGCACCCCCGCCCGGGTACCGTCCTACTCCACCCGCAGACTCCCGCGCGGGCGGCCCTACTCAAATAACGAGCGCATGCACCTCATGAGTGACCTTCCCGCCGACGACGAGCTCGGTCTCAAGCAACCGATCACGCGACGCGATTTCCTGAACGGCATCGCCCTGAGCACGGTCGCCCTGAGCGCGGCACCCCTGCGCGCAACGGCCGCCGATCCGCCGGCACCCGCCGCGGACAGCTCGCCGGCGGGCCTCGCCTCGAGCGCCGCGCCGCGCTCGCCGGACAATTACCCGCCTCTTCTTACCGGACTGCGCGGCAGCCATCCCGGTTCCTTCGAGGCGGCGCATGCACTGCGCGACGGGACGGCGCCGGGCCCCGCGCTGCAGACGGGCGAGGAGTACGACCTCATCGTCGTCGGCGGCGGCATCAGCGGGCTCGCCGCGGCGCACTTCTACCGGGCCCGGGCGGGCGCAGGGAGCCGCATCCTGATTCTCGACAATCACGATGACTTCGGCGGCCACGCCAAGCGCAACGAGTTCGAGCTCGCGGGCCGCATGCACCTCATGAATGGCGGCACCCTCGAGATCGACAGCCCCCGGCCGTACAGCCCGGTGGCCGCGGGCCTGCTCGAGCAGCTCGGGCTGGACGTCGCGCGCCTCGCGAGGAAAATCGAGGATGCGGACTTCTACCAGCGTCACGGTCTCGCCCCCGGGGTGTTCTTCGACCGTGAGACCTTCGGTGCCGACCGGCTGGTGGTCGGCTTCGGCGGCTGGTACGACCATCCGAATCGCGCAACGCTCGAGCGCGTGCTCGCCTCGGCGCCGCTGTCGGCGCAGGCGCGCGCCGATGTCATCCGCCTGCAGACCGAGCATCACGACTATCTGCCGCAGCTCGACGGCGCGCAGAAGAAGGATCATCTCTCGCGCGTGAGCTACGAGCGGTTCTTGCGCGAGATCGCGCGAGTCGACGAGTCGGTCGTCAAGCTCTACCACGCCCGCACTCTGGGCGAATGGGGCGTCGGCACCGATGCCGTCTCGGCGCTCGACTGCTGGGGTTTCGGCATGCCGGGTTTCCAGGGCATGGGACTGCCCAAGGGCTCGATCGCGCGCATGGGCTACACGCCGGCCGGTTACGAGGATACGGGCGGATCGCTGCGTCTGCATTTTCCGGACGGCAACGCGACGATCGCGCGGCTGCTGGTGCGTGACCTCGTGCCGCGCGCCTATCCGCAGCGATTGCGCGTGGGGCGCGTGGCCGAGGACATCGTCGCCGCACGCATCGATTACTCGCAGCTCGATCTCGCCGACTCACCGGTGCGCGTGCGCCTCTCGAGCACCGCGCTGCGCGTGCGCCCGCCGGCCGGAGCGGGTGGAAGCAGTCGCATCGAGGTTCTCTACGCCCGCGAGGGCCGCACCTACGCGACGAGCGCGCGCGGCGTCGTGCTCGCCTGCTACAACATGATGATTCCATACCTCTGTCCGGAGCTGCCCGAGGCGCAGAAGCAGGCGCTGCACAGCCTGGTGAAGACACCGCTCGTGTACACGAGCGTCGCCGTGCGCAACTGGCGCTCGTTCGAGCGACTCGGGGTGCATCATGTGTATGCGCCCGGCGGATACCACAGCTATTTCAATCTGAATCCGCACGTCGATGTGGGCGCCTATCGCAGCGTCGGCTCGCCCGATGAGCCGATCCTGGTGCACATGGTGCGCACGCCCTGCAAGGCGGGACTTCCGGAGCACGAGCAAAATCGTGCGGGCCGCGCCGAGCTGCTCGGCACGTCCTTCGAGACCTTCGAGCGCGAGATTCGCCAGCAGCTCAACCGCACGCTTGCGCCCGGGGGATTCGATGCGGCCCGCGACATCACGGCCATCACGGTGAATCGCTGGCCGCACGGCTATGCAGCCGAGTACAACCCGCTGTTCGACCCGGACGTGCTGGAGGCGCAGCGCGCGCACGTGCGCGGCCGCGCGCCGTTCGGACGCATCACGATCGCCAATTCCGACGCGGGCGGTGCCGCCTATACCGACTCGGCGATCGATCAGGCGCACCGGGCGGTGCTTGAATTGCTGTAAAAGTTACATGCGCCGACGCATCTGCGTCCTGGTCCCGGACACCCCGCGATTTTCGGACGCATGCCGTTGTTAACGTCGATTTAATTTTCGACGCGGACCGCATTGAAAACAGGCCACAAAAGCCGCTAAATTCACTTTTCCGTGTTGCAATCGACGCGCGAATTTGGCTTCATGTGTGACTGTGTTGCGCCAGATCGGCGCCCCGGTGTGCGATGCGTATGCGGTCAGGGGCAATGATGTGACGGCACATCGGACTTTCCGAAACGAATGACTAACAACCCTAGGGGTATTCTTATGCAACTCTCCACGATCCTTAAGGCCTCCGCTGCCGCGGCCTGCCTCATGGCATTTGCCGGCTGCCAGGACCTCAAGCCCATGCAAGCTCAGATCGACGATCTCAAGTCGCAGGTGGCGAAGCTGCAGAGCGACGTCGCGAAAGCCTCGAGTGATGCGGCGGCGGCGAACAGCGCCGCGCAGAATGCTCAGTCGACGGCCTCGGCCGCGCAGAGCACTGCCAATCAGGCGCTCTCGACTGCTCAGCAAAATTCGCAGGCGATCGAGCAGATCAACGAGAAGATCGATCGCATGTTCAAGAAGTCGGTTTCGAAGTAAGCCGCTTCACAGGTCGATAACGCCGCGGCTTGCCGCGGCGTTTTTTTTGCTAGGGACCCTGCCGCGTCATGGCCGATTGGGCAGCCGGCCCGAGCCAGCGGTCGATCGAGATGCGCACCGGAAAGCCGTCCGCCCTCTCGAAGGCGCGCTGCGCCGCGTCCCAGTCGATGATCACGCGCCGCTGCGCGGTGGCCGCGACGATGGCGCGCGTCAGGTTGGTGAGATCATCATCACCCGCGCCCGCGAGCGCATCGAGCGGATGATGCACCTCGAGGTAGAGCGCGCCGTCGGCCCACCCCGTCTTGATGCGCTGATTGATGATGCGCACCGGCATGCCCACCGAGACCTCGCGAAACAGAGTCTCGATGTCCTCGGGGTAGAGCCGGATGCAGCCATGCGTGATCTGCATGCCGACGCCGACCGGCTTGTTAGTGCCGTGAATCATGTAGGCACCGCTCCCCACAGCGAGGCGCAGCGCAAAGGCGCCGAGCGGATTGTCGGGGCCGGGTGGAATGAAGGGCGGCAGCACATCGGTCGGATCGTCCTTGAGGTGCGACTCGCGCACCGAGGCGGGCGGATACCAGGTGGGATTTTTTTCCTTCTGCACGATGCGGGTCACCCCGAGGGGCGTCTTCCAGTCCATCTTGCCGACGCTGATCGGATAGGTCTCCACCACGGGATGGCCGGCCGCATCGTCGTGGAAATAGTACAGACGTCCGTCGGGCAGGTTGACCACGAGCCCGACGTGCGGCACATCGGGCAGCAGGTGCTGGGTCGGCAGCCGGATCATGGTGCCAGGTTTGGGAAGCCACACGTCGACCCCGGGATTGGCCGCGCTGATCTCATCGAAGCCGAGATGGTACTGGCGTGCCAGGTCGGGAAGAGTGTCCTGCTGCTCCGCCTGCACCTGCCCGGGCTCGCCGATCAGGTCCCGGTCAGTCTCGAGAGGGAAGACCTCGGCATGCACCGCCGTCGAGATCCATCCGAGCAACAGCCAGCAGGCCCTGCGCATCACGCGATCCGTCAGTAGCGAATGAGGGCCGAGCCCCAGGTAAAGCCTCCCCCAAAGGCTTCGAGCAGCAACAACTGGCCGCGTGTCACGCGACCGTCACGGATTCCGGTATCGAGCGCGAGCGGCACGGAGGCTGCCGAGGTGTTGCCCTGCTCGCCGATGGTCACGATGACGCGCTCCATCGGCAGCTCGAGCCGGCGGGCAATCGCCTCGATGATGCGCAGATTCGCCTGGTGGGGTATGAGCCAGTCGAGCTGGTCGCGCTCGATGCGGTGCGCATTCAAGGTCTCGGTCACGAGCTGGCCGAGCGTGTTCACGGCGACCTTGAACACCTCGTTGCCCTTCATTTCCACGGCGGCTTCGCCCTTGCGCACGAGATCGAAGCCCTTCGAGACGCCGTCGGGGTAGAGCAGCAGGTCCTTGTAGCGACCGTCCGAATGCAGCCGCGTGCTGAGAATGCCCGGCTCCTTCGAGGGCTCGAGCACCACGGCGCCCGCGCCATCGGCGAACAGCACGCAGGTGCCGCGATCTTTCCAGTTGATGATGCGGGTCAGCGTCTCCGATCCGACCACCAGCGCGCATCGCGATTCGCCGAGCCGCACGAACTTGTCGGCGACGCCGAGCGCATAGATGAACCCCGTGCAAGCCGCCTCGAGACTGAAGGCCGGGCAGCCGGTCTGGATGCCGAGCCGCTGCTGCAGGAGCGTCCCCACGTTCGGGAAGACGAGATCCGGGGTGGTGGTGCCGACGCAGATCAGGTCGACATCCGCGGGACGGACTCCTGCGGCGTCGAGCGCCCGCCGCGCGGCGTGCTCGGCCAGATCGGTCGTCGTCTCCCCGGGCGCCGCCACATGCCGGCGCTCGATGCCGGTGCGCGAGCGGATCCATTCGTCGCTGGTGTCGACGAGCTGCTCCAGATCGCGATTGGTCAGGACCTTCTCGGGCAGATAGCTGCCGGTGCCGGCAATGCGTGAGTACATGCGACTCCGGGCTCCCTAAGAGCCTGTCTTCTGTGAGGCGGTCGCGAGCCGCTGCGCAATCTGCGCCGGAACTCCGTTGCGCGCCTCGAGCACTGCGACCGCGATCGCCCGCTGAAATCCGAACAGATCCGCGCCTCCGTGGCTCTTGATCACGATCCCGTTGACACCGACCATCGTGGCGCCATTGTAGCGTCTCGGATCGAGCCGCGTTCTCAGGGCGCGCAGCGCCGGCTGCGCGGCGAGCGCGCCGAGCTTGCGCGCCGCGCTGCGGGTGAACTCCTCGCGCAAGGTGTCGCCGATGAGCGAGGCCGCCCCCTCCATCGTCTTCAACGCGACATTGCCCGTGAAGCCGTCGGTCACCACAACATCGACCTTGCCGGAGAAGATGTCGTGCCCCTCGACGAAACCGATGTAGTTGAGATCGCTCGCGCCGAGCAGCTCGTGCGCGCCCTGCACGATCTCGTTGCCCTTGATCTCCTCCTCACCGATGTTGAGGAGCCCGACGCTCGGGCCTTGGCCGCCCCGCCCCCGATCGGCTGCGAGCACCGAGCCCATCACCGCGAATTGATACAGGTGCACGGGCGTGCAGGACGCGTTCGCTCCGAGATCGAGCATGGTCGTGTAGCCGCCCCGCGCGGGAATCTGCGAGACGATCGCCGGCCGCTCCACCCCGGGAAGCATTTTCAAGACGAAATGCGCCATGGCCATGAGCGCGCCGGTATTCCCCGCGCTCACGCACGCCGTCGCGGTGCGGCTCTTGACCAGCTCGAGTGCGCGGCGCATCGAGGAGTCTTTCTTGCGCCTGAGCGCCTCGCGTGGATGATCCGACATCTCGACCACGTCCTGCGCGATCAGCGTCTCGACGTTCTCGGGCTTGCCTGCGGTGCGCTGCGCCTGCGCGAGATGGCGCTCGAGCTCGGCCGCGCGGCCGATCAACGTGAAGCGGATGTCGGAGAACTCGCGCGCGGCCGCGAGGGCGGCCGGTACGCACACCGAAGGACCCCCATCGCCGCTCATGGCGTCGATGGCGATGTGGAGCAGCGCCGGCACGTTGGAGGGTGATGGGCCCGTTGCGAAGCGGGCCATGCTCGCGGGGCTTCGAGCTACTCTTCGGCCGCGGCCGCGTCCGCCTTGGTCTCGAGCACCTTGCGGCCGCGATAGTAGCCCTCGCGCGAGATTCGATGCCGCGCGTGGCTCTCGCCGCTCTTCGCGTCGACCGACACCGCGGGCGTCGCAAGCGCTGAGTGCGAGCGGTGCATGCCGCGCCGCGACGGGGTCTTTCTGCTTTTCTGAACTGCCATGTTTTAGGTCCTACGTTCTTTTCAACAAATTGCGCAAATCGGCAAATGGTCGCCGCACCTCGGCCGGCTCATCGGCGGCACTCGCCGGAGCGCGCCCGCAGGTCTCAGGCGTCGTGCAGGCCGCCGCGATCGGCAGCGCCAGCAACAGCTCCTCTTCGGCCAGATCGCGCAGCGAGGCGATTCCGCCCGCGGCGACGAACATCTCATGCTCCTCATCGCTCTGCGAATCCGCCTCGCTCGAGGAGAACTCGACCTCGCTCGCGCTGCGCACGGGGAACTCATATCCCTGCAAGCATCGCTGGCAGATGAGCCGCGGTGCCGCGCGCACGCTCACCGTGGCGGCCGCACGGCCTGAATGCGCCTTGCCGAACACGAACGTCGCCTCGAGCACGCCCGTCGGCTCGGCGAGCACGTCCTCGAGCCGCGGCAGCTCACCGAGGGCGTACTCCCGTTCGAGCACCGCGGCCTCGTTGGCCAATCGCATGCAATCGACGCGGTCTGGCAAGCCGGCTGCCATGGGCCGCGTATAATAGGGGCGAGCCCCCCCTGTGTCAAAGCGAGAGTGAGTGCAAGTCTTTGTTTTTGCAGACTCCCCCCGCACTCATTTTGGCATCGACTTCCACCTACCGGCGCGCCCTGCTCGAGCGGCTCGGGATCGCCTTCAAATGCCACGCCCCCGGAATCGATGAGCAACGGGCGCCGGGCGAAGCGGGTTTCGCGATGGCCAAGCGTCTTGCATTGGCCAAGGCGCGCGCCGTTGCAGCGCAATTCCCCGATGCCTGGGTGATCGGCTCGGACCAGGTCGCCGCGGTGGGCGACGGTCCGGTCGAGACCTTGCTCGGCAAGCCGAAAACCGCCGAGGGATGCCGCGGCCAGCTGCGAGCGAGCTCCGCCCGCACGGTGCGGTATCTGACCGCCGTCACACTGCTACGGCATGCCGACGGACAATGTCGGGAGCGGCTGGACACGACCCAGGTTCGATTTCGCACGCTCGACGATGCGACCATCGAGCGCTACGTCGAGCGCGAAGCGCCGCTCGACTGCGCCGGCGCTTTCAAGAGCGAGGGGCTCGGCATCACTCTTTGCACCTCGATCGAGACGCAGGATCCGACGGCGCTCATCGGGCTGCCGCTCATTGCCCTCGCGGGACTGTTGCGCGAGGTCGGCTTCCTCGTGCCCTGAAGGCCGGAGACCGGAGGCTCGAGGCTCGGCGCGCTCAGGCGCGTCGCTTCGAGCCGCCCTTTCCCTTGGGCCGGGGGATGGCATCGAGCACCGCGGCGAGCTCGCTCGGCAGCGGCGCGCTCACGTGAAAAGGCACGCCGCTCCCCGGCCACTCGAAGGCAAGGGAGTGCGCGTGCAGGAACATGCGCTTCAGGCCGTAGGCTGCAAATTCCGCATTGCGCGCGCGATCGCCATACTTCTCATCGCCAAGCAAAGGATGACCCGCGTAGCTCGCGTGCACGCGGATCTGATGGGTGCGTCCGGTGGGAATGTCGACCTCCATGAGCGTCGCCGCCGCGCCGAAGAACTGCACCGGCCGGAACAGGCTCACGGACTCCTTGCCGGCGGCCGCGACGCGCACGTGCCGCTCACCATGGCGCCGCTCATCGGTGGCCAGCGGCGCCTCGATGCGCTTCGCGCCGAGTTGCCAGGAGCCCGCCACCAGCGCGAGATAGGTCTTGTGCATGCCACCCTCGCGGATGAGGGCATGCAGCGCGGTGAGCGTGGCGCGGTCGCGGGCGATCGCGAGACAGCCGCTGGTGTCGCGATCGAGACGGTGCACGAGCTCGAGGGACTCGTCGGGCCTCGAGGCGCGCAAAGCCTCGATCACACCAAAGCTGCGGCCGCTGCCGCCGTGCACCGCGATGCCGCTCGGCTTGTCGATGACCAGCAAGCGGCGGTCCTCGAAGATGAGGGCGCGCTCGATGAGCGCCTGCAGGCTCGTCGAGGCCTTGAGGGGTGCATCGCCCGTGTCCATGCGCACCGGTGGCAGACGCACCTCATCACCCGCACTGAGGCGGTAATCGGCTGCGACGCGCCGGCGGTTGACCCGCACCTCCCCCTTGCGCAGCAGCCGATAAACACGGCTGCGGGGCACCGATTTGAAGTGCCTCAGGAGCATGTTGTCGATCCGCTGGCCTGCCTCCTCGGCGCTCACCGTATGCAGGGTCACCTGGGTGCGGGGATGGGCGGGCGGCGGCGCGCTGAGAGGCGTGGGGCTCATGGCCTCATCTTACGCGAATCGGTTCGCTAAGATGTTGATTACATTGACCCTCGCAGGGGGCCATGTTATCGTCTTGAAACCGTGTTAACCGCCCGACCCGGCTGATCCGCCGGCAAGGACGACCACCTGGAGCTGAATCATCAGGTGACACCGGTTTCGGTGGCGCCCCCCTCGGGGAGCGCCGCACTTTAGTTGGTTCTGGAAATCCAGACCATCGCTCGGCCGATGAAATGGACGTTGGGGGCAGGCACCGCCTTGTCCCTCGTTCGCAGCGGTATTCCGAGATCAAGGCCCCGGGCTAGCTTGCGCAAATTCTGGCAACGTGGTGTGGAATGGATGTCGTTCGCTCTGGCAGCGTTCGGCGTCGGCCTGTTTATTCCGGTGACCCGAGAGGCATGCGCCTTGCGGGTGGGGCACCGGGCCTTCCGTCTCGAGCCCTCCTCGGCCCCTACACTCTTAGTTGGGCCCAATGAAAAGAATGCTCGTCAACGCAGTTCAGGAAGAGGAACTGCGCGTCGCACTCGTCGACGGTCAGAAACTCTACGATCTCTCCATCGAAATACCTTCGAAGGAACAGAAAAAATCCAACATCTATAAAGGCCGCATCACCCGCGTCGAGCCGAGCCTCGAGGCGGCGTTCGTCGATTACGGCGGACAGCGGCACGGCTTCCTGCCCCTGAAGGAGGTCTCGAAGGAATACTTCCGCTCGCAGCCCGCGGCCGGCGGCCGACTCAACATCAAGGACCTGCTGCAGGAGGGCCAGGAGCTCATCGTGCAGGTCGAGAAGGAGGAGCGCGGCAACAAGGGTGCGGCGCTCACCACCTTCATCTCCCTCGCCGGCCGCTTCCTCGTGCTGATGCCGAACAATCCGCGCGCCGGCGGCGTCTCGCGCCGCATCGAGGGCGAGGAGCGCGATCAGATGCGCGAGGCGATGAGCGGCCTTTCGATCCCCGAGGGCATGGGCGCCATCGTGCGCACGGCGGGTGTCGGACGCTCGACCGAGGAGCTGCAGTGGGACCTCAACAACCTCAAGGCCGCCTGGGACGCGATCGTGCAGGCGAACGACGCCCGGCCGGCGCCGTTCCTGATCTTCCAGGAAAGCGATGCGGTGACCCGCGGGCTGCGCGACTACTTCTCGGATGACGTGGGCGAGTGCCTGATCGACCAACCCGAGGCCTTTCAGAAGGCCCAGGAGTACATGCAGCGCTTCATGCCGCCCGATGCACAGCGCAAGCTCAAGCTCTACGACGATCCGGTTCCGCTGTTCACGCGATACCAGATCGAGAGCCAGATCGAGTCGGCCTATTCGCACAAGGTCACCCTGCCCTCCGGAGGCAGTCTCGTCATCGATCACACCGAGGCGCTGGTGGCCATCGACATCAACTCGGCGCGCAGCACCCGGGGCGGTGACATCGAGGCCACCGCACGCAACACCAATCTCGAGGCCGCGGAGGAGATCGCCCGTCAGCTGAGGCTGCGCGACATCGGCGGTCTGGTGGTGATCGACTTCATCGACATGGAGTCGACGGCCAATCAGCGTGCGGTCGAGGACTGCCTGCGGGATGCCGTCAAGATGGACCGCGCCCGCATCCAGATGGGCCGGCTGTCGCGCTTCGGATTGCTCGAGCTCTCGCGCCAGCGCTTGCGTCCCGCGCTCAGCGAGACCACGCACATTCATTGTCCGCGCTGCAACGGACTCGGCACGATTCGTGGCGTCGAGTCGATGTCGCTCGCGCTGCTGCGACTCATCGGCGAGGAAGCGCGCAAGGAGCGCACCGGGCGCGTGATTGCGCAGGTCCCGGTGGATGTGGCGACCTACCTGATGAACGAGAAGCGCGAGTGGCTGAGCCAGATCGAGGCGCGCGACCGGGTCTCCCTGGTCATCGTGCCGAACCCTCACATGCAGACACCCGCCTACTCGCTGCGTCGCATCCGTGACGATGAGAAGGAGCTGCCCGAGAACACGACCGCGAGCTATCAGATCGCCGAGCAACCGGCCCTCGATGACTCGAATATCGGCAATCGCGACAAAAAGCCGCAATCCGAGGCGCCGGTCGTGCCGAGCATTCTGTCGAGCGCCGCTGCGCCCATGCCCACCCCTGCGCCCGAGAGCTCAGAGCCTGCAGCGCCTGCCGCGGCGCTCGTGACGCCCGAGAAACCGGGAATCTTCGTGCGCTTGTGGCGCTTCTTGTTCGGCCGCGGCTCGACGCCCCCCGAGGCCACCGCGGCCCCGAAGGCCGCACCCGAGCGCGAGCGCGCCGGCGCGCGCGACAGCCGCCCCGATCGGTATCGCGAGCGTGACCACCATCGTGACCGCGATCGCGGCCGCGACCGGGATCGGGACCGCGACGGACGCCGCGGTCCGCGGCGCGATGCGCGCGATGGCCGGGATTCGCGCGATCGGGACGCCCGCGACGGGCGCGGTGCGCGCAGCGAGCCGCGCACCGAGGGCTCGACGCGCCGCCCGGAACCGGGTGCTGCGGAGCGCGAGCCGCGCGGCGCAGCCGACGCGCGCAACGCAGCCGACGGTCCCCGCGCAGCCGACGCTGCGCGCGGCGAGAGCGGACGCAGTGAGGCCCCGCAACGCAATGGGGCCGACCGCCCCGAGAGCTCCGGCGAGCGCAGCGGCGCGGACCGTGAGCGTCAGGGCGGCGAGCGTTCCGAGCGAGGCCGGGGGCGCCGTCGACGCGGCCGCGGGCGGCGCGAGGGTGGCGGTGGCGGCGAGTCGGCCGGTAACGGTCAAGCGACGCGCGAGCCGGGCGAGAGCGGTTCGGGGATCGGGGGTGCGGGCCCGGGTGCGCCCTCGGTCGAGCGCGAGCGCGAGCGCGCGGTGAGCTTCACCGCCGATGCGGGATCGGCTCATGCACCGTCGAATCCACCCGCGCCGCGCCCTGAGCCGGCTGCGCTCCGTCCGATCGAGACGGTCGCAAGCAGCGGCAGCTCGGAAGGCAAGTACGTCGTGTGGTCGTCGGGACCGGAGGAAGGGCCGCGCGGCCCCGAGGAGCCTTAGGGACGCGGCCGGCGCTCGCTGCGCACCTCGAGTGAGCGCAGGCGCCGGGCCACAGCGAAGGCCGTGATCAGGAGCGCGATCGCCATCCCGCGAAGGACGGCGATCGCCGCCCGGCTCAGCGGGATCGACAGGCCTCGAGCGGTGTCGGGGTGGTCTGCGAGGAACAGGGCGCCACTCACGAGGGCGGCGAGCAGCACGTACCCGGTGCACCAGAGCTGGCGCTCGGTCGAGCTCAGCCTGCGCTCGACGCGCACCGCGACTGCGCGCTGCGGTCGAAGCTCGTAAGCGCAGAGGCCGATCACCACGAGGAGTCCGATGACGGAGCTCACGTCCTGCAGCAGGCGCGCGCCGACGAGGTGGTGCCCGCCAATGACGACCGTCGGGTCATCGAGCGAGGGAATCAGCCGCAATCCGCGCGCGCCCTCGTGGGTGAATGCATCCCAGACGAGATGGGTGATGGCGCCCACGAGCACACCAAGCGCCGCATAGGCCCACTGCAACGGATCGCGAAGGTCGGCCCGAACGCCGGTGCGCCGTGAGCGCGCACCGTCGGGCAGGAGCTCGAGCAGAGGCTCCTGCATCCAGCGCTGAAAGATCCAGAACGTGGCCATGCCCACCGGTAAAGAGAACGTCAAGAGACTCACGGTGCTGTGGGTCTCGAAGCGCGCCGGACGCCACGGGGTGAGCCAGCCGAAGTCGGGGACCATGCTGCCGATGATCGCCGCCGACAGCAGGTGGAAGCGCGCCAGGAACCGGCGAAACGGCAGAACGGCGGCAATGTGGGAGATCGTGAAGGGCATCGTCCGGGGGCGCTGTCATCGGAACGTCATATTACAGAAAGACCATGCCGCGTTAGCCGCCACGCTCACAAGAGTAACACCATGGCCCACGCAGACGCCGTTCATCCCCTGCCCAGTGCATCGCCCCTCCATCAACACCGAACCGGCCCGGGCTTCAACCTGCTCGCCGGCGCCGTCATTGCCGTCGGCGTGGTCTACGCCGGCTATCACCTCGCGCAGGACCTCTCCGTGGTGCGGTCAACCGCGGCCTGGCCGTTCGTGCTGCTCGGCATCGCGCTCTTCATCGCGCTCAGCTTCGAGTTCGTCAATGGCTTTCACGACACCGCAAACGCGGTGGCGACCGTCATCTATACGCACTCGATGGCGCCGAACCTCGCGGTCGTCTGGTCAGGCGCGTGGAACTTTCTCGGCGTGCTGGTCTCGACCGGCGCCGTCGCCTTCGGCATCGTCTCGCTGCTGCCCGTCGAGCTGATCCTGCAGGTTGGCAGCGGCGCCGGGTTCGCGATGGTGTTCGCGCTGTTGATCGCCGCCATCCTGTGGAATCTCGGCACCTGGTGGTTCGGATTGCCCTCCTCGAGCTCGCACACGCTCATCGGCTCGATCATCGGCGTGGGCCTCATGAATCAGCTCATGGCCTCCTCGGCGAACGGCACGAGCGGCGTCGACTGGAGCCAGGCCGCCAAGATCGGCGAGACGTTGCTGCTCTCGCCGCTCATCGGCTTCAGCCTCGCCTGGCTGCTGCTCACGATCCTCAAGCAGGCGGTGCGCATTCCGGCGCTGTATCGCGCCCCCGAGGGCAACAAGCCGCCGCCGCTATGGATCCGGGGGCTGTTGATTCTGACCTGTACCGGAGTGAGCTTCTTTCACGGCGGCAACGATGGGCAAAAGGGCATGGGTCTCATCATGCTGATCCTCATCGGCACCGTGCCGACCGCTTATGCGTTGAATCGCACGATGCACGAGCGCGAGGTGGCGCATTTCGTCGCGGTCTCGCATCGGGCGCAGAGCGTGCTCGAGAGTCATGGCGCCGGCCCGGCGCCCGCCGATGCGCAGGCGGCGAGCATGCAGATCGTGCGCGATCGCAAGGTCACGCCGCAGGAGCTGCCGGCGCTCGCCGCCCTCGCGGGCACGATCTCCACGGAGGTCGCGCAGTATCAATCGCTCGCCAAGGTGCCCGCCGATTCGATGGTGAACATCCGCAACCAGATGTATCTGGTGAGCGAGGGGCTGCGCTTGCTCGGCAAATCGAGCAGCGTGACGCTCTCCGGGGAGGACAAGGCGGCGATCGCAGCATACAAGTCATCGCTCGACCGGGCGACCCGGTTCATCCCCCCGTGGGTGAAGGTGGCGGTCGCCATTGCGCTGGGCCTCGGTACGATGATCGGCTGGAAACGCATCGTCGTGACCGTGGGTGAGCGCATCGGCAAGACACATCTCACCTACGCGCAGGGCGCCTCGGCGGAGCTCGTCGCGATGGCCACCATCGGCGCGGCGGAAGGGTTCGGCCTGCCGGTGAGCACGACGCACGTGCTCTCCTCGGGCGTGGCCGGAACGATGGTCGCCAACGACTCGGGGTTGCAGTGGTCGACGGTGCGCAACCTGCTCGCGGCCTGGGTGCTCACCCTACCCATCTCGATCGCTCTGGCGGGTGGGCTGTACTGGCTCTTGAGGAATCTGCTCTAAAGCCTGCCTCGGCACCGGCCATGCTCAGGGCGAGCGTCTAGGCCATTTGGCGGCGCACCCGCTCGAGGTCCTCGGGCGTATCGACCCCGGCGGGCGGGGCCTCCTCGAGGCGAACGAGATGCAGGGACAGCCCGTGCTCGAGTGCGCGCAGCTGCTCGAGCTTCTCGCTCTGCTCGAGAGGCGTCGGCGGGAGGGCGGCGAAGCGCAGCAGGGTGCGCACGCGGAAGCCATACAGTCCGATGTGGCGCAATGCGCCCTCGAAGCGCTCCGGTCGCCCACCGGCGCTGTGATCTCGCGGCCAGGGAACCGGAGCGCGGCTGAAATAGAGCGCGCGGTCCGCACGATCCGCGAGCGCCTTGACGCAGCTCGGGTCGAGAAACTCCGCCAGGCTCCTGATCGGCGCCACCGCCGTTGCGATGTCGATGCGTGGATGCTCCTCGAGCGCCCGCGCCACGCGGGCGATGGCCGCCGGGGGCATCAACGGCTCATCGCCCTGCAAGTTGACGACGATCTCCTCCGGGGACAGCCCCCGCGCGCGCACCACCTCGGCAATGCGATCCGTGCCCGAGGCGTGATGCGCGCCGGTGAGCGCGCACTCCGCACCGAAGCGCCGGGCCGCCTCGAGGATGCGCGGATCGTCGGCCGCGACGATGACCGAGGCGGCGCCGCTTGCCCGCGCGCGCTCCCACACCCACTCGATGAGAGGACGCCCTGCAATCTCGAGCAAAGGCTTGTTCGGCAACCTCGTCGAGCCGAGGCGCGCGGGAATCAGGACGTGGAACGGTGCGCTCAGGAGCCCTCTCTCAGCGGCTCAGCAGCGGGTCATCGGCGCTGAGAGGCCGCGCTTCCTCGGGCAGCATCACCGGAATGCCATCGCGCACCGCGTAGGCCAGCCGGTCGGGCCTGCAGATGAGCTCGAGGGTTGCGCCGCTCCCCGCCGTGCGCAACGGCCCCTTGCAGAGGGGGCAGACGAGCAACTCGAGCAGTCGTTTATCCATTCAAGCTCCTTTGGGCGGCAGGATGCGCGCGTGCGATCCGATCGAGAACGGTCGCGATGAGTGCGCTCGACTCGTGCTCCTCGAAGCGCACCTCCACCGGCACGTACCAGTGGCGCTCATCGGCGATGCTCGCGCATTTTACGGCATCCTTTTCCGTCATGAGCACCGGCGCCCCGCCGGCAAAGCGAATATCGGCCGGCCGGATCGGCGCATGGTCGGGCAGCGCGTGGCCCTCGACCTCGATGCCGTAAGAGCGCAGCATGTTGAAGAACCTCTCCGGATGTCCGATGCCGGCTACTGCATGCACGCATGTGCCGGCGAAGGATTCGAGGGGGCGCTCGCGCCCACCGCGCAGCGCCACGGCGCCGCACGCCTCGAGCCGCATGCTGAGCGCGCCCTCGATGAGCGCGCGCCCGCCGTTCACGACGATGCCGTCGGCCGCGGCGAGTCTGTCCCGGCCTTCGCGCAGCGGCCCTGCCGGCAGCAGCCAGCCGTTGCCGAAGCGCCGATCGCCGTCGATGACGATGATCTCGCAGTCCCGCTCGAGCGCGTAGTGCTGCAGGCCATCGTCGCTCAGGACGAGGTCGCAGCCCTCATCGATGA
>DATGIA010000046.1:0-42258 GCA_035307465.1 Steroidobacteraceae bacterium
CGCGGCGCGGGCACAGGCGGCGATCTCGGCGGGCCCCCAGTCCGCGCTCGGCCGGTGGGTGACGGGTCGCGCCCTGAGCACCCGCCAGCGGCGCCGCGGGCGCTCCTTCGCAAACGCCGCCTCCGCCACCAGCCCCGGCACGGTCGCGGACAACGCCTGCTCGATGCAGCTCACGCAGGCGGAGCGCGACTCGGCGAAAGTTTGCTCGAGCATGCCAAGCCGGGGCGCGAGGTGCGCGCTCCACAGCCGGCTCGCCATGCGACGGAAGTTGATGCCGAGATCCTCGATGCGGGCGCCGTCCGGGACGACGAAATCCGCCGTGATGCGGATCAGCAGCTCGTGCAGCGCGAGGCGCTCGGGACGAAACGCCACGAGCTCGCCGAGCTCGAACCCCGTGAGGCTGCGCAGCTCCTCGGCGGAGCTCAGGCTCGTGAGCACGTTCTCGGGACGCAGGATCGTCGCCAGGTGCAGGAGCTCGCGCGGGATCTGCGACTTCAGGCCCGGATTCCACGGACCTTCGGCGGGCGCGCTCGCGACAGGGATGCTCACCCGGCGACGATAGCCTGCGCACGGTCCAAATGCGACGGCCTTCGCGCTTGGAAGCGCGCTTCGTGTGATGCAATCGCCACGCGCCCCGGGGCACACTCGATCCACAATATGTGAGGTTCCAGCAGCTTCGAAGGTCGATGAATCAGCACCCCATAGCCACCTCCGCGGGTGATGTGCCCGCGGCCGATCCGGGCACGTCCTCCCGCAAGCTCCCCTCGTGCTATGCGAGCCTCGCGCAAGCGGCGGCTACGCTGTGCCAGGTGCCGCTCGGGTCGGTCGTGATCAAGGATCAGGGGATCGCGGCGACCGGTACCGCGGCTGCGCTCCTCGAGCGCGTCCTGCTCGAGCATGACCCCTTCGATGCGCCGACCCACGAGACCGACGACGTCCTCGAGGTGCCGAACATCGTCCTCGACCGGCGCTTCAACCATTGCGCCTGCGCCACCGGGCCGCTCGCGCTGCGCGCCTACGCCGGCTGTGCTCTGCGCACCTCGAAGGGCGAGGTGCTCGGACGCATCGGCGTCTACAACACCGCGGCGCGGCGCCTCACTCCGGCGCAGCGCCAGGGGCTGAAAACGCTCGCGCAGCAATGCGCGCTGCAGCTCGAGCTGCACTCGCGCATCGCCGAGCTCGAGATGGTATGCGGCGCGCCGACGGCCGCGCGAGCCGCGCAGAGCGCCTCGGGCGCCATCAATCGGCTGGTGACCACCGCGGCGCCTACGGACGTCGACGTGCTGCGGGCACTCCTCGACAGCGCACCGGTTGCGATCTACCGATCGGACCCGACGAGCGTGATCGGCTACGTGAATCGCGCCTACCGGCGCATCTTCAATCTCAAGCCCGATCAGACGGTCGACGACTGGGCGCTCGGCGTGCATCCGGACGACCGCGCGCGGATGGAGGCGACCTGGGCGGCCTTCTGCAAGGATCCTCGGCCCTCGCGCTTCGAGTATCGCACCCTCGGACCCGACGGGCAGACCCGATTCTTCGAGGAGCTCGTGGTACCGATCGAGGGCGCACCCGGGTTTGTCGGCACCATCGCGGATTTCACCGATCTCGTCACGGCTCGCGGCGATTTGCGTCGCGCCGAGAGCCTGCATCGAAACACCTTCGATCAGGCGCCGCTCGGCATCATCTACGCCGACCGCGGCGGCCGGCTGGAGCGGGTGAACGCAGCCTTCTGCGCTCTGCTCGGCGTGACGGCCGCGGAGCTCGACGGGGTGCTCGGGACCACCATCACCCATGCCGAGGATGCACCCTCGAGCGTCGTGCAGCTCGAGCGACTGTGGAACGGTGAGATCGACTACATCGATTGCGAGAAACGCTATGTGCGCAAGGACGGCAGCTGCGTGTGGGTGCGCACCACCACCGCGCTCGTGCGCGAGGGCGGCACCGCGGAGCGCTCCGTCGAGTACGTGCGCGACATCAGCCATCGCAAGGAGCTCGCGGCGGCCCTGCTGCAGCAGCAGACGCTGCTCGAGGCCGTGATCAGCGACCTGCCGGTCGCGCTGCTCGCCTGCGACGTGCACGGCAACATTACGCATTACAATCGCGCGGCGGTGGAGCTCGAATGCGTGCAGCCGTACGAGCCCGTCGATTGCGAGGCGACCGGCTCCTTTGCACGCATCGCCGACGTCTACCTCATCGACGGCGTGACGCAGCTCGCGGCCGACGATCTGCCGCTCGCGCGCGCGCTGCGCGGCGAGACGATCAGCAATCTCGAGCTCGTCATCGCGCCCGCCGATGGGCCGCGGCGCACCGCCCTCTCAAGCGCGCGCCGCCTGGTCGGACCCGACGGGCAGACGCTCGGCGCGGTGGCCGTCATACAGGACACCACCGCACGCAAGCAACAGGAGATCGAGCTCGAGCGCACACACAAGGAGCTCGTGACCGCTTCGCGTCAAGCCGGCATGGCGGAGGTGGCGACCAACGTGCTGCACAACGTCGGCAATATCTTGAACAGCGTCAACATCTCCGCGAGCCTGGTCGCCGAGCGGCTGCGGCAGTCGAAGGCGCAGGGCATCGCACGTCTCGCGGCGCTGCTCATCGAGCAGGGACCGCGCCTCGGCCAATTCATGAGCGAGGATGAGCGCGGCAAGCGCATCCCCGAGTATCTCGCTGCGCTCGGCGAGCAGCTCCTGGCCGATCAGCGCGTTGCGCTCGAGGAGATCACGGCGCTGCGCGAGAACCTCGAGCACATCAAGGATACGGTGGCGATGCAGCAGAGCTACGCCAAGCGGCTCGGCGTCACCGAAACCGTCGCCGTGGTCGATCTCGTCGAGGACAGTCTGCGGCTCAACGCCGGCGCGTTCACGCGCCACGGCGTCACCCTGCGACGCGAGTTCACGCCTGTACCGCCGATCCACGTCGACCGCCACAAGGTGCTGCAGATCCTCGTCAACCTCATCCGCAACGCCAAGTACGCCTGCGACGATGCGGGCAAGGCCGAGAAACTCATCACCCTCAAGATCGAGCCGAGCGAGCGCGGCGTGCGCATCGCCGTGATCGACAACGGCATCGGCATCGAGCCCGAGCACATGGGCCGGCTCTTCACCCATGGCTTCACCACGCGCCAATCGGGGCACGGCTTTGGGCTGCACTCCGGGGCACTTGCGGCGCGCGAGCTCGGCGCCACCTTGCACGCCGAGAGCGCCGGACCCGGTCAGGGCGCGTCATTCATTCTAGACTTGCCGCTGAGCGCGCCGGCTGCCTCAGGCTGAAGCGGCGCGCGCGGCATCGCCGCCCCGCCCTCTTCCTTCGGTGCATGGGCGCCTTGACATAATGAACCGCCAGATCGGCCGATGTCTCGCTGGGCGAGGTCTTCGGATGCCACGGGAGTGCCCGGCGCCCACGGGCACGGAAGGTCATTTAATTGTCGATATCGTAGGCCACACTACGACTTACAGCACTTTTAGCCAACTCAGAAAGGGGCTTCCAATCGTAGTCTAGCTACGACATCCAAAAACTCCTCAAATCAACTACGACGCCTCCTTCGGGCGTCTGCCGGCTCCGCTCTCGACCCTTCCCCCGCCGCCATTTGCCGAACATGACCAGTGACGCGAGCTCGCGCGCCAGCAGAGCGGCGAAGCTGCAACAATTGCAGTGAAGAACGCGTCGTCGGGCACTTGCATTGCAAGGAATTAGGAGTATATCCACGTTTACAAACGATCAATCGCGGCTAACAGAAGCAAACAGTCCAAGCGTTTTGCTGCGAATTTGATTGCTGTCGGTGTCGTACTCACGTACCGAATGCCGGCGGATCGATTTACAACATTCGTTTCACGGGGAGAAAACCATGATCTTTAAGAGAGTACTCGGTATGGGCGCGGTGCTGGCTTTGGCCATCGGCGCCCAGCACGACATAGCCTCCGCACAATCGGTGCCTCAAAGCGCAGCCAGCTCCACACAGCAGGTCAGGAAGTCGGCGCAGGCGGTCCATGTGGGCGGTGTCACAGTTGCGGCGGCGATCAGCAGTGGTAAGGGTCACAAGCCGCCTCCCGAGCCCCCATACAACGGCACTCCGCCGCTGCTGTTCAACGGGGGGGGGCCGTGCTTCTTCTTCCCTTGCGACCATGGCGCCGTGATGATGACGGCATCGACCGGACCGCTGGTCGTCGTTCCGATCTTCTGGAATCCGGCCGGTTGGTCGATGACCTCCTCCTACAAGAACATCATCACGTCCTACCTCGCCGATGTCGCCAAGATGAGCGGCCAGACGCAGAACGTGTTCTCGGTGGTGGACGAGTACTCCGGTAGCAACGGGCAGATCCACTACAACGTCAAGCTCGGTCCCGTCATCAACGACACCGACCCGCTCCCTGCCGACGGTTGCACACTGGACGCCAGCGACACGAGCGGTATCTATGCCGACGGATCGGGATACAACGCCTGCCTCGACGACGCTCAGCTCCAAGCGGAAGTCGACAGCGTCACAGCGGCAAACTCGCTCCCACACGACTTGACGCACATCTACGTGCTCTACCTGCCCAAGGGCGTCGAGTCCTGCTTCCTGCCCGGCGAGACGACCTCGCCGGCGGACGGGCAGGGCTGCACGATCAACCACTGGCCCACCGCGGTATACTGCGCTTACCACAGCACGGACCTGGTCAGCGCGGTGTACGCGAACATGGCGTACCCGATCTACGCCTCGCCGGTCGGCTTCACGTGCGGCAGCGACGCCAGTTTCCCGGTGCTCCAGTCGCCGAACGGCAACCCCGATGCCGACACCGAGATCAGCCCCACAAGTCACGAAATCATCGAGGCGATCACCGACCCGGACGGAGAGACCGGCTGGTACGACGCCAGTTTCTACGAGATCGGCGACGAGTGCGCCTACATCTACGGCCGCACGAGGGGCGCCCCGGGGGCGTACTTCAACCAGGTGATCAACGGCGGGCACTTCCTGACCCAAACGGAGTTCAGCAACAACGTCTTCGCCGCGAGCGGCGGACAGGCGGGGTGCGTCCAGAGCGCATCACAGGAGCACTGACGAGGACTGCGTAGCGCGAGGCGGCCCCGAACGCCGGGGCCGCCTCGCCTGAAGTCGCTTCGTCCAGATCACCGATCAAGTCGATCACCCCGAAAGTCGATCGGTTGTCCGTCGCCGATGGCGAGAATGAAGCTCGGGCGGCAATGAAGTTCGCGTCGCCGGCTGAATCGGCGTGCGACCCCTTGCCTACCCGCTCTCGAGAAAGAGGTCCTCGCCGCTGCGCTCCTCGCCCAGCCGGCAGCGCTCGGGGTAGATCTGCACCTCGGGAACCTCGCCCTTGATGAGCTTGCGTTGCACGGCCTCCCAGTATGCGACGCTGAGCAGTTCGCCGTTCTCTTCGCGAAAGCAGCGCCGCGCGTAGCGGTTGCTCAGCTGCAGTCCGTGCTCGATCTCCTCCGGCAGGAACACGACGCCGGTCTCGAAGAACCAGGCCGGAATGTCCTCCTCGCCGGGCTCGCGGTCCGAGTTGGTGCGGATCTTGACCTCGGTGAGCTTCTCGAGCGCGTCGTAGTCGAACAGAAACACGCGCCCGTAGCGCCCGACGCCGTAATTGCGCGAGTCGAGATCCTTGTTGAAGATGTTGGTGGCGGCGTTGTTGCGCATGCACTGGCCGAGATTGACGATCACCTCCCGGATCTGCGCCTCGCTCGCGCGCTCGAGATACACCGGGAGCGGAGTGATCTTCATCTGCACGATGAGCGAGCGCAGCAGCACTCCCTCGGCGTCGACCTGTACGCTCTGGGAGCACAGGGACGCGATCTCCTCGAGCAGCGCCGGGTCGAACATCTCGCGCGCCAGGCGCAGATTGAAGTACATGACGTTGTCGAGCATGCTGCCGGTGCGGTTGATCTCGTGCACCAGCCGATACTTGTCGACGACGGCGGGAACGCCTGGAAACTCGCCCCACTTGTAGGCGCTCGTCGGGTGATCGCGAATCACCTTCAAGTGGTACTCGCACGCGTCGAACGTGAAGCCGAAGGCGACCGTGCCCGCCGCGCCCGGTGAGCGGCGAAAGCGCTCGCCGCTCGCGCGCATCTGCTGCTCGATCTCATTGAGGATCGCCACCTTGCCGACGTGATTGAAGCCGATGGTCGAGTAGTGCTGGCCCAGCGGCCGGCGCGGCATCAACGTGTGCAGGAACACGCAGGTCTGATAGTACAGGCGCGTCGTCACGTGAAAGTTGGCGAGCGTCGCGCTGAATGCATCGTGGATCAGCGCCTCCTCGTGCATCACGGCATCGGCATAGATGCCGGTGTCGCTGTTGAAGAGCGCGACCACGAAGGGCACGCGCCGCTCATCGGACATCAGCCAGCGGCCGACGACGAAGGCGCTGCGATCGCGAAAGAAACCCGCCTCGACCACATCGAGGGCGACCGGCACCGCCGCGTCGGGCGTGGGATACAGCACGGGCTCGAGCCGCGCGAGAATGCGCGCCGCGTCGGCGTCGATGTCGCGAAAGGGAACCGAGAAGCCGGGCACCCGCAACGCGCTTGCGATGAGCTCCGTATCGACGCGTCCGTGCACCCGAAAGCGCCGGTGCACCGCCGCGAGCGAGAAGGCGCGCAGCTTGCTCGGGGGTGGAAAGGAGTAGGCGACCGGCCGCCAGTTCTCCTTGTTGATATTGCGCCTCAGCGAATGCACGAAGCTGAAGGCGATGTCGGCCTCGTAGCGATCGACGATCATGGCGACGAGCAGCCGGTCGATCGCATCCCACGCCGCCGCATCCTCGCTGAGCTCGGGCCAGGCCGCCTTGAGGCGCGGGCCGTGCTCGGCGATGTAGCGGCTGTAGAGTGAGAGCCGCTCCTGACTGATGCGAATCGAGGCGTGCGGGTCGCGGCTCTCGAAGGCGCATTTCGCGCGGTAGGGGTACTCGCACAGAAGGCTGTAGAAATCATCGTGGATTGCGAGAATGAGGCGCGCGGCCAGCGCGGGCCGCTCCGCTGCGCCTTGGCAGGCCGCAAGGCGCGCATAGCCCTGCTCGATGGCCGACTCGACCTGAAGGAGCTCGGGACCGACCAGCCCGGGCGAGGCGGCCGGATGCCCATCGGCCGCCGGCAGCTCGACGACCGCGGGCAGCTCGGGCCCGGACAGCACGGAAGCGGCCTGCGTCGCCTCGGGTCGATGTAGGATCACGGGGGTGCCTCGAGCGCCTTTAAGGGCGCTCCGGATGGAGAAAGGCGCATGGTCAATATACAATATATCTGGGGCCGCTGAGGCCGGTGCCTCGAGCCCCTCTGAGGTGAGCGAATACTTCCCATGAGCGAACGACCCCGACGAGTGATTCCCCTGAAGGTGGAGCCGCCTTCCTCGCTGAGCGCAGCCGAGCGCGCCGCCGTCGACGATTCCTGTGAGCGCCTCAAGGACCTGCCGGGTGCACTGCTGCCGATCCTGCACGATGTGCAGCGCCGGCTCGGCTTCGTGCCCCACGACGCGGTGCCCCTGATCGCCCGCGCACTCAATATATCGCTCGCCGAGGTGCACGGGGTGCTCACCTTCTATCACTACTTTCGCAAGGAGCGCGGCGGCCGGCACGTCGTGCATCTGTGCCGGGCGGAAGCGTGCCAGGCCCTCGGCGCGGTCGAGCTCGAGGCGCACGCCAAGCGCGCGCTCGGCATCGACTTCCATGGCACGACGGCCGACGGGGCGGTGCGCCTCGAGCCCGTCTATTGCCTCGGCAATTGCGCACTCGGCCCCTCGATGATGGTCGACGAGGAGCTGCACGGGCGCATCTCCCCGCAGCGCTTCGATGAGCTCATCGCGCAAAGCCGCGCGAACGGGGCCGCCCCGCCGAGCGCACCCCCCGGCGCGCCGCCCCCGGGCAAGACCCCGGGCAAGACCCCGAGCCAGGGCGCAAGCCGGGGCGGTGCTGCATGAAGATCTTCGTTCCCATCGATGCCGCGGCCCGCTCGGTCGGCGCGGATGCAACGGCCGCGGCGGTGAGCACCGAGGCGAGCCAGCGCAAGCTCGACGTGACCCTGGTGCGCAACGGCTCGCGCGGTCTTCTGTGGCTCGAGCCCATGGTCGAGATCGAGATCGACGGCGTGCGCCACGCCTACGGCCCGGTCGGCGCGCAGGACGTGCCCGCGCTTTTCGAGGCCGGATGGACCACGGGCGCGGCGGCGGCCCGCAAGCACAAGCTCGCGCTCGGCCCGACGGAAGACATTCCCTATCTCAAGCGCCAGCAGCGCCTGACCTTCGCACGCGTCGGCATCACCGATCCGCGCTCGCTCGAGGATTACCTCGCGCACGGCGGTTACCGCGGGCTTCAGAAGGCGCTCACGATGCAGGAGGCGCAGATCGTCGAGGCGGTGACCGCCTCGGGGCTGCGCGGCCGCGGCGGCGCCGCCTTCCCGGCCGGCATCAAGTGGAAGACGGTGCTCGCGACGCCGAGCGATCAGAAGTACATCGTCTGCAACGCGGACGAGGGCGACTCGGGCACCTTCTCCGACCGCATGATCATGGAGGGCGATCCGTTCGTGCTCATCGAGGGCATGACCATCGCCGGCCTCGCGACCGGGGCGACGCGCGGCTACATCTACCTGCGCTGGGAGTACCCGGATGCGCAGCGCGCGCTCGAGGCCGCGATCGCGGGCGCCTATGCGGGGGGCTATCTCGGCGAGAGCGTGCTCAAGAGCGGCAAGCGCTTCGATCTCGAGGTGCGCATGGGCGCCGGCGCCTACATCTGCGGCGAGGAGACCTCGCTCCTCGAGTCGCTCGAGGGCAAGCGCGGCCAGATCCGTTTCAAGCCGCCGCTGCCGGCGATCGCGGGCCTGTTCGGCCGGCCGACGGTCGTCAACAACGTCATCACCCTCGCCTCGGTGCCGATCATCCTCGATCAGGGTGCGGCGCATTACCAGAACTTCGGCATGGGCCGCTCGCGCGGCACGCTGCCGATGCAGCTCGCGGGCAACATCAAGTACGGCGGACTCGTGGAGATCGCTTTCGGCATGACCTTGCGCGAGCTGCTCTACGACTTCGGCGGTGGCACGCTGAGCGGCCGCCCGATCCGCGCGGTGCAGGTGGGCGGGCCGCTGGGCGCCTACATGCCGGAGTCGCAGTTCGACACGCCGCTCGACTACGAGGCGTTCGCCGCCTTGAACGCGATGCTCGGCCACGGCGGCGTGGTGGTGTTCGACGATCGCGTCGACATGGCGGCCCAGGCCCGCTATGCCATGGAATTCTGCGCGATCGAGTCGTGCGGCAAGTGCACACCGTGCCGCATCGGCTCGACCCGCGGGGTCGAGGTCATCGACCGCTTGATTGCTGCGGAGGATGCCCCCAAGCAGGAGGCGCTTCTGCGGGATTTGTGTGAGACCATGACGTACGGCTCGCTATGCGCCCTCGGTGGTCTGACACCCTATCCGGTGCTCTCCGCCCTGAACCATTTTTCCGAGGATTTTGTCAAACCGAGGCGGGTGCAGGCCTCCGCGTAATCTCCTTCAGTGAGGTTCGACCATGTTGTCGATTGTCGAGAATGATTTCGGTACCCCCGCTCGCGAGAGCAAGCAGCTCGTCACGCTCACGATCGATGGTCGCGAGGTGACGGTGCCCGCCGGCACCTCGGTGATGCGCGCCGCGGCGGAGAACGGCATCCAGATCCCGAAGCTGTGCGCGACCGAGCAGCTCGAAGCGTTCGGCTCGTGCCGGCTGTGCGTCGTGCAAATCGACGGGATGAAGGGAATGCCGGCCTCCTGCACCACGCCCGTTGCTCAGGGCATGAAGGTTCATACCCGCAACGAGCAGGTTGCGAACGTGCGCCGCGGCGTGATGGAGCTCTACATCTCGGATCACCCGCTCGACTGCCTGACCTGCCCGGCGAACGGGCACTGCGAGCTGCAGGACATGGCGGGGGTCGTGGGCCTGCGCGAGGTGCGCTACGGCTATGACGGCGCCAATCACCTCGCGGTCGAGAAGGACACCTCCAACCCGTACTTCACGTTCGATCCTTCCAAGTGCATCGTCTGCTCACGCTGCGTGCGTGCCTGCGACGAGCAGCAGGGCACCTTTGCATTGACGATCGCGGCCCGCGGCTTTGACTCGAAAGTCGCTGCGAGCCAGGACGTGCCGTTCATGGACTCGGAGTGCGTGTCGTGCGGGGCCTGCGTGCAGGCATGCCCGACGGCGACGCTCAGCGAGCGCTCGCTGATCGAGAAGGGCCAGGCGGAACACAGCTTGACGACCACCTGCGCCTACTGCGGCGTCGGCTGCTCGTTCCGCGCCGAGATGCAGGGCGAGGACGTCGTGCGCATGGTGCCGAACAAGGACGGCCACGCGAACCACGGCCACTCCTGCGTCAAGGGCCGCTTCGCCATCGGCTATGCGACCCATCCGGATCGCATCACGAAGCCGATGATCCGCGAGAAGATCTCGCAGCCGTGGCGCGAGGTGAGCTGGGAAGAGGCGATCGCGCACGCCGCGAGCGAGCTCAAGCGCATCCAGAAGAAGTACGGCCCGAACTCCATCGGCGGCATCACCTCCTCGCGCTGCACGAACGAGGAGACCTACCTCGTGCAGAAGCTGGTGCGGGCGGGCTTCGGCAACAACAACGTCGACACCTGCGCGCGCGTGTGCCACTCGCCGACGGGCTATGGCCTGAAGAACACGCTCGGCGAGAGCGCGGGCACGCAGAACTTCGACTCGGTCATGAAGGCGGACGTGATCTTCGTGATCGGCGCCAACCCGACCGACGGCCACCCGGTGTTCGCCTCGCAGATGAAGCGCCGGCTGCGTCAGGGCGCGAAGCTCATCATCGCCGACCCGCGCCGCATCGACCTGGTGCGCACGCCGCACATCGAGGCCGATTACCACTTGAAGCTCAAGCCCGGCACGAACGTCGCGCTCATCAACTCGCTCGCGCATGTCATCGTGACCGAGGGGCTGGTGAAGGAGGACTTCGTCAAGGCGCGCTGCGAGATCGACTCGTTCGAGAAGTGGCGCCGCTTCATCGCGCTGCCGAAGAACTCTCCGGAAGCGATGGAAGAGGTGACCGGCGTGCCGGCGGCGGATGTGCGCGCCGCGGCCCGCCTGTATGCGACGGGCGGTAACGGCGCGATCTACTACGGCCTGGGCGTCACCGAGCACAGCCAGGGCTCGACCATGGTCATGGGCATCGCGAACATCGCGATGGCGACCGCCAACATCGGCCGCGAGGGCGTGGGCGTCAACCCGCTGCGCGGCCAGAACAACGTGCAGGGCTCCTGCGACATGGGCTCCTTCCCGCACGAGTTCCCGGGCTACCGGCACGTGTCGGACGACGGCGTGCGCGCCTCCTTCGAGAAGGCGTGGGGCGTGCAGCTGCAGGCCGAGCCGGGCCTGCGCATCCCGAACATGTTCGAGGCCGCGCTCGATGGCGAGTTCAAGGGCCTGTACATCGAGGGCGAGGACATCGCGCAGTCGGATCCGAACACGCAGCACGTCACCGCCGCGCTCGAATCGATGGAGTGCATCATCGTGCAGGACCTGTTCCTGAACGAGTCGGCGAAGTTCGCGCACGTGTTCCTGCCGGGCTCCTCGTTCCTCGAGAAGGACGGCACCTTCACCAACGCCGAGCGGCGCGTCTCGCGCGTGCGCAAGGTGATGGAGCCCAAGGCGCGCTATGCGGACTGGGAGGTGACGCAGCTGTTGTCGAACGCCGTCGGCTACCCGATGAACTACGCGCATCCATCCGAGATCATGGATGAGATCGCGCGCTTGACCCCCACGTTCCATGGCGTGAGCTTCAAGCGCATCGATGAGCTCGGCAGCATCCAGTGGCCGTGCAACGAGCAGCACCCGAACGGCACGCCGACCATGCATGTCGATCAGTTCGTGCGCGGCAAGGGCAAGTTCCTGGTGACCGAGTACGTGCCGACCGAGGAGCGCGTGAACGCGAAGTACCCGCTGATCCTCACCACCGGCCGCATCCTGAGCCAGTACAACGTGGGCGCGCAGACGCGCCGCACCGAGAACAACCGCTGGCACGACGAGGATCGCGTGGAGATCCATCCGCACGATGCGGAGGAGCGCGGCATCGCCGAGGGCGATTGGGTGGGCATCACGAGCCGGGCCGGCGAGACGGTGCTGCGGGCGAGGGTGACCGAGCGCGTGCAGCCGGGCGTGATCTACACGACGTTCCACTTCCCGGAGTCGGGCGCGAACGTCATCACGACCGACAATTCCGACTGGGCCACCAACTGTCCCGAATACAAGGTGACGGCGGTGCAGGCGGCGCGGGTGACGCAGCCGTCCGAGTGGCAGCGCCGATTCAGGGAGTTCACTGAAGAACAGGAAGCTCTGCTCAAAGGCCAAGCGATGGCCGATGTGGCAGCGGCGAAGTAACGCGTCATGAGCGCACGCAAGCAGGGCGCCACGAACCCGGGCGCCACGAACCCGGGCGCCGCGAGCGCGGGCAACCCCGCGAGCGCGGGCAACAAAGGGGCAGCGCCGGGCGCGACGGGCGCCGGGCAGGCCGACGGTCATGCGGGCGCCCATGCCCGCGAGAGCGTGGCGCACCTCATCAAGATGGCGAACGACATCGGGCACTTCTTCCAGGCCGAGGATCGGCGCGAGGATGCGGTGCTCGGGGTCGCGAACCACATCCGCAAGTACTGGACCCCGAGGATGCGAGACAAGCTGCTCGAGTATGTCGCGCGACCCGCGGATCCAGAGCTGCCCGCGCTCGAGGCGCTGCCGCGCGAGGCGATCGAGCAAGTCCTCGCGGCCCCGTCGGCAAAGCACGCCCTGGCGCCGGGCGGCGATCCGGGCGGCGACGCGGGCTGAGCGCCTGATCGCCGATGGCTGCTGATCGCTGACCGCGTTCACGCGTCGCGTCGCGTCGCGTCGCGTTCCGCCCTTGCGCTTCGCCCTTGAGCGCAGCTGCCGGCGAACTCCTACCGGCGCCGCACCGCGCCACTGACGGCGGGTCGTGGTGCTCCGCCGTACACTCCGGTGGACGAAAATAACCCACCCCGGCAAGGGGAATTCCTGGAGTCCCGTCATGCGCATGAACTCTCTCTGGCCTCGATTGAGTCTGGCGGCTCTGCTGCTCTGCCTGACACCGTTCGCGAGCCGCGCGCAATTCAGCATCGGCGTCAGCCTGAATGTGGACATCGCGCCCCCTGAGCTCCCCGTGTACGAAGTGCCGCCGATTCCGGCAGTGGGCTACATCTGGACCCCGGGCTACTGGTCCTGGGATGCGGACTACGGGGATTACTACTGGGTGCCCGGCACCTGGGTGGAGGCTCCTCAGCCAGGCCTTCTCTGGACGCCGGGCTACTGGGGCTACCAGAACGGCGTGTACGGCTGGAACGAGGGCTACTGGGGCCCGACCATCGGCTTCTACGGCGGCGTGAATTACGGCGGCGGCTACTTCGGCGTCGGCTGGGGCGGCGGCGAATGGCGCAACGGCCAGCTCTACTACAACACCGCCGTGGTGAACACCGGCTCGACCCACATCACGAACGTTTACGTCAACAGAACGGTGATCAACAACGTCACCGTGAACAATCACGCCTCCTTCAACGGCCCCGGCGGCGTCGAGGCGCGGCCGACCCCCGCCCAGGAAGCCGCCGCTCACGAGCACCACGTGCCCCCGGTGCCCGCGCAGAAAGAGCACATCACGCAGGCGCGCAGCAACCCGCAGCTGCGCGCGAGCGCCAACCACGGCGCGCCGCCGGTCGCCGCGACGCCCAAGCCGGGCGTATTCAACGGCCCAGGCGTGGTCAAGGCGCGAGCCCCCTCCCCCGCCGCCGCCGCGGCGGCGGCGAAGATCCACGAGCAGGCGGCCGCCAAAGGCGGTGCACGGCCCGGCGAGGCGGCGAAACCTGGCGCGGCAGCGCGGCCCGGCGAGGCAGCGCGGCCCGGCGAGGCAGCACGGCCCGGCGAGGCAGCGCGGCCCGGCGAGGCGGCAAAACCCGGTGAGCGCGCGCAGACCGAGCGCCCCGCCGAGCGTGCGGCTCCCGCTCACCCGACCGAGCGTGCTGCTCCTGCGCATCCGACCGAGCGCGCGGCTCCAACCCATCCGGCCGAGCGCAGCGAGACCCGTCCGGAGCCCACGCGTCCGACCGAGGCGCCGCGCCCCAGCGCGCATAACGAGGCTGCACGTCCGGCCGAGCGACCGGCACCGGCGCCCCATCCTGCCCCCGCGCCACGTCCGGCCGCACCTCCGGTAGAGCACCGCGAGGCGGCACCCGCACCGCGGCCCGAGGCCGCACCGCACCCCGCGCCGGAAGCGCGCCCGGCGCCGCGTCCTGCGCCGCGTCCGGAGCCGGAGCCGAAGCGCGAAGAACGACCGCCCGGGGCATGAGCCTGGCCTATGATATGAGCATGGAGATTCAGCACGACCCCGACCGGCGGCGCTTTTCGACCGTGCTCGATGGGCAGACGGCCGTGATCGACTATGTGCTCGATGAGAACGTCATGACCATCACGCACACGGGCGTACCCGATGCGATCGGTGGTCGCGGAGTGGCGGCCGCGCTGATGCGCAAAGCACTCGACACCGCGCGCCATTCGGGCTGGCAGGTCTATCCGGCCTGCTCCTATGCAGCGGCGTATCTTGCCAAGCACCCCGAGGAGGCTGATCTTCTCGTGCGCGCGCGGGAACGAGCGCACGGCGAGGATCTTCTCGATGAGTCGATCGAGGAATCCTTTCCGGCGAGCGACCCGCCCGCGGTGGGCAGCGTCGACTAGCACCCCGCCACTTGTCTTATTGAGGCCCGCGGACCGTGACGTCCGCCGACCTTCACAGAATCGGCGCAGAATCCGCGCATCGACCCGAGCCTGCAAGAAAGCTGCGGGGTCCCTCACATATACCGCCCTACCGACCCGCTACGTTACCGACCATCCGGCACTGTCGGTGCCAGAAAGAGGAAGCTCGGCATGCGGCGTCACCGGCGATATTTGAGCCTGCTCGCGCTGCTCTTGATACCCGCTCTGAGCGTTGCGCAGGACGACGGCATGGACGCATCCGCCGATGCTTCAGCCAACATGGCGCCACCCGAGCTTCCGACCTACGAGCAGCCCCCGATTCCCGGTGACGGCTATCTCTGGGCTCCGGGCTACTGGGCCTGGAATCCCGCATTCCGCAGCTACTACTGGGTGCCCGGCACGTGGGTGCTCGCGCCCCAGCCAGGCCTCTTGTGGACACCGGGCTACTGGGCCGCCGAGGGCGGCCGCTTCTTCTGGCACCTGGGGTACTGGGGCCCGACGGTCGGATTCTACGGCGGCGTGAACTATGGCTTCGGTTATGTCGGCTCGGGATGGGTGGGTGGACACTGGGAGGGCGGCCATCTGTTCTACAACACCGCCGTGATCAATCTGGGCTCGACCCACATCACCAACGTCTACGAAGACCGCAGCGTCACCAACAACGTCACCGTCAATCGCGAGAGCTACAACGGCGGCCTTGGCGGCGTGCAGGCAAAGCCGACCGCCCCGGAGCTGGCCGCCGCGCACGAGCGCCATTGGCCGCCGACCACCGCTCAGCAGCAGCAGATCACGCTCGCGCGCAGCAATCCGCAGCTGCGAGAAAGTGAAAATCACGGCAGGCCGCCGATCGCAGCGACCGCTCACGCCGGTACATTCCAGGGAAATGGTGTGGTCGCCCCGCAGCGAACCTCCGCAAGCTCATCCGAGCACGCGGGCGACGCCGAGCCCGCCCGAGCAGCAGCAGCCGCCTATGCCGAGCGGGCGCACAGCTTCGCGCCGGCGCCCGAGCAGCGGGCCGAACCGGCGCTACGGACGGCGATGCATACCACGACGCCTGCTGCTGGCGGTCATGCCGCACCCTTCGCGCACCCGAGCCAAGCTGCGAACGCCAAGCCTCCGATCGCCCGTGCGGCACCCAGTGCCCGCCAGGCCGCCGAGCCGCGTCAAGCGCCTGCACCGCGGCCCGCGCCTGTGCCGCGCGCGGCGCCCGCACCTCGTCCCCCGCAGCCCCCGCCCCAGCAGCCCCAGCACGCCGCCGAGCACAAGCCGCACTAACCGCCGGCCAATCGACTGGCTAGCGCTCCAGCATCGGTTTGCCCTCGTGGGCGATGAGCAGATCGTGCATGTCGTTGGCATGCTCCTCTTCGACCAGCAGGATCCGCTCCAGCATCACCCGTGTCCCCGGATCGCGGTCGCCAAAGAAACGGATGAGCTCGCTGTAGTGCTCGATTGCGATGCGCTCGGCGATCAGGTTCTCCTTGATCATGTCGACCAGCGTCTCGGCATCGCCGCCATACTGCGAGGCTGAGCGCGACTCGAGGCCCGCCGGATTCATGTCGGGCTTGCCACCGAGCTGATTGATGCGCTCGGCGACCTGCAACGCGTGCTCCTGCTCCTCCTTGGCGTGCTCCATGAATTCCGACTTGACACCCTCGCTCGAAATTCCGGTCGCGGCGATGGCGTGCATGGTGTAGCGGAGCACGCACACGATCTCCGTGGCGAGCACCGATTGCAGGATCTCGATGGTCTTGTTTACATCACCGCCATAGGAGGACGTGACCGCCCCCCGCCCGAGATGCTGGCGGGCGCGCTCACGCAGCGTCTGCACGTCGGTGAGGAACGGCTGGCCGTTGCCTTTTGATCCCGCCCTTGCGGACGAGCCATTGGGATTCTCGGTGCTGGGCGTGGTCGTGCGGGTGTTGTCCATTGGATCCTGCTCCTCGAGGTTAGGGCGCCATCGGTCACTGCGGCGCGAGCCCGCGAGCGCCTCCGGCTCGGCGGGTCATCGACGCTCATCGAAACGAGCCGTTGTTTATACCGAGCGTGTGCTCCGGCTCCTGACAGCGCGACGGGCGCCCGGCTGTCAGCGCTCTCGCCGAGGACACGTAGGCGCTCCGCCGACATCGCGGGCCCCGATCGGCCAGACTGGCGAAACGTGATCGCCTCCTACCCTCGCGTCGCGAACCGCCCTACCGGGCGCGGTCTATCGCTCGGCGAAGTAGCGCTCGAGTGCGCTCATCAGGAATCCGAGCTTCGGCGGCTCGGCCTGCAGTGTCGGCCTGACACCGATCGCCTCGAGCGCCCGCGAGCACACCGGGCCGATGGAAGCGATGCACGTCGCCCCGAGGAGCGCGGGCAGCTCGGCGGCGCGCCCGCACCGGGCGGCGATGAGCTCCAGATTGTGCACCTGCACGGCGCTCGTGAACACGACGGCATCGACACGCCGCTCGCTCAGCGCCTCGATCAGCGCCTCGAGCGGTCTTGAGTCCTTCGGCAGACCCCAGCGATAGGTCGTGATCTCCTCGACGCTCGCGCCGCGCTCGGCGAGCGCCGCGCGCAGCGGCTCGTTCGCATCTCCATAGCGCTGCACGATCACGCGCTTGCCCGCCAGGTCGACCGGCGCGAGCGCATCGAGCACTTCGTCCGTGGTGAACGGTGAAAGCGCGCGCCGGTCGATGCGCACACCGCGTGCGTTGAGCTCACCGGTCGGTTTCGGGCCGCGCACCACCACGGTCGCGCGCGCGAGCAACCCGGCGAGCGTCGGCGTCTGGCCAAGCTCATCCGTGGCCTTGAACAGCGCGCGTGTGCCGACCCCCGTCTGGAAGATGGCGACATCGAACGGCCGGCTCTGCCAGGCCGCGAGCGCCGCGCGCAGCGCCTGCGGGTCGATCTCGGGCACCTCCTCGAGCGCCGGCGCGTGCAGCGGCTTCGCGCCGAGACGTCGCTCGATGAGATCGGCGAGCTGGGCGCCGGTGCGCGTCTCGAGTACGGCAATGACCTTCGGCTGCATGCAAAGCTCCTTTGTGACCCGCCGTTCGACCGCGAGAGCGCCCGCCCGCTTCAGCCGCCGGCAATGAGGCCCGCGGTCACGTTGATCGCGAATCCCATGATGGAGGCATTGAAGACCAGCGAGACGATCTCATGCGCGATCACGATCTTGCGGACGGCACCGCCGGCGGTGGTGATGTCGGCGGTCTGGCAGGCCGCCGCGATGGTGAAGGAAAAATACGCGAAATCGATGAACACCGGCTTCTCCGTATCCGGGAAGCGCAGCGGGCGATGCTCCGGCTCGGCGCTGTAGTACAAGTCCGCATAGTACGAGGTGAACAACGTCGGCACGAGGAGCCAGGAGTCGACCAGCGTTGCGAACGCGAGCGCGAGATGGGCGATGCGCTCGGCCCCGCCGACGCGCCGCAGGGTGGCCAGCGGCTCGACGATCGCGATGAGACTCAGGAGGGCGGCGAGCGTGACCAGAATCAGGATGTAGGGTCCCGACCAGTCCTCCTCGAGGTAGCGCTGGCAGATCTGCTGGGCGTTGAGACTGCCCATCCACCACCAGATGAGCGCGAGAAAGAGCACCACGCCGCAGTTCCAGGCGAGCAGCACGCGGCTCACCAGCGACCAGGCATCGGGCATGCAGAAAAAGATCGCGAGCCCGCCGAGCGCCGCGACCAGGAGGCGCGGGTGATCGCGCAGCAGCGGGCTCAGGAGCCGGGTGTCAATGGCTCTCTCGCGCGACGAGATAGCGCACCAGCTCGATGATCCGCGTGGGCGTCTGATCGGGCGGGGCACCCACTCCGGCCGACTGGGCGGTAATCCGGTACTTGCCGTTGACGATCAGCGTCGGGGTGCTGTCGACCATGTAGGCCTTCACGAGATCCTCGTCGCGACGCACGCAGGTATCCACCTGAAAGCCCTTTGCGGTCGCGACGAATTTCGCGGCCGGCACGTGCGCATGCTTCTCGTAGAAGCGCGCGGCGTCATCGATGGTCGGCTGACGCGGCTTGAGGCGCCCGGTCGCCGTATCGACGACGGCAAGCTCGCCCGAGCCCCACACCGCGTCGAACACCGCCACGTGGTTCGCATCGGCGATGCCGAGCGCCTGTGCCGTGCAGTACGCCTGCTGGAACATCGGCCAGTCCTCCGCCGTGTTGAAGGCGGCTGGAACGTAGTCGAGCACCGCGTTCGGCGGCAGGCTCGCCTGCAGCTTCTGCATCGTGGGCAGGAATGAATTGCACGCGGGGCAGGCGTAGGAGAACACCTCGGTCACCTCGACCTTGCCGGCCGGCACATCGGGCTTGCGCGGCACCTTGATCAGGAAGTAATTCCGATTCTCGACCCACGGCGCGGGGGCGGGCACAGGCGACGCCGTGGCCGCTGGCGCGGGCTGCGCACCGGGCACCGGCGCTGGGGCGGCGTGGCTGATCGCCTCGAGTACGAGCACGGCGAGCGCCGCGCAGATGAGCTGTTTCACGATGTCCTCTCGGGTGATGCAGGTTGAAGCGGGCCGATGTGGGTGCAATTCTAGACGATCTCATCCGCCTCTCGTAACGTCCGCTCCTGCAATCGCGCAAGGATCAATCCCGCGGCGGCCGCCGCCCCGTCCTCTTCGAGGAGTGCCGCACGCGCCGCGCCCACGCGGCGCGCCGTGGCGGGCTCGCTCTCGAGCGCGCCGAGCGCGCGCATCACGCGATCGCGCCGATAGTGCGCCGGACTCAGGACACGGGCGACGCCGAGTCGCGCGGCACGCGCCGCATTGTCCGGCTGGTCGACGAAGTGCGGCACGATGAGCTGTGGACGGCCGGCCCTGAGTGCCTGACCGAGCGTGCCGATGCCGCCGTGATGAACGACGACCGCGGCCCGCGGAAAGAGCAGCGAATAGGGCGCATAGGCGCCGACGAACACATCGCTCGCGGCGAGCTCGGCGCGCGCCGTCTCGAGTCCCTGCGCGCCGACCAGCAGAACCGCGCGCCGCCCGCAGGCCCGCGCCGCCGCGCAGCTCTCGCGGAAGAAATTCCCTGGCTCGCGCACCAGCACGCTGCCGAGCGTGAACACCCACGGCGGCGCGCCCGCTTCCAGAAAAGACTCGAGCTCGGGCTCGAGCTCGATGCTCCCGCCATCCTCGCTGTCGAACGGAGCGAACCCTGCGATCACCGTGCCCGCGGGGAAGTCGGGCTCCACCGCACCGAGGATCGGGGAATAAAGCGCGATCGTGCCGGCGGGGCGAAAGGTATCCTCGAAAAGCGTTGCGCGAGCGCCGCGGGCCAAGCCGAGCTCGACGCGCAGCGCCTCGAGCGGCTCGATGAGCGGCCGTGTCGCGCGCTTGACGAGCGCGAGGAGCGCTGCGCGCAGCGGTCGGGGCAGATGCGGCAGCAAGGCCGACAAGCGCGGCGCCTCGGGGATCGCTGGCGGATCGTACGCCGAGACGAACATGAAGGGCTGCAGAGTGATCGGAACCCATGGGACACCCTGCCGCTCGGCGGCGAAGCGCGCGCCGAATGCCAGGCTGCTCACCACCACGCAGTCCGCTCCCGCGACGACGGGCAGGAGATCCTCGTAGGCACTGCGCGCATGGGGGATCACGATCTCGCGCAGGATGAACTCGCGATCGAGCAGCATCGCCCGCACGAACGCTGCTTCGCGCTCACCCTGCAGCCGCTCGAGCTGCGCGAAGCTCGGCGACATCGGATGAAATTCAAGGCCCGCGCGCTCGGTCTTTTCGCGATACTCCGCTGCGCCCGCGAGCAGCACCCGCACGTTGCGCGAGGCCAGCGCGCGGCCGAGCGCGAGGAACGGGTGCAGATCACCGAGCGAGCCCAAGATGGCGATGACGATCTTATGTTGCACTTCAGAGCTCTTCGATGACCCATGACACGCATGCAAGCGGGTCGCGCGGCGAAGGCGCGCTCGCGCGATGGAACTTGAGCTGGCCCGCAGTGGTCCAGCGGTGCGGAAGAACGTAGAGTACGTGCTTATTTGAAACTACGCAGGATGCCGCCCATTGACGAGCGAGCCTGACAATCTTGACACTTCTACAGCTTCGGCCACTTTGCGTCCTGCGGGCAAGCGCCATCGCCTCGTGCTCATCGCGGTGGTGGGTGCAATCATCGTGCTGGTGCTGTCGGTCCGGCATTTCCAGCCGCACGCGCAGGATGGACGCAGCGGCGGCGCGGGCCGCGGCGCGAAAAACCCACCGGTTCCGGTGAGCGTCGCGACGGCGACGCGTGGCGACATCGATGTGCGCATCCCCGCCCTCGGCACCGTCACGCCGCTCGCAACCATCACGGTGCGTACGCAGATCAGCGGCATCCTGCAGAAGATCTTCTTCACCGAGGGCCAGCTGGTCAAACAGGGCGAGCTGCTCGCGCAGATCGATCCCAGGCCTTACGAGGCCGCGCTCGAGCAAATGCAGGGCAATCTGCGGCGCGATCAAGCGTTGCTCGCCGACGCGAAGCTCGACCTCAAGCGCTACGAGGGCCTGGTCAAGGAGGACTCGATCGCTGTTCAACAGCTCGACACGCAGCGCGCACTCGTCAATCAATACGAAGGCACCATTCAGTCCGATCAGGGACAGGTCAAGACCGCGCAGGTGAACCTCATCTACACGCGCATCGTCTCACCGGTCAACGGGCGAGTCGGCTTGCGCCAGGTGGACCAGGGCAATTACGTCACCCCCGGCGATACCAACGGCATCGTGGTGGTCAACGAAGTGCAGCCGATCACGGTCATCTTTCCGGTCCCCGAGGACTACGTCCCGGCGCTGCTCAAGCGGCTGCGCGCGGGAGGCGCGGTACCGGTCGAAGCCTTCGACCGCACCAACAGCAACAAGCTCGCCGACGGCAAGCTGCAGACGCTCGACAATACGATCGACACCACCACGGGCACGATCAAGCTGCGGGCCCTGTTCGACAACACCGACGGCACGCTATTCCCCAATCAGTTCGTGAACGTTCAGCTGCTCGAGGACACGCTCAAGGACCAGGTCATCATCCCGAACGCGGCGGTGCGCCGTGGCGCTCCGAACGGCGTCACGACGACGTTCGTGTACGTCGTGAAACCGGACAGCACGGTGTCGGTGCGTCCGGTCACGCTCGGGGTCGTCGATGGCGAGCGCGCGGCCATCCAGCAGGGTATCGCAGTCGGCGAGCAAGTGGTCACCGAGGGGGCCGACCGGCTGCGTGAGGGAGCCCAGGTCATCCTGCCCTCGACCGCACCGGCCGGCGCGGCCGCAGGCTCCGCCGGCCGGGCGAAGCAGATGCAGCCGGGCGCAGGTCAGGGCCCGCACGGTGCGCGCGCGCCGGGGGGCGCGGGCAAGCGTGGCGGCGGCAAGAGCGCCGCGTCCGGCAGCAATGGAGCCCGCCCGACCTCGCAATGAACCCGTCGCGCATTTTCATCCTGCGGCCGGTCGCGACCACCCTCTTGATGTTCGCGATCCTGATCGTCGGTGTGCTCGCGTACTTCCAGCTGCCCCTTTCTGCGCTGCCCGAGGTGGCTTACCCGACCATTCAGGTTCAGACCTTCTATCCGGGAGCGAGCCCGGAGGTGGTCACCTCGGCGATCACCGCCCCGCTCGAGAAGCAATTCGGGCAGATGCCGGGGCTCGACCAGATGGCCTCGACGAGCTCCGGCGGCGCCTCGGTCATCACCCTGCAGTTCTCGCTCTCGCTCGCGATCGACGTCGCCGAGCAGGAAGTGCAGGCCGCCATCAGTGCGGCGCAGAACCTGCTGCCTCAGGACCTGCCGGCGCCGCCGATCTATGCCAAGGTCAATCCGGCCGATGCGCCGGTGCTCACCCTCGGCGTCACCTCGAAGGTCATGCCGCTCACCGATGTCGAGGACCTGGTCGACACGCGCCTCGCGCAGAAGATCTCCCAGCTCAAGGGAGTCGGGGTCGTCAGCATCAGCGGCGGCCAGCGTCCCGCGGTGCGTGTGCTCGTCAATGCCCGGGCGCTTGCGGCCTACGGTCTCAATCTCGATGACCTGCGCACCACGATCAGCAATGCCAACCAGAACGGGCCCAAGGGCACCCTCGACGGCCCGACCACGGCCTACACGCTCAACACCAACGATCAGATCCGCAACGCCGACGACTATGGCGCGGTGATCATCGCCTACAAGAACGGCTCGCCGGTGCGCCTGCGCGACGTGGCAACCCTGGTGTCCGGCGCGGAGAACGCCAAGCTCGGCGGCTGGATGAATACGACCCCGGCGCTGATCTTGAACGTGCAGCGCCAGCCGGGCGCGAACGTGGTCGAGGTGGTCAACCGCGTCCAGCAGCTCCTGCCCGCCCTCAAGGCGGCGATGCCCGCCGGCGTCGACGTCGCCGTGCTCTCGGACCGCACCACGACCATTCGCGCCTCGGTCGCGGACGTGCAGATCGAGCTCGCGCTCGCCGTCGTCCTGGTCGTGCTCGTCATCTACGTCTTTCTGCGCAACGTGCCCGCGACCGTGATCCCGAGCCTGTCGGTGCCGCTCTCGCTCATCGGCACGTTCGCCATCATGTACCTCACCGCCTTCAGCCTGAACAATCTCTCCTTGATGGCGCTCACCATTGCGACGGGATTCGTCGTCGACGATGCCATCGTCATGATCGAGAACATCTCGCGCTACCTCGAGGGCGGCCTCACACCTCTCGAAGCAGCCTTGAAGGGCTCGGGACAGATCGGATTCACGATCATCTCGCTCACGGTCTCACTGATCGCCGTGCTGATTCCGCTTCTCTTCATGCAGGATGTGGTCGGTCGGCTGTTCCGTGAGTTCGCCGTCACGCTCGCCGTCACCATTCTCATCTCGGCGGTCGTCTCCCTCACGCTCGTGCCGATGATGTGCGCAAAGCTCCTGCGCCCCCGCAAGGGCGCCACCCGCGAGGAGTCGGGTCGCTGGTTCAGCGCCCTGGTATCCGCTTACGATCGACGCCTCATCTGGGTGCTCGATCATCAACGCGCCACCTTGTGGGTGGCGCTCGGCACCGTGGTCCTCACCGCCCTCCTCTACGCGCTGATTCCCAAGGGGTTCTTTCCAGACCAGGACACCGGCCTGATTCAGGGCGTTTCCGAGGCGGGCGAATCGATCTCCTATGCGGCGATGGCCGAGCGCCAGCAGGCGCTCGCGGCCGCGATCATGAAGGATCCAGACGTCGCCAATCTGTCCTCCTTCATCGGAGTCGATGGCAACAACGTGACGCTCAACAGCGGCCGCTTCCTCATCGATCTGAAGCCGCGCTCGATGCGCTCGACGCCGATCTCCGACATCATTCGACGCCTCAAGTCGGAGACCGCCGACGTGCAGGGCATCACGCTCTACATGCAACCCGTTCAGGACCTCTCGCTCGACACGACCGTGAGCCGCACGCAGTATCAGTTCACGCTCGCAAGCGCCGACGGCACCGCGCTCTCGACCTGGACACCGAAGCTCGTGACGCTGCTGCGCGAGCGTCCCGAGCTCGCCGACGTCGTGAGCAACCAGGAGGATGACGGTCTTGCGGCCTACGTCACCATCGATCGCGACAGCGCGGCGCGCCTGGGCATCAGCATGGGCACCGTCGACAATGCGCTTTACGATGCCTTCGGCCAGCGCATCGTCTCGACCATCTTCACCCAGTCGAATCAGTATCGCGTCATTCTCGAGGCCGACCCCTCGCTCTACAGCTCCGTCGATTCGCTGGCCTCGATCTATTTGCCTTCCGCTGCGGGCGGGCAGGTGCCGCTCTCGACCATCGCGCACGTCGACGTCGTCACGCGGCCCCTCCTCATCAATCACCTGGCACAGTTCCCGGCGAGCACGATTTCCTTCAACCTCGCTGCGGGCGTCTCGCTCGGCGCCGCCGTTGCCGCGATCGAGGCAGCGGAACAGAGCCTCGGCCTGCCGGAGAGCATCCGCACCTCCTTCGAGGGCGCCGCGCTCGCATTTCGCAACAACCTGACGAACGAGCTGCTGCTGCTCCTCGCGGCGGTCGTCGTCATGTACATCGTGCTCGGCGTGTTGTACGAGAGCTTCATTCATCCGATCACGATCCTCTCGACGCTGCCCTCGGCGGGCATCGGCGCGCTGCTCGCGCTCATGATCGCGGGCAGCGACCTCACGATCATCGCGCTCATTGGCATCATTCTGCTCATCGGCATCGTCAAGAAGAACGCGATCCTCATGATCGACTTTGCGATCGATGCGCAGCGTCTCGATGGTCTCTCGCCGCGTGATGCCATCCATCAGGCCTGTCTGCTGCGCTTTCGCCCGATTCTCATGACGACGGTGGCGGCCATGTTCGGCGCACTGCCGCTGATGTTCGGCACCGGCACCGGCTCGGAGCTCCGGCACCCGCTCGGCATCAGCATCGTGGGCGGGCTCCTCGTCAGCCAGGTGTTGACCTTGTTCACCACGCCGGTGATCTATCTCACCTTCGATCGCATGGCGGCGCGGCTGCGGTCGCGCCGCGCCGCAGGCGGCGCGGATGCGCCGCTCACGGATCCGACGTGAGCATCTCCGCGCCCTTCATCCGGCGGCCCGTCGCCACCGTGCTGCTCACCGCAGGGGTGGCGCTGAGCGGCATGGTCGCCTTCGTGTTGCTGCCCGTGGCGCCGCTGCCGCGGATCGACGTGCCCGCAATTTTCGTCTCCGCGCAGCTCCCGGGCGCGAGCCCAGAGGTGATGGCGGCCACGGTGGCGACGCCGCTGGAGCGCCACCTCGGCGCCATCGCGGATGTCGACGACATGACCTCCACCTCGAACGTCGGCACCTCGAACATCCAGCTCACTTTCGGCACCGATCGCGACATCGACGGGGCCGCGCGCGACGTGCAGGCCGCGATCGTCGCCGCACACGCGGACCTGCCCTCATCGCTCACGCGCAATCCCTCCTACCGCAAGCTCAACAGCGCGCAGTGGCCCGTGCTCGCCATCGCGATGACCTCCGATGTGCTCACGCAAGGGCAGATCTACGATGCGGCGGATGCGGTGATCTCCCAGCGCCTCTCCCAGATTCAGGGGGTCGGCGGGGTCAACGTCAACGGCAGCGCCCTGCCGGCGGTGCGCGTGGAGATCAATCCGCTCGCACTGTCGAAGTACGGGATCGGGCTGCAGGACGTGCGCGCGGCGATCGCGAACAGCAACGCAAACGCGCCCAAGGGCGCCATCGAGTCGGACCGCCTCCACTATCAGATCTACACCAACGACAATGCGCGCGATGCCGCCCCCTATCGCAACCTCATCATCGCCAATCGCAACGGCTCGACCGTGCGCCTGAGCGACGTGGCCACCGTGCTCGACATGCAGGACGGCGCCACGGAGAACATGCGCACCTACGGGCTCTACAACGGCAAGCCCGCGGTCTTCATCACGGTCTTTCCGACGCCGGGCGCGAACGTCATCGACATGATCGATTCGGTCAAGGCGGAGCTGCCCGCGCTCAAGGCGGCGATCGACCCGAAGATCGATCTGATCGTGACCTTCGATCGCTCGATCACCATCCGCGCCTCGCTGCGGCAGGTCGAGCAGACGCTGCTGATCGCGGTCGCGATGGTGATCCTCGTCGTCTATCTGTTCCTGAACAGCGGCCGGGCGGCGCTCGTGCCGGCGCTCGTGGTCCCGATCTCCCTCATCGGCACCTTCGGCGCGATGTACCTGCTCAACTACACGCTCGACAACTTCTCGCTGATGGCGCTCACCATCGCGACGGGCTTCGTCGTCGATGACGCCATTGTCGTCATGGAAAATACCTCGCGCCACCTCGAGGCCGGCCTGGGCCGGATGCAGGCCGCCCTCAAGGGCGCGCAGGAGGTCGGTTTCACGGTCCTCTCGATGAGCCTGTCGCTGGTCGCCGTGTTCGTGCCCTTTGTCTTCATGAGCGGAATCCTCGGGCGCATCTTTCGCGAGTTCACGGTCACGCTGTCGGTCTCGATCCTGATCTCGCTCGTCATCTCGCTCACGACGACACCCGTCATGTGCTCGCGGCTGCTCGCGCGCCAAGGCCGGCGCACTCCCTCGCGATTCGGCCGCGCCTTCGAGCGCGGCCTCGAGGCTCTGCGGCAGGACTATCTCCGCACGCTCGACTGGGCGCTCGAGCACCGGCGCACGGTCCTCGCCTCGCTGATTGCGACGGTCGCGCTCAACGTCTGTCTCTTCATGGTCATACCGAAGGGATTTTTTCCACAGCAAGACACTGGGCAGTTGCAGGGCGGCATCCGCGGCGATGCGACCATTTCCTTTCAGCTCATGAAACAGAAGCTGCAGCAGGTCGCGGCGATCATCCAGGCGGATCCCGCGGTCGCGACCGTCACCGGCTCGGTCGGCGCGGGTGGCTTCGGCCCCTTCGGCGGCGGCGGTGCGAGTGCGAACGTCACGGTCGCCTTGAAGCCTTTGAAGCAGCGCGACGCCTCGGCCGATCGCATCATCGCCCGCCTGCGGCCGCAACTGTTGAGGGTGACGGGCGTCAACTCGTTCCTGCAGGCGGTGCAGGATATCGGCGGAGGCGGCGGACGCTCGGCGAACTCCCAGTACCAGTACACGCTCCTCGGTGATGACGTCAACGAGGTCAACACATGGGTGCAGAAGCTGCGCGTCGCGCTGCAGAACGTGCCCGAGGTCACCGACGTCGATTCGGATCTGCAACCGGGCAGTCTCGAGACCGATCTCATCGTCGACCGCGACAGCGCCTCGCGCCTGGGGCTCACCGAGATCCAGATCGACAACGCCCTCGGCGATGCCTTCGCGCAGGCGCAGGTGTCGAACATCTACAATCCCTTCAGCCCGCAGCAGTATCACGTGGTGATGGAAGTTGCCCCGGAATGGTGGCAGCACCCGGATGTGCTCAAGGAGCTCTACGTGAGCACCGCGGGAGGCGCCGTGAGCGGCACGCAGGCAACGCAGGCGGTTGCCGGCACCACCGTTCTCGGCGGCAGCAAGGGATCGAGCACGCCGGGCGCACCCTCGAGCACGAGCGTCGCGCAGGATCTCGCCCGAAATCTCGCAACCAACTCACTCGGCACGGGCGGTGGTGGCAATACCTCGACGGGATCGGCGGTGAGCATCGCCTCCGAGACCGTGGTGCCGTTCGCAGCCTTCAGTCATTTCACCACGGCAACCACCCCAGTGAGCGTGCATCACACGGGGACCTCGGTGTCGACCACGATCGCCTTCAACCTGCCCGAAGGCGTCTCGCTCGGCACGGCCATGGCGGCCATCGATCGCACGATGAGCGAGATTCATGTGCCGGTCGAGATCCGCGGCGGCGCCTACGGGACGGCGCGCCTCTTCCAACAAAGCACGGGCAATGTGGGCATCCTGCTGATCGCGGCGATCGTCGCGATCTACGTCGTGCTCGGAGTGCTCTATGAGAGCTACAGCCACCCCTTCACCATCCTCTCGACGCTGTTCTCAGCCGGGCTCGGGGCACTGCTCGCGCTTTTGGGGACGGGCACCGAGTTCAGCGTGATCGCCTTTCTCGGCATCCTGCTGCTGATCGGCATCGTCAAGAAGAATGCCATCATGATGGTCGACTTCGCGCTCGAGGCCGAGCGTACCCTCGGCATGAGCCCCCGGGAGGCGATTGCACACGCATGCGCGCTGCGTTTTCGCCCCATCCTCATGACGACCTGCGCCGCCATTGCGGGCGCTCTGCCGCTCGCACTCGCCTATGGCGATGGCACCGAGATGCGTCGTCCTCTCGGGATCTCGATCGTCGGTGGATTGCTGGTGAGCCAGGTGCTGACGCTCTACACGACGCCGGTCGTCTATCTGTACATCAACCGGGTGTCACGCTGGGTGGAACGCCGGTTCGGCGGCCGCTCCGCGCAGCCGGCCGGCACGCCGCCGCAGCTCGGTACCGCGGAGGCGGGCCTCTGATGCGTCCATCCGCTCACCCGATGCTCGCGCTGGGAGTCGCGCTCGGTGAGGCGCTTCTCGCCCTTGCCCTCGCCTCGTGTGCAGTCGGGCCCAACTATCACCGGCCGACCACGCAGGCCTCCACCCAATACAAGGAGCAGGACGGCTGGAAGCCGACCGAGCCTGCCGATGCCATCGAGCGCGGTCCCTGGTGGTCGATCTTCAACGATGCGACGCTCGATGATCTGGAGCGCCAGGTCGAGGTGTCGAACGAGAACATCAAGGCGGCCCTTGCCGCCTACGATCAGGCGCGCGCGCTGGTGCGGCAGGCGCAGGCGGGCTACTGGCCGACCCTCGGCTTGAGTGCAGGACGCACCCGCAGCCAATCCTCGGCGGGTCACGGCATCAGCACCGTGACGACATTGCCGGGCGGCGGAAGCTCGACCACCATCGTCACCGGTCCGACGCAAACCACGTATACGGTCGGCGCCAACGTCGATTGGACGATCGACGTCTGGGGGCAGATACGGCGCACGGTGGAAGAGAACCGCGCGAACGCGCAGGCGAGCGCCGCCGCGCTCGCAAACGCGCGGCTCTCGGCGCAGGCCGAGCTCGCCACCGACTACTTCGAGCTGCGCGCGCAGGATCAGCTTTTGCGGCTCCTCGACGATACCGTGACGGCGGAGCAGCTGTCCCTCAAGATCACCGAGAGCCGTTACAAATACGGCGTCGCCGCCAAGGCGGACGTGGTGAGTGCCGAGACCCAGCTCCTGTCGAGCCAGGCGTCCAGAATCAATGCCGGAATCCAGCGCGCGACGCTCGAGCATGCCATCGCGGTCCTGGTGGGCCGACAACCTGCGCAGTTCTCCTTGAGCCCGGCGCAGATGCGCGCCGATGTGCCCACCGTTCCGGCCGGGGTGCCGTCGACGTTGCTCGAGCGGCGTCCGGACGTGGCGCAGGCGGAGCGCAAGATGGCAGCCGCGAACGCTCAGATCGGGGTGGCGATCGCGGCCTACTTCCCCACGCTTACGCTCTCCGGTTCCATCGACTACACCAACAATGCGTTCGCGCACCTCGTGAGCTTGCCCAACCGGGCGTGGTCCTTCGGGCCCGGCGTTGCGGAGACCGTGTTCGACGGCGGGCTGCGGCATGCGCAGGTGCTGGGCGCGCGCGCCGCGTATGAAGGAAACGTCGCTTCCTATCGGCAAACGGTGCTCACGAGCTTCCAGCAGGTCGAGGATGAGCTCGCCACGCTGCGCATTCTCGAGCAGCAATCGGGCGTCGAAGATGAGACGGTGAAGGCCGCGCGCCTCGCAGAGACGCTGACCCTCAATCAGTACAAGGCGGGGACGGTGCCTTATTCGAGCGTCATCACGGCCCAGACCACGCGCCTCGCCGCCGAGGAAACCGCGCTCACCGTGCTGTCGAATCGCCTGCAGGCGAGCATCGCGCTCATCGAGGCGATCGGCGGCGGCTGGGACATGAAGCAGCTGCCGGCGCACCCGTGAGCATGATGGCCGCACGGCCCATCGCCGTGGCCGCACGGCTCATCGCTGCATGAGCGCGCCGCAGGCGCCTTCGCTCAAGCGCTCGCTCGGACTGCGCGACGTCGCGCTCTTCATGGTCACGGCGGGCTGCACGCTGCAGTGGGCCGCGACCGCGGCGACCGCCGGGCCGAGCTCGCTCATCGTGTGGGTGATCGGCGCGCTCAGCATGTTCCTGCCGCTCGCCATCTGCGTCGTGTTCTTGTCCTCGCGCCACCCCGATCACGGCGGCCTGTACGTGTGGAGCAAGCTGGCCTTCGGCCCGTTCGTCGGTTTCATGACCGGCTGGACGTACTGGATCGCGAACCTGCCGTTCTTCTCGAGCATGCTTTACTTCATTGCGGGAAGCGCCCTGTTCTTTCGCTCGAGTGGCGGCGCTTCCGCGGGCGCATCGCCCCTCTACTTCATCAGCTTCTCGATCGTGGCGCTCATCCTGGCCGTGGTGCTGAACCTTCGCGGGCTGAACGAGGCGCAGTGGCTCACGCGATGGGGCGCGCACGCGCGTTGGATCGGCACGCTCGTGCTGGCGGTGCTCGCCCTTGCGGTCGTGCGGCACTTTGGCGCCGCAACGCGCATCGATCGAGCGACCCTCGTGCCCGGCTTTCATCTGGCCGACATCGTCTTCTGGTCGACGATCGCCTTTGCCTGGACGGGCCCCGAGGCCGCCTCGTTCATGGCGGGTGAGATCCGCGATCCGCAACGCACGGTGCCGCGCGCCTTTGCGATCGCCGCGCCGCTCATCGCAGGCGTGTATCTGCTCAGCACCACGAGCGTGCTCGTGTCGATTCCGCCCTCGCAAACCAATGCGCTCTACGGGGTCATGGATGCCATCCGCAGCGATGCCGCTCGCCTCGGGATGCTGTGGCTGGTTCCGGTCGGTGCCGCCTGCCTGGTGCTCGATCGACTCGGGAGCGTGTGCGCATGGCTCGGCGCCGTCGCGCGCATTCCCTTCGTTGCAGGGCTCGATCATTACCTGCCGCGCCGCTTCGCCCATCTGCATCCGCGCTACGGCTCGCCGAGCGTCGCCCTCTGGACACAGGCCGCGCTCGCCGCCGCCTTCACGGTGCTCGGCCAGGCGGGTCAGACCGTGCGCAGCGCCTACGACGTCCTGATCGCGATGATGGTCATCGCGACGCTCTTGCCGTTCTTGCCGCTCTTCGCCTCGGCGATCCGCCTGGCCTTCGGCCCGCCGGTTGCCGGCGAGGTGCGCCTGCCCGGTGGACGCATCACGGTGGTGGCGGCCGGGTCCGTCGGCCTGGCGACGACCCTGGGGGCGATGGGGCTCGCCTTCGTGCCCTCCGCCGACCAGGATCATCCGACCCTGGCGGTGCTCAAGGTGGTCGCGATGACCTTGCTCGTACTGCTCGGTGGAGCGGCGATCTATCGGTCCGGCCGTGCGCGAGCCGCGACGCGCGTTGCGCCCGTCCCGCCGTAGTCTCGCCCTGCCTCAACGAACGACGGGTACCCAGGCGCGCAGCGCCGCACCCAGATCGGTGCGGCCCGTACGCTGAAGGTCGCCGCGGTGCCCTGGCCACTGCCCGCTCGGACGCGGCAATCTTCCAGGCGATCGTACTCGCCGCCGACAACGCGCTCAACGGAATGAGCGCACCCCGGGCGTGCGCAGGCTGACCTTCCGACCCGCATGCTATGCTCGCTCGCCTCGCCCGGCGCGGGCACAACACCAAAGCAAGGGGATCACATGCCTCGACGAATATCGCGGTCGGGCCTCCTGGGACTCGGCTGCACCGTTCTCGTTCTGGCGGGCAATGCAGCGCGGGCGCGCGACGAGAGCGCGCCGCCCACCCCGCAGCATCCCGTGACCGACCAGTATCACGGCGTGACGGTCACCGATCCCTATCGCTGGCTCGAGAACGCGCAGGATCCGGCGGTCCACCAGTGGAGCCTCACGCAGGATACGCGCACACGGAAATATCTGGATGCCCTGCCCCAGCGCGAGCGCATGTACCAGCGGCTGATGCAGCAGATCTCCGCCACGTCGCCCTCCTACGAGCACCTGCACGTGGCCGGCGAGCGAGTGTTCGCGCTCTACACCCAGCCTCCCAAGCAGCAGAAGATGATCGCGTTGCTCACGAACGCGGCCGATCCGAAGCTCGCACGGGTCGTCGTCGATCCGAACGCCATCAACCCCGCAGGCACCACCGCCATCGATTGGTTCGTGCCTTCACCCGATGGCCAGTGGGTCGCCGTCTCGATGTCCGACAACGGCAGCGAGGACGGCACGCTGCATCTCTTCGAGGTCGCGACCGGCAAGGATCAGGCCCTCAGGATTCCACGGGTGCAATATCCCACCGGGGGCGGCAGCCTCGCCTGGCGCGAGGACGGTCAAGGCTTCTGGTACACCCGCTACCCGGGGCCGGAGCGGCCGAGCGCCGAGCAGCACTTCTATCAGCGCGTCTATTTTCATCGTCTCGGCGACGATCCCGCCCGCGATGCTCTGGTGATTGGCGAGGGATTGCCCAAGGTCGCGGAGATCGAGCTCGACAACCGCTACGACCCGAAGGTCATCGTCGCATCGGTCGCCAACGGCGACGGGGGCGAATTCGAGCACTTCCTCATTGATGGAGCGGGACACGTCCGTCAGGTGACGCATTTCGCGGACCGCATCGTCGCCGCGACCCCCGCGCCCGACGGCTCGCTGTATCTCATCTCCCGCAAGGGCGCACCGCGCGGCTCGCTCCTCGTGCTGCCTGCCGGTGACACCGATCTCGCACATGCGAAGGTGGCCGTGGCGGAATCGGACGGCGTCATGCAATCGGCGGGTGAGCTCTCCGAGACGCCGATCGTCGCGACCTCCGATCTCCTCTATCTACCGGAAATAGTCGGCGGCCCCTCGCGCGTATCGCTCTACGATCATGCCGGGGCTGCTCGCGGAGTGCTGCCCCTGCCGCCCGTGGCCTCCGTCGATGAGGTGCGCCCCTTGAGCGACGGCAGCGTGCTCTACCGCGTGCAAACCTATCTGCAGCCGCCCGCCTTCATGCGCTATGAGCCGAAAAGCCGTCAGGGCTCGGCGACCGAGCTCAAGCAGACGAGTCCCGTATCGTTCAGCGACGCCGAGGTCGTGCGGGAGACCGCGCGATCGAAGGATGGGACTGAGGTGCCGTTCAACATCGTGCATCGCAAGGGAGCGAAACCCGATGCCGCTCATCCGGCGCCGCTCTTGCTCAACGGCTATGGCGGCTACGGCATCAGCGAGACGCCCACCTTCCTCGGGCCACGCGCCCGCCTGTGGCTCGACGGCGGCGGCATCTACGTCACGACCAACTTGCGCGGCGGAGCCGAGTTCGGCGAGACCTGGCATCAGCAGGGAGCGCTCACTCACAAGCAGCATGTATTCGATGACTTCATCGCCGTCGCCGAGTGGCTCATCGCACACCACTACACCGACCGCGAGCATCTCGCCATCATCGGCGGCAGCAACGGAGGACTGTTGATGGGCGCGGTGATGACGCAGCGGCCTGATCTCTTTTGAGCAGTGGTCTCGCGGGTCGGTATCTACGACATGCTGCGCGTCGAGCGCGACCCGAACGGCACCTTCAATACGACGGAATTCGGCTCGACGCAGGATGTCGCCCAGTTCAAGGCGCTCTACGCCTATTCGCCCTACCACCACGTGAAGGACGGCGCCGCCTACCCCGCGGTGCTCATGCTGACCGGCGAGACCGACGGTCGCGTGAACCCCGCGCACTCGCGCAAGATGATCGCAAGACTGCAGGAGGCCACGGGCTCGAAGTACCCGGTGCTCCTCACGATCAATGCCCACGCCGGGCATGGCATTGGCAGTGCGCTGTCGATCGTCGTCAATCAGCTTGCCGACATCTACGCCTTTCTGTTCGACCAGCTCGGGATGAAGCTCCCGGCGGAGTAGGGCCCAAAGATCAAGGCTCCTCGAGCGAATTCACCATCCCGCGCGGCGCTTGCGCCGAAGCGCCGCGCCCTTTCTGGCCGCCTTCCTTGCGATGCCGGTGCGCTGTCGGGTGGCTGCGCCTCGCACGGCCGCTTTCTTTGCGACGCCCGTTCGTTTTCTCCTCTGCGCGCCCTTCCTTGCGTTTTCCCGGCGGTGTCGTTGCGGATGAGCACCGAGATCGCGCCATGAGTCTTCTTGCAGAGCGATATCGTAGTGTCGGGCCGCCTTCTTGATATTCGCGAAAGCGAGCGCGCGATCCTCATCGGTTACACCCGTGGTCTGATCGAAGCGCGCGACGGCGTTGCGCACGTGGCGTGCATCCGTGAGCGGCTCCTTGCGCTGTTTTGGAAAGGCAAAGACCGAGGCGGGCAGATCACTTTGCCTCGTCAGCCGCCCGTGCCTCTCGTGCGGTCGCCAGGTCGTTCGCATGCGAAGATCCTCTTAGCCGACGCGCCCTATTGTGTCGCTCGCCGACCGATCGGAAGCCGGCTGCCGGCGCATCATCGAGTAGGACAAATAGGCGTCATCCGCCCCGCGTCATTCGCCCGGTCTCATTCGCCCTGCGGCTCGGCGAAGTCCGCGAGCGAGCATCGCAGTACCCGCAAGGTCTGCGTGTCCGACAAGCTCGTGGTGGTGAGCGCCTCGAGCTTGCGCCGCACGGCCTCGAGCTCTTTTTCCTGGATGATGCGCGCACCGCCCGGTTGTTTCATCGCGTTCACGAGCTCGATCTCGCGACGTCTTAATTGCTCGAGTGTTTCCAAGGAATCATCCTCCACTGGGTGCGAAGCAGGCGCTCGCAATATGAATTAACGCAATCAATCGAAAGCGTGACGCGCATCGCGTTGTGCCGCGACGCGCTCGTTTCTGTAAAACCGACGATGACTCCCTGTCGCGACCCGGAGACTCGCTGAGGGATTCCCCGTCTTGCGCATCAGATCTGGCACATCTTGATCGGCGGATCGGTGCGCACCTTGTCGACGTGAAAGATCTCCTGCTTCTGGCTGAGCGCATCGTTCGCCTTGTTGGCCACCAGCGGAATCGGGATGGGCATGAGGTTCACGTCGACGCCGACATGACCGACCTCGGCGAGGGTCACGCGCTTGCAGACCGGATTGAGCGTCGCCACCGCCGCGGCACTGGTGATGGTCAGGACGGTGACCGCATCGATGTAGCTCATCGCGTTGGCGCCGAACACGCCGATGCCCAGGCCCAGTCGCGGCATCTGCAGGCCGAGCACCAGGCCGGAGGCCCCGGGGGTCAGCGCCTCGGTTTCCTTGAATTCGGCTTCCGTGGCCGACATCGATTTGATCGCATCGGTCTGTGCATGAGTTGCCTGCAGGCCGCCGTTGCCGCTGAAGTCGTAGTCGCCCACGAAATGCATGGTCGCGTGATGCCCGTAGAGCGCCACCGTGGCGAGAAAATCCGCCCCCACCTGCAGGACGAAGGGGATGCCGTACAGCGGCAGCGGCTCGTTGATCTGAATCGGCAGGTGCGCCACGGGAACCTTGGCGACGCCATCCCCCTTCTCTCCCAGGCGGCCGATGAACTCGAGTGCAAGATGGCCCTTGACGTTCTTGAAGGTGCTGGCGGCTTCCTGAATACGGCCATCCTTGATCATCATGACCCCGGCCAGGGCAAACTGATCCATGTCGACCTTGGTGCGGAACCGGACGTCGAAGTTGTCGTTGATGATGCCGAAGACGTTGACCAGCGAATCCTTGACGTTGGAGAGCTTCTTGGCGTTTTCGATTGCCTCCTTGCGAGTCTTCTCCGCCTCGGAGAGGTTGTGCTGGATCGTCGCGAGCTTGGTTTGCTCCCGCGACAGCTGGTCCTTGAGCCGGTCGGCAGCCGGTCCCTGGCGGGTGCCCTGCTCCGCGAGTTTCTCGTTGACCGAATCCATCTGCCGCTGAACCTGCACCTCCTCGCGAAGCTCGCTCTGCATCTCCTTCTTGGCCGTGCGCGCCTCCTCCAGATATTTCTCGTACTTCTCCGTGGCGCTCTTCATCGATTCGTCGACGGCGCCGGTGGTGGCGCCCTCCTGCTTCTTGCTGGCCTCCAGCTCGATGCTCAGCTTGGTCGGGCTCGCATCGACACCCAGAACGTATTCGAAGCCCATGATTTCGCCTGGATAGCGCATGGGCACGGGTGCCTCCTCGGGCACCTCGCCATAATCCTCGGGATCGGTGTCGTCCTCGCCCGAAGCATCCGCGCCGGCCGCCGGCGCGGGCGGCGTGTCCGACGAGGTCGACTCGTAGCGGGCCGGGAGCAAGAATCCCGCCCAGGTACGGTGAGTCGCGGTCTTGAGCAGAGGACCTTGCGCAGCGAGTTCGGCTGCCAGCGACGCACGAGCGCGCGGCACGAGCGCCGACGGGCGTTGGTTGCGGGGCAGGTGCGGTCGCATGCCCACGTAGAAGTCGGGAAGGCTCACGGGGGACTCGAAGGCAATGTCGGCGTCGACCAGCGCCTGGTTGATGGGGATCTGCTTCGTGATCACGACCGTCTCATCGCCGATTGTCGCGACGCTCGTCACGCGTCGTAGGGCGATGTCGTAGATCCAGAGCACGGAGCCGGGCTTGATCTTCTGCACCGCGGCCTCGGAGGCGGCCAGCCTGTACACGGTGCCGTCCTCGCTGATCGAACGCAGCGAGCGCAACGCCTCGTCCTTGCCGATGGCAACGGTGTCCGGGCTCCACTTGACGGAAAAACGCGTCGGCTTGATCTCCTTGACCGATTGCAGATAGGCGCGGATTGCATCCGGGTCGCTGCCGTCGAGCACCTGCCCCGCGTTCGCGAGCGTCGCGCCGCTCAAGCGGGCGCCCGTTGTAAATCCCGAAGGGGCCGGCGTGCCCTTCGCAGCGGGCGGCGCGCCGGAAGGGGCAGCCTCGTGCTTCTTGCCGCACGCTCCGAGGAGCGCAACTGTGAGCGCCAGAGGGACACACCACGGCGGGGGATCCCGCACCACCGCTCCGGCGAATCTAATTGGCATTCCGTATGCCTCTTGTAGCAACCCCCGCCCGCTCGCTAGCCTATCGAGAATCGTTATGCCGCACCAGATCGCATCCTTGCGCGCCTCGCGCGTGCGCGGGCTCGCCGAGCTCGCACGCCCGGCTCATCCTCCTCGCGACGGGTCGGTCAGACTCGCGGCGGGTCGCTGTCGCGCTGCGGATGACGGTGTTTGCCGACGGCCGCGAGGAACTCCTCCATCGCAGACTCCGCGTCGCCCGCGGAGGTGAGCAGCAATCCGGGATCCCGCTCACCGTTGGGCAGAGCGGTGAAAATGCCGGCCTTTTGCAAAAGCCGCGACGACTCACCCAGGACCCAGATCGATTTGCAGTGGCGGTACTGATCTTTCAAGAACTCGAGGGCATGACCGTCCTTCGCAAGGGCGCCCACGGCCTCCTCACCGTCGGGCAGGACGAGTGCATCGAACAGAACCGAAGGGGTATTCTCCAGGGTCGCGTCGATTTCGAAGCGCGCACCCTCGGAATCGGTCACGCATCCCAATCGAGTGCTCAGTAGTCGCACGACCGCGCCCCCCTGTGTGAGCGCGCGGGTCGCCGCGGCGATCGGGCGACCCCGCATCCCGTCGGCCACGAGGATCGCAATCCGGCGGGTTGCAATGCCGCCCTCGCCGGGCAATGCCGTCAGCGAGAGCGAGGGCGCTGAATCGACCTCGAGTCTTGGCACTTCCTCGATTGCGCGGGGCATGGCCTCCGGGAGCTCGATTCCCAGCGACTGCGCGAGGGCGCTCGCCAGCTCCTCGGACACATTGCGCAATCCGGACACCATCCGACGGCGGATCGCGGGCACGGTCACCTTGCTCAACTCGAAGCGGAAGGCCGCGAGAATGTGCGCCTGCTCGACCGGTGTCTGGCTATCGAAGAAGAGCGCGGCCTGGTTGTAGTGCTCCGCGAACTTCTCGGACTTGCCGCGCACCTTGTCGATGGGCTCGTTGCTCTCCGCGATCGCTTTCGGGAAAGAAACGAAGCCCTTCATTCCCGCCTGGAACGGGCAGCCGCCCGCGAGCGAATTCGGCTCGTAGGCGACCCGGCCGCGGGCGACTGCCTGCCGGTGCAGTCCGTCACGCTGATTGTTGTGCACGGATGCGAGCGGGGCGTTGATCGGAATTTCGTGAAAGTTTGGACCTCCCAGGCGCGAGATCTGCGTATCGACATAGGAATGATGCCGCCCCGCGAGCAGCGGATCGTTGCTGAAATCGATGCCCGGCACGACGTGTGCGGTGCAGAAGGCCACCTGCTCGGTCTCGGCGAAGAAGTTATCGGGGTTTCGATTGAGGATCATTCGACCGACGGGCATCACCGGCACCATCTCCTCCGGAACCAGCTTGGTTGCATCGAGCACGTCGAAGCTGAACTGGAGCGCCTGCTCCTCGGTGAAGAGCTGCACTCCGAGCTCCCACTGCGGGTAATTGCCCGATTCGATCGCTTCCCAGAGATCGCGGCGATGAAAGTCCGGGTCGCAGCCCGCGATCTTGACCGCCTCGTCCCACACCAGCGAGTGGGTGCCGAGCAGCGGCTTCCAATGAAACTTGCAAAATATCGCGCTTCCCTGTGCATTGACCAACCGGAAGGTGTGCACGCCGAACCCCTGCATCATGCGAAAGCTGCGGGGAATGGCGCGATCGGACATGATCCACATCAGCATGTGGGTCGACTCGGGCATCAGCGAGGCAAAATCCCAGAAGGTGTCGTGTGCAGTCGCGGCCTGCGGAATCGCGTTGTTGGGCTCGGGCTTGGCGGCATGGATGAGGTCGGGGAATTTCATCGCGTCCTGGATGAAGAACACCGGGATATTGTTGCCCACCAGATCCCAGTTGCCCTGGTCGGTGTAGAACTTGACGGCGAACCCGCGAACGTCGCGAGCCGTGTCCGCCGAGCCGCGCTCCCCGGCGACGGTCGAGAAGCGCACGAACACCGGTGTGATCTTGCCTTTCTCGGCGAACGGCGCCGCTTTCGTGTACTGCGTCAAAGGCGCATCGCATTCGAAGTATCCATGAGCACCCGAGCCGCGCGCATGAACGATGCGCTCCGGGATGCGCTCGTGATCGAAATGTGTGATCTTCTCGCGCAGAATGAAGTCTTCGAGGAGCGTCGGACCCCGGAGCCCCGCTTTCAGTGAGCTCTGGTTGTCTGCGATCGCAACGCCCTGATTCGTCGTGAGCATTTGCCTTGCATCATTCACCCGCTTCGGGCCGAGCCCGCCCGCGACGGATGAGGGCTCCAAAGCGGGAGACCCCGTCTTGGGTGAGCCGTTACCCTCGCTGAGCGTAGAAGCCCCCGTCCGGGGTGAGGGCATCTCGGTCGATGCGCCTTGCTCGGGTGCCACCGCATGCCCGTAGCCATATTCGCCCGATTTGTTCTCGTTGAAGGCCAGCGCAGTCGCCAGCGATTCCTGCTCCGCGGCGTGCTGCGCCATCGCGGTACGGGGCGAGTCGGAAGACGAGGGGCCGCTCGAGGTCGTGCCTGCGGCCGACGGACTGCTCTGCGATGACGGGCCGCTTTTCGATCTGGATTTCACGAATCTCTCCTGGTGGTTGCGAATGGGCGCAGCATGGGCACCGCGCGTCGGTTGACGCGAAAGGTTTTGCGCACGTGCCGTGGATTGGCGGAGAAACTACGCGAAGCCCGGTCAAGTTAAAGGTGCCGGGGTGCACCAGTTGATATAGGAGTCCTCCTTCAGGACGCCGGTGGAATTCGCCACCATGCGCCGCTCGCGGCATCGCTCAACGCTCGCGGGCATCGCGCTCAACCCTCACGGTTTCGCGCTCAGCCCGTCACCGTATCGCGCTCGGAGCCGATGAGGGTCTGCGCCAGTACGTCCAGATCGACCGGCTTGACCAGGTGCGCATCGAACAGGCTGCCGCTTCGCTCCTCATCGAGACGACCATAGCCTGTCAAGGCGACGATTCGCACCCGGTCAAAGCCCGGCGTCGCGCGCAGCCGCCGGGCGACTTCGTAGCCATCCATCATTGGCAATCCGATGTCGAGCAGCACGACATCGGGCGCGAAGGTGGCGGCATCGGCGAGCGCATCTGAACCCGAATAGGCGACGCGGGTCTCGTGACCGTCGAGAGCCAGCATCATCGCGAGCGAGTCCGCCGCGTCCTGGTTGTCATCGATGATCATCACCCGCCGTGCGGCGACCTCGCGCGCGGGGGATGCCGGCGCCGCTGCAATCCTCTGCGCGGTCACGGGAAGCGTGATCATGCAGACGCACCCACGGCCAACGCCCTCGCTGGAGCACTCGACCCTTCCCTGGTGCATCTCGACGATCTTGCGCACGAGCGACAGCCCAACGCCCAGACCGCCCTGTGCCCGGTCGAGCGAGCGTTCGCTTTGCGAGAACAACTCGAACATCCGGGGGATGAATTCCGGCGCCACGCCGATGCCGTTGTCTCGAATGCTGATGAGAGCCGTGGAGACGCCGGCGCGCAATTCGACCTCGATCTTGCCGCCCGGATCGGTGTACTTCGCCGCATTGCTCAGGATATTGACCAGGCATTGCACGAGCCGCGTTGCATCCCCGAACACGTACAACGGCTCGCTGGGATAGGCGACCGATATGCGATGCTCTCTCTCCTCCATCAACGAATCGACCGCCTCGAGTGCCGAGGCGACGAGTGGAGCAAGCTCGAGCGGCGTGAGTTTCAACTCGATCTGCCCGCGCGTGATTCGCGCGACGTCGAGCAAGTCGTCCACCAGGCGGGTGAAGTGCATCACCTGACGCTGGATGATCGCTGCGGCGGCGCGGCTCTGCGGATCGATGTGCGGGGCTCTCGCGAGCAGCACGGCTGCGTTTCGCACCGGCGCCAGCGGGTTGCGCAGCTCGTGGGCCAGCATGGCGAGAAACTCGTCCTTTTGCCGATCCGCCTCCTCCAACGCCCGCTGTATTTGCTTGAGTCCTGTCACGTCCACGTGCGCGCCGATCGCACCGCGTACCCGCCCGTCGGCATCGAAGAGCGGCGCAGCGCTCACCATCAGGGCGATCTTGCGCCCATCCGCGAGCTCCACATCGAGATCGACGTCTCGTTGTTCCTGACCGGTGCGTGCCGCGAGCTGCATCGGCAGATCCTGGGGGGGAATCACCTTGCCATCGCGCAGGCAGCGGAATGCGCTGCTCGGGCCATCCTCCGCACTGAGGGAAAGATTTTGAGTGGTGGAAATCCCCAGGAGCTCGGCGAGACGGGTGGAGGCCGTCATCTGATTGCCGAGTGCATCGTGGGCGATGGCGATTCCAACGGGCAGCAGGTCGAGCATCGTCTGCAGCTCCTCGCGCTGCTGCTGCAGTTCCCGAACGGTCTGCTGCAACTTGCCGTTGACCTCCGTCAGCTCCGTGGTACGAGCGGCAACCTCCTGCTGCAGCTGGCGCGGCGATCTGAGCTGACTTGCGAGAGGAATGATGCGAAAGAGTGCGAGGGTGGTGGCCATCGACACGATGCCGGTGATCAGCTTCAATGCACCACTCAGCCGATAGTCCGGGTGCCACACGGTCCAGATCTCCATCAGATGCGTGGACCCGCACAGGAGAATGAAGGCGGCGAACATGAGGAATATCCCTTGGAAAGGGATGTCGACGGTGCGTCGTCTCACGAAATCGTAGATCGTGAACGGGATGAGGAAATAGGCCGCGGCGATCAGCCCATCCGAGCCGATGTTCAGCCACATCGTGCCGGGCTGCCAGAGATAGCAATGCCCATGCGGCATGAAGCCCTGTGAAGACAGCAACCATTTGAAGAAATCGTTCATTCATCACCCGGGGTAAAGTATGGCCGGCCGTGGCCGTGCGAAACGGTGGCGCCTGATGCGACGGACCTGCAGACTTCGAGGCGGACGGACCGCAGAACGGGCTGCTCAGCCCCTCCCCGCTTCATCATTCGGTGCCTGCCCCTCTTCTTCTTCGACCACCGCCTCGAGCGCCGCCGGTACGTGCCGCCTGAGCACCGCGTAGTGCGCCTCGCGCTGCTCCTTGGGCTCGAGAGTTTCCAGAAACTGCACCTCGCCGGCGATGAGCTGCGCGATCGGCATGCCGTCCGAATACAGCAGCCGGTTGGCGCCGAGCGAGGGCAAGCGCGCCCCCGGCGTGAGGATGCCGGCGAGGTTCAAAGGGTCGGCCGCCGAGACCGACACGTACTGGCGCGTGAGCGGCCGGCGACGCACCTCGCGCAACAGCGGGATCGCCTCGGGCGTTGCATACTGCTCGCCCGAGAAGCCCGCGACGAAGCGGCCGCCG
>DATGIA010000047.1:0-5001 GCA_035307465.1 Steroidobacteraceae bacterium
CGGCAAGGCGTCCGACATCAAGGCGCGCGTGGAGAGCATCCGCCAGCAGATCGAGGAGGCGACCTCCGACTACGACAAGGAGAAGTTGCAGGAGCGGGTGGCCAAGCTTTCGGGCGGCGTCGCCGTCATCAAGGTGGGCGCAGCCACCGAGATCGAGATGAAGGAGAAGAAGGCACGGGTCGAGGATGCGCTGCACGCGACTCGCGCCGCCGTCGAGGAGGGCGTGGTGCCGGGTGGTGGGGTCGCTCTCATCCGGGCTCTGAAGGCCATCGACAAGATGCAGGGCCACAACGAGGACCAGACTCACGGCATCAAGATCCTGGCTCGCGCGATCGAGGAGCCGCTGCGTCAGATCGTCTCCAACGCGGGTGAGGATGCAGCCGTCGTGTTGAACCGAGTCCGCGAGGGCAAGGGCACGTTCGGCTACAACGCCGCCACCGGCGAGTATGGCGACATGATCGAGATGGGCATCCTGGATCCGACCAAGGTGACGCGTCTGGCTCTGCAGAACGCGGCCTCGGTATCGGGCCTGCTGCTCACCACGGAAGTGATGATCGCCGAGGCGCCGAAGGAAGAGGAGCATTCGCATGCTCCGGCCGGCGGCATGGGCGGCATGGGCGGCATGGACATGTAAATTTCGGGTTGCGGGCGGGTGCCGCGAGGCGCCCGCCCCGCCTGGACCTACAGGTCAACGCCCCCGGGCGATTCGATCAGAAGGAGCGGGCTTCGGTCCGCTCTTTTTTTTTGCGCGCCTGTGGCAACCGCCGCGCCCGGGCGGCGCCCTGTGGGCGCGCGGTGAGGAGGGTGATCGCCCTCGCACCCTCCTGTAGCATCGGCCGTGCCCCGATGCGCGCAATGATCCACCCCCGCTCGTGACCTGGTCGAAGCAGCAGCGCAACGTCGTCATTGCGGCCTATCTCGGCTGGACGCTCGACGCCTTCGATTTCTTCCTGATGGTGTTCATGTTCGCCGAGATCTCGGCGGAGCTGCATTCGAGCCAGCAGCTCGTCTCGACGGCGGTGCTCGTGACGCTGGCCATGCGACCGGTGGGCGCGCTCCTGTTCGGTCGGCTCGCGGATCGGTTCGGCCGGCGACCCGCTCCCATGGGGAACATCCTCGCCTACTCGCTGCTCGAAGCCGCTTCGGGCTTCGCACCCAACATGACGTCGCTCCTCCTCGTGCGGGCTCTGTTCGGCATCGCGATGGGGGGCGAGTGGGGGGTCGGCTCGGCACTCACCATGGAGACCATCGCGCCCGAGGCACGCGGCTTCGTATCGGGGTTGCTGCAGATCGGCTATCCCACGGGGTACCTGCTCGCCTCGCTCGCCAACTACGCGCTCTACGATCATCTCGGCTGGCGCGGCATGTTTCTGCTCGGAGTCCTGCCGGGCGTGCTGGTCTTCTTCATCCGCTTCGGGGTGGCCGAATCTCCGGACTGGCAGGAGCGAAGCAGCCGCTCGCGCGCCGGTTTCCTCGATACGCTCCTCGTGCACTGGCGAATCGCCGTGTATGCCATCGCTCTCATGACCGCCTTCAACTTCTTCAGCCACGGCTCGCAGGATGCGTACCCGAGCTATTTCCTCAAGGGTCAGCATCACTTCGATACGCATCTCGCCTCGGCGATCACGGCCATCGGCAACGTGGGCGCGATCTGCGGCGGCTTGCTCTTCGGATTCCTCTCGCAGCACCTCGGCCGGCGCCGCGCGATCGTGCTCGCCGCGCTTCTGTCGCTCCCCATTCTGCCGCTGTGGGCATTCAGCGTGACGCCGTTGCTGCTCGGCCTCGGCGCGTTCTTCATGCAGGTGGCCGTGCAAGGCGCCTGGGGCGTGATACCGGCTCATCTCAATGAGCTTTCGCCCGCCGATATCCGCGGCACCTTTCCGGGGCTCGTGTATCAGCTCGGCAACCTGCTGGCCGCCGCCAACCTCAACGTGCAGGTGTGGATCGCCGGAGTCGACGGCGGGCGATTCGATCTCGCCCTGGCGCTCGTGGTGGGCATCACCGCGCTCATCATCGTCGCTCTGGTGTGGCTCGGCCCGGAGCGGCGCGACATCGCCCTGGGCGCACCCCCGGCGCCGGCGGCGCGCAACTCGCTCGCGAGTCTCATCGAAGAGTGAGTTGCATGGCCAAGAGCAGTGGTATCGCGAAGAGGAGTGCTATGGCGAAGAGCCGTGGTACGGCGGAGAGCAGTGGTATGGCCAAGAGCAGTGGTTTCGCCAAGGACACCTGGTCGGCGGGTCAATACGTTCTTTTCGAGCGAGAGCGGACCCGGCCCGTGCACGATCTGCTCGCAGCGGTGCCGCTCGGTGCGCCGCGCCGCGCGGTCGATCTGGGATGCGGGCCGGGCAACTCGACGGAGCTGCTCGCCCGGCGCTACCCGGGAGCCGACGTCCTCGGGCTCGATTCCTCGCCCGATATGGTGGCGGCGGCCCGCCGCCGCCTGCCGCACGTGCGCTTCGAGGTGCGAGACCTGCGCGAGTGGGTACGGGACGGGTCGAGCGCCGACGTGGATCTCATCCTCTCGAACGCCGTGCTGCAGTGGGTGCCCGATCACGCGGCTTTGCTGCCTGCGCTGCTCGAGCGGCTTGCGCCCGCAGGCGCGCTTGCCGTGCAGATTCCCGACAACCTCGCAGAGCCGGCGCAGGTGCTGATGCGCGAAGTGGCCGCGGCGGGCCCGTGGGCGCGCAAGCTGGCGACCGCGGAGGCGGCGCGGGTGCCGATCGCCTCGCCCGATGAGTACTACCGCCTTCTCGCCGCGCACGGCGCTGCGGTCGATCTATGGCGCAGCACCTACTACCACGTCCTGCACGGCGAGCAGGCCGTGGTCGAATGGTTCAAGGCGACCGGACTGCGACCCTTCCTCGATCCGCTCGATGAGGACGAGCGGCGGCAGTTCCTCGCGCTCTATGCCGAGCGCGTGCGCAGCGCCCATCCACCGCTCGCCGACGGCACGGTGCTGCTGCCCTTTCCCCGCCTGTTCTTCGTTGCGCAGCGCCGGCCCGCCTGACAGTGATCACAGGGCGCGCGCCGAGGGCCACCGGCGCGAGCGCGGCAGCTCGCAGCGAATCACATAGCCGCCGCCCGGATGATGACCCCGCGTCAATCGCGCACCGATCGCGCTCGAGCGAAAGCGCATGGTGCGCATGCCGAGCCCGGCGGGCGCATCGTCCGCGCGACCGCGCCCATCGTCGAGCACCTCGAGCTGGATGGTGCCGTCGGTGCTTTCCAGCGTGATGTCGATGGCGTGCGCACCGGCATGCTTGAGCGCGTTCTGCACGGCCTCCTGCGCGATGCGGTAGAGATGATTGCGCACCTTGAGATCGAGCTCCATCGGCTGGCTGATGCGGCTGTGAAAGCGCACCGGTGTGCCGCTCAAGGAGCCGCGACGCGCGAGCGTCGCGAGCGCCGCCTCGAGACTGCCGTCGGCATCGCTGAGGGGCGAGAGGCCCTGCACGATGAGCCGCGCCTCCTGGATGCAGCCAGTGGCGAGCAGCGCGAGCTCATCGAGCTCGGGAGCGATGGCGTCGCGCTCGCGCGCCGCGCGGTTCGCCAGGGCGCGGGCGGTCAGCGCAAGTCCCGTGAGCTCCTGCCCCAGGCCGTCGTGCACTTCCTGACCGATCCGGCGCTGCTCCGTCGCCACCGCTTCGAGCAGCGCCTGACCGAACGCGCGCCGCTCGGTCACGTCCACCGCGAACACGAGCACGGAGGTGCGGCCTCCGCAATCGATGACCCGCGACCACATCTCCACATCGAGCGTGCGGCCGTCGCGCGTCACGTGCTGCGTCTCGAGGGGCTCATCGCGCGCGCCTTGATCGCCGGGCACCGGCGCATCGCCCGCCAGCATCTGCGCGACCTCGGGCGGCAGGAGCGCGTCCACCTTCATGGCGAGCATCTCCTCGCGGCTCCAGCCGTATTGCCGGCAGGTGGCCTCGTTCACCATCAGGAAGGAGCGCGTGGCGAGATCGTGCACCCAGATCGGCTGGGGGCTGCCGTCGAACACCTGCGCATAGCGCCAGTCGGCGCGGGCGCGGGCGCGCGCCGCGGCGTCGCGCTCGGCGAGCAACGCGGTGATGATGAGATTGCTCCCCGTGAGCGCGCCGCTCACGGTCCAGATCATCAGCAGGCCCTGCAAGGTCGTGAGCTGCGCGAAGGCTCCGTGGCTGAAGACGATGCACCCGGCGCAGCACAGGCAGATCACGAGCGCGCCGAGCGCGGCGACCACCAGGCCGAAATAGATCGACCCGAAGGTCGTGAGCAGCAGCGAGAACAGGAACAGCGGCGGGCGAGCGAGCTGGCCCTCCGGCGCGACGAATATTGCGACGCAACAGCCGGCCAGAGCGAGGGCCCAGATCACCCCGGCGCGCCAGCTCTCCTGCAGCGAGGTGAAGCTGCGGGCGCTCGCCCCGAAAAACAGGGGCGCGAGCATCAGCACGCCGGCGGTCGTGTTGCTCCACCAGCGCAGCCAGTTCAACGGATCACCGGCTCCATGGGACACGCCGGCCAGAATGAGTCCGAGGTAGCCGAACAGGGGCGCGGGCAGCATGCCGAGCGCGGTCGCTCCAATGAACAGCGGCACATCGCGCGCGCGGCGGAAGAGCGGATCGAAGCTGCTGCGCGCGAGGAGCTCGGTGACGGCGAGCGCCGAGGAGGCGAGACCCACGCCGACGCCGATCGAGGCGATGAGAGGCTGGCGGTGCCAGAGGTCGATCGCGAATCCCGCCAGGAGCACGGCCGGCACCATGGGCCGGCCCCAGCGGTACACGGCGCCGACCGCGAGGCCGCTCGGCAGAATCAAGAGCGTGAGACGCCCGCCGAAGTCGGGGAGGGCATAGCCGAGTGCGCCGCTCGCGAAGGTGAGCGCGAAGGTGCAGGCTCCTCTCATCCAGAGATCCCGCGAAGCCAGGCGAGGCCCGGCGCTGTCCCTGCTCCCCCCGTGCGTCCGGTCCGGTGGAAAGATCCCTTTCACTGCGCCACGGTATCCCCGTTGTGGATGTGGTTCAA